>CP089983.1:5421875-5732812 GCA_037157805.1 Sorangiineae bacterium MSr11367 | reverse complement strand
CCGCACGCCGCATCGATTGCGCGCATCGCCGGGCAACGCGCGCCATCGACGGAATCGGAGCCTTCGCAGCCTTCGCAAATCGAGCCGCTCTACGTGCGGCCGCCGGATATCACGCTGCCTAAAGGCTCGTCGTAAAGGCGCGCTCGGGGCTCGAGGGCGCCGCGACGAAGAGTTGCAGCGCCGCACCGCCGACGCCGCCTTGGAAATAGTCGAGCCGGATCCGGTGCGTGCCGGCATTGAGGTTCATGTTGCGCGCACCACCGCCGACGCCGTGGAGGCCGTCGTTGTCGAGCTGCTTCACGTCGTCGATGTACAGGTTCGAGCCGTCGTCCGAGAGCATTCGGAAGCTGTAATTCCCGGTGCGGGCGACGGTGAACGTGCCCTCGTAGCGGATGGCGAACCACTCGTTGCGCGTGTTGTCGATGCCGGGGAAGCCGTCGCGGAAACTGCGGCTCGGGACGTCGATCGAGCGCGTGTAGAGGACGCCGATGGGGCGCATGCTCGAGAGATCGGGAAGGCGAGAGGTCCCCACCGGGAGGGCGTAGACGAAGCCGCGCAGCGAATCGGCCGATGCCTGGCCGTTGCCAAACGCGTTGCCCGAGGTGGCGATGGGCACCGAGTCGCCGCCCGGCAAGGTGTAGCGCGGCGCCTGCGGCCCGGGGTTGTACGGAGGCGGATTGTACGGCGGCGGGTTGTTCGTCGTCGGCCCGCCGTAACCCGGCATGGGCGCACGGCGCGGACCGCGACCACCCTCCTGGGGCGGCTCGTTGTACGAAGGCGGCGGGTTGTAATTCGAGGGTTGCCCGCTGCCTCCGGTGGTTGCCTTGAAAGACGCTTGACATCCCGTGGTCGCAACCAGGGCAACGACCCCAGCAAACGCGACGACGCACCTACGGCCAATATTCAATTCGTATCGCATGGACTCTCCAGGGGCAGCCTATTCGCCGCGTTGGACGGGTCATCCCCGCCGATCAGTCAATTTCCGTGCGTCCTCAGTCGAAGTCCTCGATTTTCCAGAGCCCGTGCTCGCGCACGAGCTGCATGGTGCCTGCCCCGTAGGGCATGGTCGCTCGGTCGCCCGCCTCTTCGATGGACGCGGCCGGGAGCGCTTGCCGGAGGGCGGCAATGAGCTGGGCCATCTCTTCCTTGTCGTAGCCCTCCCAGGCCTGTTTCAGCTTGGCGCCGTCAAGCCCCTCTTTGTGGCCGTCGGGCACGTAGCGCAAGATGACGTCGTAGCGCCGCCGCTCGAGCGCGCGCACGAAGCCTTGCACCGCGTGGCGGGGCGTGTCTTGTGCGTAAAGGTCGATGGCGTTGGACTCGACCTTCCACTTGCCCTTTTCGAGGACCAGCTCCAGCTCCTGGCCCGACGGGCTCGTTACCACGGCCGTAACCACCGGCGGGGCGGTGGGGCGTTGCAGCGCCCGACCGATTTCGCGCACCTCTTCCGGGCTGTCCTTCAGCATGCGGCGGAAGGCGTCGGGCGAGATGCCGCGCCGTGCTTCATCGCTCAGCATGCGGTAGGCGTCGTCGGAGCGGCCTTCTTCGAGGGCGCGGGCGTACCCGCGCAGGGCGCTTTCCGGGTCTTCGGCTTGGCCCGCACCACAAGCCGTGAGGGCCGAGACAGCCGCCGCCCACGCAACCATGGCCAAGAAACGGGACTTCGTCCGCATTGGCGCGAAGGAGTACCACGACCGGCCTCCACTGTCATCGCCTCGCGCTTTTCCGTTCGTTACGTTTGTCGCTAAGATCCTCGATTCGCGGTATCACCAGAGTGTGAGCGAAACGCGTTCGAGCGAAGGCGAAATGGTCCCGATTCTGCCGCTGAGGAACAGTGTCGTGTTCCCAGCGAGCGTGGTTCCCATCAACGTGGGGCGTGCGCGAAGCGTGCGACTCGTCGAGGATCTGCTCGGCCAAGAGCGCGCGGTCGTCGGCATCGTCAGCCAGCGCGACGCCGAGGTCGACGAGCCCGCGTTCGGCGACCTGTACGACGTCGGTACGGTCGCCCGCGTGGTGAAGGTCATTCGCTTGGGACCGAGCAACTACTCCGTCGTGCTTCATGGGGTGTCGCGGCTGAAGATGGTCGCCCCGCTGGGGCTCGAGCCGTACATGCGGGCGCGCATCCGCCGCATCCCCGAGAACCTCGAGCGCGACGTGGAGCTCGACGCCTTGGGCGCGAGCCTGCGCGAATCGATGCGCGAGGCCCTGGCGCTCATGCCCAACCTGCCCAAAGAGACGGCGGGCATTTTGGACAACGTGCGCGAAAGCGGCGCCCTGGCCGACTTGATCGCCTCGAACCTCGCGGCCGAGCAGGCCACGGTGGCGGACAAGCAGCGCATCTTGGAGACCTTCGACGCGAAGGCGCGCGTGCGGGCCGTCGCGGCCATCGTGGGCAAGCAGCTCGAGCTTCTGCGGGTGCGCCGCGAGATCTCGACGATGGTGGCCGACGAGGGCAAATCCCAGCGCGAGCTCATCCTGCGCCAGCAGATGAAGAGCATCAAAGAGGAGCTCGGCGAGGGCGGGGAAGACGACGAGGTGGAGGAGCTGCGCGAGCGGCTGCGCCTGGCCCAGCTTTCGGAAGACGCGCAAAAGATCGCGAAAAAGCAGCTGTCGCGGCTCGCAGGCATGCAGCAGCAGTCGGCCGAGTACAACGTCACCCGCAGCTACCTCGAGTGGCTGGCGGACATGCCGTGGAACAAGACCACGCACGACAAGCTCGACGTGGCGGACGTGCGCCGCTGCCTCGACGAAGATCACTTCGGCCTGGAAAAGGTGAAGAAGCGCATCGTCGAGTACATCGCCGTGCGCAAGCTGCGGGCCGACAAGAAGGGGCCGATCCTCTGCTTCATCGGCCCGCCCGGCGTGGGCAAGACGTCGCTGGGTCGGTCCATCGCGCGCTCGATGGGGCGCCGCTACCACCGCATTGCGCTCGGCGGCGTGCGCGACGAGGCGGAGATCCGCGGGCACCGGCGCACCTACGTGGGTGCGCTCCCGGGCCGCATCGTGCAAGGCTTGAAGAAGGTCGGCGTGCGCAACCCCGTGTTCGTGCTCGACGAGGTCGACAAGCTTGGCGTCGACATGATGGGCGATCCGGCGGCGGCCCTGCTCGAGGTGCTCGATCCGGCACAGAATGGGACCTTCCAGGATCATTACCTGGACACGCCGTTCGACCTTTCGCAGATCACCTTCCTGGCGACGGCGAACAACCCGGACACCATTCCGGCGCCGCTCTGGGACCGCCTCGAGGTCATCGAGGTGCCCGGCTACACGCGCATGGAGAAGCGCAGCATCGCGCGTGAGTTCTTGGCGCCGAAGCAACTCTCCGCGCACGGGCTGACGCCCGAGCGGCTCGAGTTCACCGAGCCAGGTATCGAGACCATCGTCGACAACTACACGCGCGAGGCCGGAGTTCGCGGGCTCGAGCGCGAGATTGGTGCGGTGTGCCGCCACGTGGCCATGCGCCTGGCCGAGGGCGAGGACGTGCACGAGGTGGCGACGACCGAAATGGTCGAGAAGGTGCTCGGCGCACCCCGCTACTCGCGGGAAACGGCGGAGGATCAGCTCGTCCCGGGTGTGGCGACGGGGCTCGCATGGACGCCGTCGGGGGGCGACGTGCTCTTCATCGAGGCGACGCGCATGCCCGGCAAGGGATCGGTGGTGGTCACGGGCAACCTGAAGGCGGTGATGCAGGAGTCGGCCACCGCCGCGGTGACGTTCGTGCGCAGCAAGGCGTCGTCGCTCGGGCTGGAGCAGGAGTTCCTGCGCTCGATCGATCTGCACTTGCACGTGCCGAAGGGCGGGACGCCGAAGGACGGGCCCAGCGCGGGAATCACCATGTTTTCCGCGGTGGCGTCGCTGCTTCTGCATTGCCCGGTGAAGCGCGATGTGGCCATGACCGGCGAGATCACGCTGCGCGGGAACGTGCTGCCCGTCGGCGGCATCAAGGAGAAGCTCCTCGCGGCGCACCGCGCGGGCATGAAAGAGGTGCTCATCCCGGCGCGCAACGAGCGCGATCTGGACGATGTGCCGAAGGACGTGCTGGCCGAGTTGCATATCCACTTGGTGAAGCGGGTGGACGAGATTCTGCCCCTGGTGCTGGAGCCCCCGGTGGCCGCACCGCCCGAGACTCCGAGCACCCCGCCGCCCGAAGGCGACGACGGCGTCCACGCGGTGTAACTGCGCGGCGATGCCGTCGATCTGGCGTTCGCGCCCGCAGCGCATGGCGGCCGCCGTGGTGGCGGTGCTGCTCTTCGCGGTGGGCTTTTTGCCGCTGTTCGGCGGGCCAGGGTACGAGCATGCCCTGGCCAGCGGCATCCTCGTGCCCAACGCGGCCGCCATCGCGACGGCGCTCGAGTCGAGGCGGTGGCGGCCCCCGCCCGTACAGGCGGCCGTGCGGGGGGTGGCCAGTGGCCTCGGGCTCGCACTCATTGCCTGGGCAACGGCCATCGTGCATGGCTTGCGTGTCGGCTTTTGCGATGCGGCACGCGGGACCTTGGGCTTCGTTCTGACGGCGGCCATCGGGGCGGTGCTCGGTGGCGTGTGGGGCGCGTGCGCGGCGGAGGTGACGCGAACGCGCTCGCGCAGCGGGGTCGTGGTGGTGGCGGCCCTCGCGGGGCCCCTTTCGGGCGTGGTGGTGAGCCTGTGGCGCTTCTACGCCTCGCCCATGGTGTTCGCCTTCGATCCGTTCGTCGGGTACTTCAGCGGCACGCTGTACGACACGGTCATCGACTCGGGGGCCGCGCTGCTCACGTACCGGCTGGGCAGCCTGGCGAGCCTCACGGCCGCGCTGTTCGGCGCATCGCTGCTCGCGCGAAACGACGATGGATCGCTGGCCTGGGCTGCGAAGGATGGCACGAGCATCGCGCGGGCCGCGTGTGGGGCGCTGGCATTGGCCGCGAGCGTGGCGGTGACGGCGTTCGGTCCCGAGCTGGGGCACTGGCAGACGCCGGCCACCATCGCGCGCGAGCTCGGTGACAAAAAGAGCGGGCCGCGCTGCGACGCCGTCTATCCGGACGACCTTCGCGAGGAGGAGGCGCTGCTCGTGCTCAAGGACTGCGAGGAGCAAATCGCCAGTGTGGAGCACACGCTGGGCGCGCGCGGGCCGGAGCGCATCACGGCGTTCTTCTTTCGGGATGCCGGCGAGAAAAAGCGCCTCATGGGGGCAGGGGACACGTACATCGCCAAACCCTGGCGGCACGAAGTTTATCTGCAGATGCACGGATACCCGCACCCCGTGCTCGGGCACGAGATCGCCCACGTCATTGCGGGAAGCTTCGGCCGCGGGCCCTTTCGCATCGCCGGTGCGTGGGGTGGCCTCTGGCCGAATCCCGGGTTGATCGAGGGCGTCGCCGTCGCCGCATCGCCCGACGAGGACGAGCTCACCGACGAGAGCTGGGCGCACGCCATGCTGGATCTCGGCATTTTGCCGCGGGCGCGGGCGGTGTTTTCCATCGATTTTCTCGGGCAATCGGCGGCCAAAAGCTACACCGTTGCGGGCGCCTTCATCCGCTGGATGATGCAGCGCTACGGCGTCGACAAGGTGCGCGC
The DNA here is from genome assembly GCA_037157805.1 of Sorangiineae bacterium MSr11367. Lineage (NCBI taxonomy): Bacteria > Pseudomonadati > Myxococcota > Myxococcia > Myxococcales > Pendulisporaceae > Pendulispora > Pendulispora rubella. Next base: position 5,727,268 of record CP089983.1, on the reverse strand, counting down.
CATTTACGGCGGGGCGCGTGTCGAGGATGCGGTGGGCAAAGGGTGGGATGCGCTCGACGACGAGTTCCGCGCGTCGTTGGCCGCCGTTCCTTTGGCGCCGGAGACGCAGGCGTACGCCAAGGCCAAGTTCGATCGGCCGGCCATTTTCGGCCGCCGGTGCCCCCACGTCGTCGACGCACTGCTCCACGAGGCCGACGCCTGCCGAGACTCCCACCGCGAGGAACGGGCCCGGGAGCTCTACGACGACGTGCTCCGTCGCGATCCCGAATCGTACTCGGCGCGCTACGGGCGCGGGCTGCTCGAGCTTCGGGAGCCGGCCCATCGCGGTGAGGGGCGTGCGGCGTTGGAGCGCATGGCCGCCGATCCGGCGACGCCGCGGACCTTTCGCGATCGCGCCGAGGAGGCCGTCGCCGACTGGGACTTTCTCTCCGGCGCCTACGACGCCGCGTCCGATCGCTATCGGGCTCTTGCTTCGCGCACCGTCGACGAAGATCTGGCGCGGACTCTGGAGGTGAAGGCGCTTGCCGCGCACGAGCCTGCGGCCCGCGAGCCGATGGCCACGTTCCTGCTCGGCACGAAGACGCGGTCTCCGGAGCCGCTGCTCGCGGGTGCGAGAATCGGCGCCTGGTCGGAGCGTACGCACGATGCCCTTGCCGATTACATCCTCGGCAAGAACCTCGCGCAGCGCGGCTGGCACGAGGAGGCCCTGGCCTACCTCGATCGCGCCCTTGCTGCGGGGCCGCCCACGGTCCGCATCCACCGGGAGACGCTGCGGTCGATGGCCCAGTGCGCGTGTGCCCTCGGCGATCGCGCACGCATCGACCGCGTGCGCGCACAGCTGGCGGCCCCCACGAGCCCCTTTCCAAAGAGCGGAAGCGGCCGCCTCGAGTCGGTGGAGATGCTGCTCACTCGCTGCGCGCCGCCTTAGCGGCAGGATCGACGACGGCCATGAGGTCGATCTCGATGAGGAATCCGGGTTGCGAGAGTCGCGTGACACCGATCAAGGTGCTCGGCGGGCGGCCGTCGCCGTACTTGGGCAGCTCGGGATCGTGGAAGACTTTGAGAAACTCGTCGACGTCGCGCACGAAGGTGCGGCGAAACACGACGTCGTCCCAGGTGGCGCCGGCTGCCTTGAGTTGAATGTCGAGGTTGTTCATCACCTGCAGGTACTGCCCGCGGTAGTCGCCGGCGGCGACGCACTTGTAATTCTCGTCGGACGGCGTTTGGCCGGCGATGAATACGAACTTCACATCGCCTTGCACGGTGACGACACGCTTGAAACCGGGGTGCGCGTAGATGCCCGGTACATCGAAGTCTTCGCGTTTCATGAGGATTCCTCGGTGCGCAGAACGGCGGTGGCCTCCACCTCGAAGAGCATTCCCTCGAGCGCGAGCCTCGGAACGGGGATCAAGGTGCAGGTCGGTTTCATGTGAGCTTCCCACACGCGATCCAACTCGGCGCCCAAAATGTGCAGTTTGTCCTCGGTATGGTCGACGATCAACACGGTGAGCTTGGCCACGTCGCGTGGGGCTGCGCCCGCAGCCGCCAAGGCCGTGCGCACGTTGTCGAGCGCTTGGCGCACCTGCCGCTGAAAATCGGGTTCGAGTTTTCCTTCCGCGTTCTCGCCGCCCTGACCGGCGACGAACACGAGGCGCGCGTTGGGCGCAACCAGCGCCAAATGCGAATAGCCATTGGGGGTCGGATCGTAGAGGCCGGCGGGATTTTTGAGCTCCAGATTCGTTCGGCTAGTGGACATGGTTCTCCTCGACAATACGGATACGTATTGTCCGTAGAGCCGAACGCCCCGATGTCGAGCCCCGCGAACGCGTTACGCTACGCGAGCAGTTCGCTCGCGAGCTCGCGCAAGATGGTGCCGGCGCCGCGGTGGCGGTGCCAGTTGCAGGCGATGCAGACGGCGGCCGTGCGCCCCGTGGCGAGGACGCGACGAAGCGCAGACCGCACGGCGGTGAGCGAGGGGCCGTCGTTGGCGGGAAACGTCAGCCCGGGGAGGTCGCCGGGATCGATGACGTCGACGTCGAGGTGCAGGTAGATGGGGCCGTCGGGGAGCTGCGCTTCGTCGAGGTCTTCCACGGTGCAGCGCCGGATTTCCGAGTTTGCGAGGTAGGTGACCTCGGGCGGATCGAGATCGCGGGCGCCGACGAGGCGGATGCGGCTTTCGCGCACGGTGCGCAGGCCCAACGGGTCTGCGAGGTAGGGGCGCCCATAGCCGGCTAGCATGCGGAGCGGCATCCCCGCCAGGTAGCCCGAGGTGCTGGTCTCTAGGGTTTGCACGTCCCCGTGTGCGTCGAACCAAACGACGCTCGGGTCGAGGCCGCGGCGTTGCAAGCCCGCGACGATGCCAAGGGAGGCCATGCAGTCGCCCGCGACGACCGCAGTTCGCCCGGTCTCTTGCGCGACCGCGGAGGCCACCTGCTCATAGAGCGCACGGAGCGGCTCCCACGTCGTGGCGCCGGGCGGGCTTTCGGGGCGCGTGACCGTGCGCGTGGCCTCGGCGGGCCAGTCGAAATCGGCCAAGTGCTCGTCGAGATGGTACGGAACGAGGAGGGGCATCGTGGCAACGATAGTGCGATTTCGCCCGTCGCGACGTCGCGAAATTCGTATCGGCGTCCCGTGATATCACGAGAAAGCGATCCATGCTCGTGACGTGATGCCCCATGCTCGTGACGTGATGGCTGAGGGATAAAGGGGGTTACGGGCCATTCGCGATTCGCGATTCGCGATTCGCGATTCGCGATTCGCGATTCGCGAATTGCGAATCCATGAATCCCCCTCCGGCCGCGACGTTGGCGCTTTCAATGCGACCCGGGGGGCCCGCCCCTGCGGGCGCGGAATGCCATGCGGAAGGGGCGGTGTGCGATGAATCGGGGAAGCATGGCATGAGCACCCGCTTTGGGGCGGGCAGCAGCGCGAAATGAGGACATGGAGAACACCGGAGAGCGCTGCCGGGTGGGGCAGCATCTCCTCTTCGAAGGACTCTAGTGGCGGAGGCGCTGGGGCGTGATGCCCTGGTGCATCCAGTGTTCGTCGGTGGTGACGTGGTCCTTGCGGACCCACTTGGCGAGATTCCGAGGGAAATCCGTGTTGGCGAAGGAGGCGGCGCGGCGGACGACCACGCCCTCGCGCGTGCCGCCGAAGGTGGAGGGCTGGGCTGCCAAGTCGCCGGTGAGCTCCTGGAGCTGGCGCTCGGTTTCGACCGCGCCGCGGAAGAGAACGGGCACTGTGGGAAGGCCGAGATCGGCCGCTTGGGTTGCCACCATGTCCCATTCCCACCAGATGCCGGCTTCGTCGTCGCGAACGCCGAAAACCAGGGAATGGTTGGGGAGTGCCTCGTATTCGATCGAGTGCACAGCGTAACAGTATTCGCAAAAGATGGAGGTGCCCTCGGAAATCAAATAGCTCAATCGCGCGTGCGTGGCCTTGGCCAGGTCGAAGCTCGGGTGCGAAGGCGGGCCCGCGTGCGAGCGCGAAAAGACGCTATGGCGCGTGTACGTGAGGTTGCTGCCATCGCATTTCTCGGTCACCACCAATTCGACGCCGAGCAAACCGGAGACGTCGCGCAGACGTTTGTCGTCCGACGTGCCCCCGGGCGACCAGGGGAGGTGAAATGAGCGCGGATACTTGGAAGACACGGCCCGGAACGGTAGCAGATCGCGCCCGTGGATTCGCCCGGTGCGCAGGCTGGCGCTATAGAGACGGCATGGTTCCCATCGATCTTCCCCAAGCACCCGATTACCGCGTGCCGTGGGACGCGCTGCAGGTTTTTCCCTGGGTGCGTGCGCTGGAAGCTTGTCCGCAGGATCCGATTCACCACGCCGAGGGCAACGTGTGGATTCACACGCGCATGGTGTTGGAGACGCTCGCGGGGATGACGTCTTGGCGCGAGTTGCCCGAGGAAGACCGCCGCGCGGTGTACCTCGCGTGCCTTCTGCACGACGTGGCCAAGCCGGCCACCACACGCACCGAGGACGACGGGCGCGTGACGGCCAAAGGGCATTCCCGTCGCGGTGAGCTCATGGCTCGAAAGATCCTATGGGAGCTCGGCGAGCCGTTCGGCCTCCGCGAAAGGGTGTGCGGCCTGATTCGTTATCATCAGATTCCCTTTTATCTCATCGAACGCGAGGACGCGCGCCGCATGGCCGCCGAAATAAGTCTCGTGGCCCGCTGCGATCTGCTCTCGTTGGTGGCCGAGGCGGACATCCGTGGGCGGGTGTGCCAGGACTTGCAACGCATTTTGGACAATATCGATTTGTACCGCGAATATTGCCGCGACGAAGGCTGTTTCAATGGCCCGCGCACGTTCGCGTCTCCGCACACGCGCTATACGTTCTTTCATTCCGAGGGCCGCCATCCCGACGTGGAAGCGTGGGACGACACCAAGGTGAATGTGGTGGTCATGTCGGGCCTTCCGGGCTCGGGCAAAGACACGTACGTTAAAACGCATTTCCCGAATTGGCCCGTCGTATCCTTGGATGGATTGCGCGAAGAGCTCGATATCGATCACTCCGACAATCAGGGCCAGGTGGTTCAAACCGCGCGCGAGCGTGCCAAGGAGCATTTGCGGCGCGGTGAGCGGTTCGTATGGAATGCGACGAACATCTCGCGGCGTTTTCGCGCGCCGTTGTTGTCGCTGTTGGCCGATTACCATGCGCGAATCACCATCGTGTACGTCGAGGCGCCGCGCGAGGCGCTCTGGTCGCAGAATCGCTCCCGCGACGCCGTCGTTCCCGAGCGGGTCATTCGAGCCATGATGGATCGCTGGGAGGTGCCCGACGGCACCGAGGCCCACGAGATCGTGTACGCGGTGCCGTCAGGGCACGGGGCGTAAAAGGTGTAGAATGCATACGGCCGCATTGGCGGCCATCAGGGTGAAGTCCACGGCGAAAATGAGCCGCATGGGGCCGCGCCACACGGGCCAAAGCGAGCTTCGACCGAGCGCGATGGGGACGTTGCCGGCAAATTGTGTCCCATGCCCCATCGCAAAGACGGCGGCGAACAGCGCGCGCTGAACGGGCAGGGGAAACAGGTGTCCGAAGAGCAGGAGAAGGACCGCGAACAGGGCCATCGCCAGGTTCATCCCCCCGAGGAAGCGGAGCGATGCGGCGACGATCTCGAACAGCGGTGATGAGCGCGTATGCGGCGGGACGAGCAACTTGGCCGCAGGCAGCGGCCGCAGGGAAAAGGAGCCGAAGGCAATGCCGAACCAGAGCGCGTTCAACCCGAGGACGGTGTTGAAGAGGAAAGCGTGCATCCTCGGCGCAAATTAGCACCGTGCGCTCTCAGGTCAATATGATTGACCTGAGGATGGCAGGGCGAAAGGCTACGCGCGGCGGGCCAGCACGGCCATGATCTCGAACCATGCGCGGCGATGGCTCGGTTTGACGACCTTCAGGGCTTCGCCAATGGCCTTTCGTTCGCGTTTCGACGCGGCATTCTCGATGCGCGCGCCCTTCGCGGTGAGCCGCAGGATCTTGCTGCGATGTTGCGCGGGGTCTCTCTGCGCAACGACATAGCCTTCGTCCTGAAGCTGTTTGAGCGGTTTGTGCAGCGCCTGCTTGCTGACGCCGAGAAGCTCCAGCAGCGCGCCGACGGACAGGCTTTCGCTGCGGGCGATCGCGTAGAGCACGCGGTGATGCACCCGCGACAGGCCGTGGTGCTGCAGAAAAAGGTCGGCCTCGGCGACCAGGCCGCGAAAGCCGAAGTGCATGAGCAGCAGCGCGCCGTCGAGCGAATGAAGCTCCCGCATGCCCGAGCTTTTGACGGGGGGCAGCTCGAACGCGGGGTTCTCCCCGACCTTCTTCTTTTTCATCGACGTGAGGATTAGCCGCTGCAGGCGAAAAATTCACGGAATCGAGAAGTCCGAGATGCCTTCGTCCCGCGCGATGGTTATTGAAGTGGGATGATCCTGCGCGATGTGACGGAGGACGACCTACCCACCCTGTTCGAACACCAACGCGAGCCGGAGGCGCAGCGCATGGCGCAGTTTCCCGGGCGCGAGCGCGAGGCGTTCATGGTGCACTGGCGGGACAGGATCCTGGCCAACCCCGCCAACACCAAGAAGGTCATCGAGGTCGGCGGCGTGGTGGTCGGCAACATCACGAGTTGGGACGGGGAGGGCATGCGCCTGGTCGGCTACTGGCTGGGCAGCGCCCACTGGGGCCGAGGCCTCGCCTCCGCCGCCCTGGCCGACTTCGTGGCCCACCACGAGCGGACCCGCCCCCTGCACGCCTTCGTGGCCGTCCAAAACATCGGCTCCATCCGCGTCCTGGAAAAGGCCGGCTTTCGCCCCGTCGGCGCCCCCACCACGGGCTCCGACGGCGTCACCGAGCTCCTGATGCAGCTCGAGAGCTCGCCACCCGCCTGACGCCCGACCCCGCCTCGAAAATGTTTGGGTCGCTGCGCGATCTCGTTGACAAGGGGTCCCACGCTCGGGCATGAATCGCAGCCCGGAGCCCAGGTAGCTCAGTTGGTAGAGCAGGGGACTGAAAATCCCCGTGTCGGCGGTTCGATTCCGTCCCTGGGCACTACGATGTGCGCGTGATCTCCCCCCGCGGACCGTGGTGTGTGATGAAGGGCACGAAGGTTGCTGTTCGTGTCCTGGATGGCCTGGTTTGCCTCCGTCACCATACAGATTCGACACAGGCTCCGCGTCGCTAGTGGCGGCGTGCTCGGTGGCTGGTCACGAGTGCGATCGACGAGCGGTCAAGGAAGAGAAGGAGGTTCGGCGCAAGCTCGAGGTATCTCGCGTCGACCTTTCGGCTTGCGAGGCTCGGCGGGTGTTTCCCGTCGAGCCGGGCGGCGATGTCTCGCAAGCGCGAGGAAGACGTTTCAAGTCTGAATCTCGACGTCGATGTAAGATGGGAATTTTTGCACATTGGAAAAGTCGTTTTCCAAAATAGAACGATTCCCGTTACGATCCACTTCGCGAAAGCCCGCGAATTTGTAGGTGATGTACATTTGCCGATTGCGGTTGGTGGCGACGAACTCGGCGCGTAAGAGGGCGCCGGCATCTCGCGCCCGTTCGATGATGTGGTTCAAGAGGACGGTGCCCACGCCGCGGGACATCACCCGGCAGGACATCAAGAGCAATTTGAGCGTCCACACCGCGGCGGTTTTCTCGAGCAGGGCGAGTCCAATCTTTCCGTAAGTTCCGTATTTGTCGGTCAAGCTTGCGATGAGCAAGTCGTGATTCGTTGATTGCCGAAATGCGGCCAATTCGTCGTACGAATAGGTGTAGCCCGTTGCGTTGAGTTGGTTGGTGCGCACGGTGAGCTCTTCGGCGCGTTTCAAATCTTCTTCCTGGGCGCTGGCAATGACGAATTGCATGTCCAGCGAGGCGAGGAATTCGTCCGGGCTGCCCTGGTGGGCATCCTCCACGGTTTTACGTTCGATGTCCGCCTGGTACATCTTGCGCCGCACGCGCGAGTCGTCGGTCACGAATCGCGGATTCATTTCAGGAAGATCGGCCATTTTGGCCACGTCGGCGGCGTCGATGCACCGGACCTGGGGGTGGGCGAAGCTCACCTCGTCGCGCTCGAAGGGCTGGTCGTCGACGAAGGCGATGGCATCGATTCCGAAGTTCAGGGCCTTGGCAATTTCCTGAATGGAGGTCGATTTGCTTCCCCAATGGATCTGCGGATACAGAAAATACTCCGCCAAGCCGAGCTCGCGCAGTTTGGCCATGGCCGTCGCCGGATCGTTGCGGCTGGCGATGGAGTGCAGAATGCCACGTTCATCCAAGGTGCGGATGACGCGGATGGCTTCTTCGCGCACCCGGACGTTCACATCCTCGAGCAAAATGCCGTCCCAGATGGTGTCGTCGAGGTCCCACACGACACACTTGACGGTCTTCTTCTCGTCATTCCGCGCTTTCGATTCCACCGCCGCGCCGGTCGTCATCACTTCCTCCACGAGTCCGTTCCGCTGGGGATTCCATGGCTGCGAGCGTGCTCTTGGTAGGCATACTCGGCGATGGTGATTTGCTGAATTTGTGAGCTTCCTTCGATGATTTCCATGATCTTCGCATCGCCCAAGTAACGCTGGAGCGGGTAATCGCCCGCCGCGCCGTTGGCGCCATGGAGCTGCAGTGCGTCGTTGGCCGTGCGCACGGACGCCGTCGATGCGAAATATTTCGCCATCGACGTGGCGGCGAGGGCCGCGGGATCTTTGCCGTCGCGCAGGCGGCCCGCCTCCATGCAGAGCAGCTCGGAGGCGTGCAGATCGGTGAACATGTCGGTCACCTTCTGGCGTACGAGTTGATGCTCTTTGAGAAGCACGCCGAACTGCTCGCGCCGGCCGGTGTACGCGATGCATGCTTCCACGCACGCCCGCTGGATGCCGACGCAGCCCCAAGCGACGGTGTAGCGTCCCGAATCGAGCGCCATGGAGGCCACTTGGGAGATGCCCAGCCCGCGCCGGCCCACGATGTTGTCCGCGGGCACGCGGCAGCCTTGGAGGCGCACGCTCGCGGTCATCGAGGCGCGGATGCCGACGAGATCCATGATGGGATCCGTGCGAAGGCCGGGCCGTTCGCGTTCGACCAGCAAGGCGGTGGGCCCTTCTTCGGTGCGCCCGAAGACGAGAAAGAGATCGGCCACGGACCCGTAGGTAATCCACGTCTTGTGCCCGTCGACGATGAAGGCATCGCCCTCGCTTCGCATGGTGGTCGTGACGCTTTTGGCGTCACTTCCCACGTCCGGCTCGGAGAGCGCGAGCGCGCCGATTCGCGCCCCCGAGGCGAGCTGGGGAAGCCACGTTTCCTTCTGCGCGCGGCTTCCCCAGCGCAGAACGGCTTGCGCCACCATGGTGTGAACCGTGAGAAGGCTGCGCAAGGACGAGCAGCCGCGCCCGAGCTCGGCGGCCAAAAGGCCCAGGGTGACCGCGTCATTGCCTCCACCGCCGAAGCTCGCGGGAATGGACAGCCCCAGGTAACCACGCTCGGAAAGCCGCCGGATGATCTCGGGCGGGGTGGCCTGGGCGCGATGCCAATCGCCGGCGAAGGGCGCGATGTGGTCGTCGACGAAACCGCGAAATTCGGCGTGTGCCGCCTCGTGCGCTGGGGTCAAGGAAAGCGTCATGCGGCTTTCTTTTGCACGAGGGCCACCAGGGCCCGAACCGAGCGAAAATTGTCGAGTTCCATGTCCTCGTTGTCGATCTCGATGCCAAACTCGTGCTCGATGAAGTTGACGAGCTGAATGGCGAACATCGAATTGACGAATCCCAGACTGAAGATATCGTCCTCGTCCCGGAGCTCGTGCCCGGGGAAGAATTTGGTCAAGTAATTGCGGATCTTCGTTTTGCGGTCATCCGACGTCATGGCTTTCCTCAGGAGTAATCGTAAAACCCGCGCCCGGATTTGCGGCCGTGCAGGCCTGCGTCCACCATCTTCTTGAGGAGCGGACAAGGTCGATATTTGTCGTCGTTGAAGCTCTCGTAGAGAACCTCGATCGAATAAAGAATGGTATCGAGCCCAATGAGGTCCGCCGTCTCCAGCGGACCCATTTTGTGCTCGAAGCAGCCTTTGAAAATCTTGTCGACGTCGGCCGCGCTGGCCACGCGGTCCTGCACGAGGAAGACCGCCTCGTTGATGGTCAGCATCAGGACGCGGTTGGAGACGAATCCGGGAACGTCTTCCACGACGACAGCCGCCTTGTTCATCTCGGCGAGCAGCCGCTTGCCGGTGTCGATGGTCTCCGGGGTCGTGTGAAATCCGCGAATGACCTCGACCATGGGCTTGAGTGGCACCGGGTTCATGAAGTGCATACCCAAGACCTGCGAGGGGCGTTTGGTGACGGAAGCGACGCGGGTGATGGATATGGCCGACGTATCGACGGCGAAGACCACCTCCGGCCGGCAAATGGGATCGATGCGCTCGTAGACCTCTTTTTTGATGGGCCACTTCTCCGTCACGTTTTCGATGACGAAGTCGACATCCGACAAGCGTGCGTAGTCGGTGGTAAAGGTGATGCGCTTGAGCACTTCTTTGACGTCGACCTTCTGGGCCGACTTGCCAAAAAGGGCGAACGCACGAACCCCGTTACGTATTTCTTTGCGGGCGCGTTCGAGCACGTTGTCGGAGATGTCGACCAGCACCACGTGGTGGCCCGTCTGTGCGAGGTCTTGCGCGACGCCGACCCCCATGACGCCGGCGCCCACGACGCCGACGGAGGTAAATTCCAATGTGCGCGTCGGGGCCATCACGATCCTTTGCGAATGGCGTAAATGTTGAAAATGTTGGTTCCCACGTACAGTGCGTCCTGCTCGGCGATCACCGAGAAGCCGCGGCGCTCGAACAGTTCGACGAGCTTGCCGACGCGACCGCCCTCGTCGTGGGCTTCGAGGACGATCTGCGAGAATTTCGGCCAGTCGGCATCGTCGATGCCTTCGATGACCTCGAGCTCGCACTTTTGCACGTCGACCTTCATCAGGTCCACGCGCTCGATGTTCTGCTCGCGCAGGACGTCGCTCAATCGGCGCAGCTTAGCGTCGAAGGTCGTGGCGGCAAAGCGCACGTCCAGAAGCTCGCTCGCGTGTTCGCCGATCTGGTCCACCGCGGCGTCGCCACTCCGGCGTTGATTCTCGATGATGGTCTGGAGGTTGTGCCGTTCTTCCGCTTCGTTCGGGTGGAACGACGACATGCCGGCGCTGTGCGGATAGAAGGTGAACGGAGCTTCGCACTCGAGATTGGACAATCCAACATTGAATACGGTGGCTCGGATCCCATGTTGGGCGACGTTGCGCTGGATGATCTCGAACAGCGGTGGTGCGGGTTCGAAGGTGAAGATGCGGACGTTCTTCGCTTCGGTGTGGGCAAACACCGTAAAGAGGCCAATGTTGCCTCCGACGTCGAGCACGCAACCGCCATCGGGGATTCGAATGCCGTGTTTGACGTAGGACCGATGGGCGAAGATATCGTCGTAGAAATGCCGCGTCTCGGCTTCGTTCTGGTGCGCGATCGACAAGCCATTGGGCAGCCGGAAAAGCGAGCCATTCACGGATTTGGGCGAGGCGGACGACCGAGTGGGGAACGACCCACTGCGCGGGGCGTCGAGGGCCGCGGCCATGAGCTCGAGGGTTGGCACTTCGTAGATGCGCCGGAGCGGGAGTCGAACGCGGAAGGTTTTGGAGAGACGATCGAGAAGCCGGGTGGCCTGCAGTGAGTTGCCGCCCAATTGAAAAAAGTGTGCATCGAGGGCGGGGGCCTCGCATTTCAATACAGCCTGCCAAATGGCGGCGAGCTCCTGCTCCGTCTTCGTGAAGGGCCGCTTCGCCGTTGATTCCTTTTCGAGCCCGTCGAGACGCGCGGTGGCCTTCTGGAGCACCGACGTATCGGACTCTGGATCCAAGGCGTGGCGCATCGAAGGAACGACGATGCGTGCCGGGGCGGGGGAGACGAGGCTGCTCAAGGTCTGTCCGGGGCCGACTTCGAGCAGGGCCTGCGACGTCAACGCACCGAGGCCCTCGGCGAAGCGCACGGGGCGGCAGAGATGCGCGGCCCAGTAGGCGGGATCCGTGGCTTGCGCGGCCGTAATCCATGTGCCGGTGACGTTGGAGACGTAGGGGATCTTCGGAGCGTGACGCGCGAATCCCCGCACCAGATCGGTGACGCGTCCGGCGATGGGCTCCATCATGTTGGAGTGGAAGGCATGCGACGATTGGACGCGCCGGAACGCCGCACCGCGATCGCGCAGGCGCGTTTGAAGTTCCTGCACGGCCTCGGGTGAGCCCGATGCGACGCAAAACTCCGGACCATTGACCGCCGAAAGCGACACGTGTCCGCCGAGAAGCGGCTCGAGCTGCGCTTCGGAGAGCATGACCGCGAGCATGGCGCCCGCCGGGAGGGACTCGACCAGGAGCGCGCGCCGGGCCACCAGGGTGAGCGAGTCTTCGAGCGAGAGCACGCCCGCGAGGCACGCGGCGACGTATTCCCCGAGGCTATACCCGATCATGGCCTCCGGCTCTGCACCCCACGCTTGCCATTGCTTGGCCAGTGCGTATTCGAGGACGAAGAGCGCGGGGTGCGCATTCCGCGTTTCATTGAGCCGGCTCTCCTCGGGGGTCGGTGCGCGGCCGTCGCGCCCGAGCATCCTTCGAAGATCGAGCTTCTTGCCCGCGCTAGCTGGCAGCGGCGGCGGCGCACTCTGTGGATGCATGAGCGTGCGGATATCGACGCCGAGTTCGGGCTCGAGGAACGCGGCGCAGCGATCGATCTGCTCACGGAAAACGGGGAGCGTGCGATACAGCTCGAGCCCCATGCCGACATGGTGATCGCCGAGGCCGGGGAACATGAACGCGATGGATCTCGTACTCATTCGAGAAGGTCCTCGTTGACGGTAAAAATGGGAAAATACGAATCAAGACGCCCGTGCGCATATTCTTCCGCCAGTTCGGGAATCCGATCCCAAGGGTATGCCTCCTCGGGAACCGGCGGGAGCCACCCGTTCTCGTGGGCAAACCGGACGGACTCGACGCCCTCTTCGTAGCGTGCGTAATGCGTATGCACGTGAATGTGGCGGCCGATGCATTCCATGGCGCGCGAGTTCGCAAACGTGGCGCCGTGCTTCCAGCCCGAGGTGGTGATCACCCCTTGCCGCGCCAGCGCTTTGAGCGCTGTCTTGTACGCGATACCGAGATTGTCCACGAAGATGGATACCCCGAGGCCGCCGCTTTTCGCCTCGACGGCTTTCAAGAACTCCTTCTCGAAGCTCGCGTCGGACCATCCGCTGCGGTCGATGGGGTCGATTCCCAGCTCGCTCAGGAGCGCGAGCCGGCTTGCCTTCGACGTGACCATGGCCACCGAGCAGCCCATCGCCCGGGCGAGCGAGAGCTCGGCGAGCGCGACGCCGCCACCCCATGCACACACGAACTGGTCCTTCGGCGGCGAGCCATCCATCTGCGATTTCCAGCAGGCGTACGCCACGCGCCAGTTGGCCCATGCCGTCACGTAGCGTAGGGAGAAGGCGGCCCATTGCTTCAAGGAAGCGCGCGACTCCTTCGGGATGGGAACGAGCTGCCGGTGGTGCATCTTGGTCGTCTTGGCGAGCACGCCCACCGTTCCCGGTGCGTCGTAACCAAGAATGCGCACGGGATATCCGTGGGCATCCCACGTCCCGTTGCAAAAGACGATGCAGTCATCGCCGGGCTGAAGGGTCGATACGTTCTCGCCAACCTCGACGACCCGAACCACGCCAGCATTGCCGATGACGACGGCGTCTTCGCCGCGAAGGGTGCAAATGTCCACCGGACTCCTTCGCAGCGCGTGATCCATATTTCCCTCCCAGCAGCCGTAGATCGGCCGGACGAGCACCTCGTCGGGGGAAATGGGCGGCAAGGTGAAGGTCTCGAGGCGCAAGGGGTCAAAGCTCCTGCTCTCGTCACCTTTTCGCAAAACCCAGGCTTCGGTCGTCGTGGGGGTCATCTCGCGTTCGCGGCACGACCCGCCGTACGGGCGCTGGCGCAGTCGATCATGTCCTGAAGGGTGCGCAGCCGGCTGGCCTCCGTGGGAGAAATGGAGAATTGGTAGGACTGCTCTAGCTGAAAGAGCAGATTCGCCATATCGAGCGAGTCCAGCCCTTGCTGCGCCAGGGGCGCGTGATCGTCCAGCTCGGACCCGGTGACGTGAATTTCGGCTGCGATGAACAATCGAAGAATGTCGTCTCTCGTAATCATGTTGACTCCATCATGGTTGCAACTCGATCAAATTGGTTCCCCACGAGAAACCGACCCCGAATCCGCTCAATACGACTCTTGCGTCCCGGTTCCGGCGCAGGTTTTCCTTCAGCAAGATAGGTATGGACGACGATACGGTGTTGCCGTACCTCTCGATCTCGAACGGGACCTTCGTCGCATCGAGCCCCAGCGCCCCGCGCAGAAAGTCGATGATGTATTTGGACCCGGGGTGCAGAAGAAACCGGTCGACCTCGCGGGTGCTGAGGCCATTTCGCTCGAGCACGCGCTGGATGCTTTGCGGCACCTCGCGGGCGGCATGAGAGAAGACTTGGCGCCCATCCATGTTCAGCCGTTGGCCGTCGTGGATCAGGCACTCGTAGCTATTGGGGGCCGTGCCGAAGTCCGAATCGATCAGGGCGTACCCCGGTTCGTCCTTGGAGAGAACCGAAACGGACGCCGCATCTCCGAAGATGAGCGCCGTTCCTTTGTCGTTCGGGTCCACGATGGTCGAATAAGGATCGCAGGTGAAAAGCAGCGCTTTGCCCGGGGCCAGCGTCTCGAGAAGGGCCGTGGTGATCGCGAGCCCGTGCGTATAGCCCGCGCACCCTTGGGAAATGTCGAACGTCGCGCAGGACTTTTCGAGTCCGAGCTTTTGATGAACGATGGCGGCGGTGTGCGGGACCCTGCGGTCCGGATTCTGGGTGACCACGCACGCGAGCTTGATCGAGCCGAGATCGATGGGAGTCTTCTCGGTCAGGTCGTGGAACGCCTTGACGCAAAGGTCGCTCGCGGCCTCCGATTCGTCTTTGATGGATCGCTCCAGTACGCCGATTTTGTTCTCGAGGAATGTCGGGTCTATTTTGAATGCAGGCGCCCGTTCGACGTTCGAGATTCGGCGCGACGGAATGTGCGTGCCAATGGCGACGATGCGCGCGCGGTCTTTCGGTGCGTTCATAGGTGATCGACCTTGGCTGAAATCAAGTCGCGCATCTCTGTCCGTCAGCTTCTAACGTGGATGGGGTCCCATGAGCGTCTGCGGCGCTGGCAGTGTTTCGCTGCCGGCGGCGGCTTTGGACGGAGTGGCGACAGCGGCTTTGAATAAAGGTAGAGCAAACGAGTAACGCGTCTTCTCGAGATCGAGACGTGCTCGAACGTGATGGTGCGAGGCCTCCTGCTCGTCAGTGCAAGCGACGCTTGGCTTCAATCCTCGATGTGATTTGTCTGGCCAAAATCCGAACGTGAGGATTCTGGAGCATCGATAGGTGATCCCCGTCGGCCTCGACGACTGTAAGTTGTCCTTCGACGAGCGGCGCCCAATCCCGCTCGGGGGCCTTCGACAAGGACCGCCCCCTGTCCACGGGGCGGAAGAGGATCGTGTCTGCCGCGTACGGCGTGGGCTCGTACGTGATCATCAGCTTCTCGCACTCCTGGAAGTTGCGGAGAAACTCCGCAGTGTCGGGCGTGAGCTCTTCCAAGCCGAGCGACTGCATCATGACCTCGGTCGTCAGCCGAGACTTCGCCGTCGGATCGGGAAGCTCGCTGTCGAACAAGAGAACGGCTTCGACCAGCTCGCCGCGTTCCGCCAGATATCGCGCCATCTCGTGCGCCACGATTCCACCGAACGATGCGCCGCCGAGGAGATAAGGACCCTTCGGAATACGCGCGCGCACCGTTTCGACGTAGCGCGCCGAAAGGCGCGCGATGGAATCGTCCATCGCGTCATAGGCCGCGGTTATCCCATAGACGGGTTGATCGGGCGGGAGGTGCGCCGCGAGGGCATAATATTCGGCGCCCGTGCCTCCGGCTCGGTGAACGAGGATCAGCGGCACGCGCGTCGGGCTGCCTCGCTTGATCTCGATGAGCTGGGGCGAGCGGTGGCCGGCGCCGACCGGGCGCACGTGGCTGTCCGAGGCGCCCGAACGGCAATGCGTGACGATCGCTCGCAGTGCGGCCACGAATGCGCCGGCGACGCTCTCGATCGTCGATCGGTCGTGGAGGTGCTCGCTGTAGGACCAGACGAATCGGAGGCTCCCCGCGGTGACCCACCCGTCGATCTCCAGCAGATGCGTCCTCCGGTCGACAGGGCTTCTCCATGGGCCGGTCGACTCGCTCGCCGCAGCGAACGGCGACGAGGCGGACGCGATCCCATCGATTTGGCCGAGGTAGTTGAAGCTCATCTCCGCTCGCGGAAGGGCGGCGAGCTCCGTGCGCATGTCTGCCTCGCCACCATCCCGCATCGGGTAGCGCAATAGGCCGTATCCGAGCCCGCGACGCGGAATGCGCCGTAGCTGCTCCTTGATCGCCTCGAGGGACTCGGCCATCGACGTCTCTGGCGACTCCAGCACCACGGGGAACATCGTCGTAAACCAGCCCACCGTGCGCGATACGTCGACCTCCGCCCCGATCTCTTCGCGACCGTGGCCTTCCAAATCCACGCAGATGCGGCGCGTCCCGGTCCAGGCCGCGACCGCTTGCGTCAGCGCCCAAAGCAGCACGTCGTTGATGTGTGTGCGGTAGGCTTCGGGCACCTCGCGCAGCAGGGTGCGGGTATCTTCGTCGTTGAGGGCGACGTCCACGGTTTTCGTGGAAGCCACCGTGTTCTCGCCGCCGTCGCGGTCCAACGGAAGGCGATCACGCGGATGAGACGATCGCCAATAGGCGAGCTCCTTCGCCACGTCCTCCGACTGCGCATACGTCGACAGCTGCTCCGCCCACTCCTTGAACGACGTTGTCTTTCGAGGCAGCGCGAGGCTTTCTCTCCGACGCGCTTGCCCATAGACGGTTGCCAGATCTTCGAGGAGAATTCGCCACGAGACGCCGTCCACGGCGAGATGGTGAATGACGATCAAGAGCCGGTTCGTGCGCAGTGGTCCAAGGTTCATCACCGCGACACGGAGCAGCGGTCCAGTCTCGAGGCACAAGCTGGCTTGAGCCTCGGCGGCGGCCTTTTCGATTGCAGGTGCTAGGTGCTTGTCGGGGATGGCCGACAAGTCCGTCGTGGCGACCGTCACCTCGTCGTCCGCCGCGGCGTTGATCTGCGACATGCTGGCTCCGTCTCGCACGAAGCGCAGCCTAAGCGCGTCATGGTGCTGCACGAGGTGGCCAATCGCGCGCTGGAGTGCGTCCACGTCGAGGGGCTTGCGAACCTCGAACATGAACGCCTGATTGTAGTGATGCGGTTCGGCGAGATCTTGCTCGAAGTACCACCGCTGGATTGGCGTCAATGGCACGGGGCCGGTCACAACGCCTTGCTCTGCCGGGCAGGGCGCGCCCCCAGCGGCCCGAGTGGCCAAGCCGGCAATCGTCTGGTGTTCGAAGAGGTGCCGCACCGACAGGGTGAGTCCAGCGTGCTGCGCCTTGCTGATGACCTGAATGGCGAGGATGGAATCGCCGCCCAAGGCGAAGAAGTTGTCCTCGACACCCACGCGATCGAGCCGGAGCACCTCCGCCCAGATCCGCGTCAGCTCCGCCTCCACCGGTGTGCGGGCTGCCACGAAGTCGTGCTCCTGTTCCGGCCTCTGGCCATTCGGTGCGGGCAACGCACTCCGATCGACCTTGCCGTTCGTGGTCAGCGGCATGGTGTCCAGCCACACGAATGCTGACGGGATCATGTAAGGCGGCAGCTTGCTCCCAAGGTAGTCTCGCAGATCGGCCGCCCCCGGCACGGTCGCGTCTTTCCGCAACACGAGGTAGCCCACTAGGCGCTTGTTCCCCGGCGTATCTTCTCGCGCCGTCACGACCGCGTCCCTCACCGACGGGTGCTTTCCGAGCACTGCCTCGATCTCTCCGAGCTCGATCCGGAAACCTCGGATCTTCACCTGATGATCCGCGCGACCCAGGAATTCGATGCTCCCGTCGGGCAGATAACGGCCCAAATCGCCGGTCCGATACAGTTTTCCTTCCCCGAAGGGGTTCCGAAGGAAGCGCTCGGACGTCAGTGTTGGTTCGTTCAGATAGCCCCGCGCCACACCGTCGCCACCGATGTAGAGCTCCCCGGGCACGCCGATGGGCACCGGCTCGAGAGCGGCATCGAGCAGGTAGATCTGCGTGTTGGCGATGGGGCGCCCGATGGTCGGGTCCGCGCTCGTGAGGCGCGCGAGGGTCGACCAGATGGTGGTCTCCGTCGGGCCGTAGAGGTTCCACACCTCGGGGACCTCCTTCAGGAGCTGCTCGGCCAGGCTTACGGGGAGCGCTTCACCGCCGCAGAGCACCTTGAGCGCGTGCGGCAACGACGGCCACGGCTCCTGGGTGAGCATGCGCCAGGTGGAGGGCGTGGCCTGCATCATGGTGACCCCAGCGCGCTCGAGCAACGCCTTCAACAGCTCGGCGTTGGCGGCCTCCTCGCGCGTGGCGACGACGATGCGTGCGCCGCAGACCAGGGGCAGGAACATTTCCAGCGCGGCGATGTCGAACGACAGCGACGTGACCGCGAGCAGCACGTCGTCGGCGGAGATGCCCGGTGCCTCGCGCATGGTCCACAAGAAGTTGACCACGTTGCGATGCTCGATCATCACGCCCTTGGGCCGCCCAGTGGAGCCCGAGGTGTAGATGACGTACGCGAGCTGCTCCGGCTTATGCCCCGCGGAATCGGGGTTGTCGCTGGGGTACGCCTCGAGCTCGATCGCGCGGAGATCGGCCTCGCGGAGCACGCAGGTCGGCTCGGCGTCGGTCAGCATGTACGCCACGCGCTCCTCCGGATAGGAGGGGTCGAGCGGTACGTACGCGCCACCGGCTTTGAGAATACCCAGGAGGCCAATCACCATCTCCAGCGACCGCTCCACGCAGATGCCGACCAAGGTCTCCGGCCCCACGCCGAGTGTTCGCAGGTGGTGCGCCAATTGGTTGCTGCGACGATTCAGCTCGCCGTACGAGAGGCTCTCGTTTCCGAACACGACGGCATCCGTGCCGGGCGTCCGCGCCGCCTGCGCTTCGAACAGCTCGTGAACGCAGCGCGGTTCGCGCGGGGCCGAGGTCGCATTCCATTCGACGAGGAGCTTTTCGCGTTCGGCGTCCGAGAGGATCGACAGCTCCGAGATCGGCGTATCCGGGCGCGCCGCGAGATCGTCGAAGAGCCGAGCGAGGTGGCCGGCCATGCGCTCGATCGTCGCGGCATCGAACAGCGCTGTCGAGTATTCGATGAACGCGCCGATGGCGTCCCCCTCTTCTTTCATGACGAGGCTGAGTTCGAATTTGGCCGTTCCTTTTATGCTTGCATCGAGCAGATCGACGAGCAGCCTTCGATTGTCGGACCCGAGCCCCGCGTCCAGAACCGGGGCATTCTCGAAGACCAGCGTGGCCTGAACGAGCGGGTTGAGGCTCAGCCCTCGGGGAGCACCGACGGCGTTCACCACGTCGATGAAAGGTAGCTCGTTCTCGAGCGACGACTCGGCCTCGTCGCGCAAGCGTCCGATCGCCGCCGCGACCGTGGGATCGCCGGACAGATCACACCGCAGCACGACGGTGTTAGCGAAGAGGCCGATGAGATCGCGCAGCTCGCTCCGATCGCGACCGGCGGAGACCGTGCCAATGGGGAAGTCGGTCTGGCTTCCATAGCGGTGCAGCAGGATCGCCCATCCGGTGAGGAGCACGGCGAACAGCGTGCACCGCTCTCGGTCGGCAAGGGCCTTGAGGCGCGATGTCGTGGTAGGGGATAGCGAGAAGGCGTGGATGTCCCCTTCGTCGCCTCCAACGCCCGCCGGCGCACGGTCATACGGCAGCTTGAGTCGAGGTAGTTTCTGGAGGTGTTCTTTCCACCACGTGAGCGATTGCTTGTAAGTCTCTTGGGTTCGGCGCTGATCCAGCCAGCGAGCGTAGTCGGAATAGCGCACCTCGGGTTCGATCGGGGACGGGAGCTCGCCTTGCGCGAAGGCGTGGTAATTGCGACTGAGCTCCGTCATGAAGATCCCGATAGACCATGCGTCCGTGATGATGTGATGCTGGGTGACGAGAAGGATGTGCTCGTCGTCGGCGATCGTGATCACCTGCGCGCGCAGGAGCGGGCCGCGCGCCAGATCGAAGGGCGTATCCCGATGGACTCGGATCAAGCGCTCTGTTTCGGTCGCCCTCCGCTCGGGTGAGGCATCGCGCAAATCGACGTGAGGCAGTTCGACCGTCGCCTCAAGTCGGGTGATCGCGCACGGCTTTCCGTCGATCTCGGGGAACGTCGTCCGCAGTGCGGTATGGCGGGAGACGATCGCCTCGAGGCTGCACGTGAGAATTCTGCGGTCGAGAAGGCCCTTCCATTGCAGACCGATGTGGACGTTGTACATCGAGCTTTGGCCGACGACGCGGTCGACGAGCCAGAGCCCCTTTTGACTCGGAGAGAGCGGCGCGGGCTCTGTCTCCGGGACGGTCGCGCGCGGGATCGGTGACGCGGTCGCATGGAGACCGCCCCGCTTCAGGACGGCAATCAGGTCCTTCTTGCGCGCCACGATGGCGTCGCGGAGCTCTTTGGTCATCGCGCCTTTCGGCGCGCGGTAGGTGAGATTTTCGCCGTCGACGGAGAGTTTTACGCCGTTTGTGACGGAGAGAGAGAGGATGTCTTGAAGGTTCACAGCGTCTCCTGTTCGTACGCGTCGCCGGCGAGAGGTCCGGTCGGCGCCGCGTTGGCACGGAGCGACATCGCTTCGCGCAGCAGCCACTCCCCGAGGACGTACCGGGAGAGCGCGTCTACGGTGTCGTGCTTCCAGACAGCATCCGCCGGGAGCTGCAGTCCGACGACGGTGCCAAGTCGGTTTCGCAGCTCCACGCCCATCAGGGAGTCGAGTCCGAGCTCACGGAGAGGCCGGTTGACGTCGAATGTGCTGGGAGACGGAAAGTCGAGGATGGAGGCGACCGAGGTGCGCACGAAGTCGAGCATGAAGGTCCCGCGCTCCTCGGGAGACAGGGCGAGGAGTCTCTGCTTGAGTATCGCGGCGTTCATCGTGTCGGCGCGCGTGCTGCGGGCTCGGACGAGCCCGCGGAGCATCGGGGGCAAGGCGTGGCCGTGAGCTTGGAGGCGGACGAGGTCGAACCGTACGGGAGCAAGGCCGGCTTCGGAGCGAGCCAGCGCCTTGTCGAAGAGCGCGAGGCCCTTTTCCGCGGAGAGGGGGAGGACTCCAGCGCGGCGCATGCGTGCGGTGTCGGCGTCGCGGAGGTGGGCGGTCATGGCCGATGAGTCGGCCCAAAAGCCCCAGGCGAGGGAGGAGGCGGGCAGGCCGATGGCGTGGCGATGCTGTGCGAGGGCATCGAGGAAGGCGTTGGCGGCCGCGTAGTTGGATTGACCGGCGCCCCCGAGGACGCCCGCGACGGAGGAGAAGAGGACGAAGGCGGAGAGGTCCTTGTCTTTTGTGAGCTCGTGCAGGTTCCAGGCGGCATCGACCTTGGGGGCCAAGACGCGGTCGATGCGCTCGGGGGTCATGCCGGAGAGAATCCCATCGTCAAGGATTCCGGCGGTGTGGACGAGGGCGGTGAGGGGATGGGCCTCGGGGATGGCGTCCAACAGAGCTTGCAGAGCGGAGCGATCCGCGACGTCGCATGCCACGAGGGTGACGGAGGCGCCAGCGACTTCGAGCTGGCGTCGCAGGTCCTCGGCACCGGGAGCAGCCGGTCCCTTACGGGAGGTCAAGAGCAGGTGCTTGACGGCGTGGTTTTCGACGAGATGCCTCGCGACGAGGGCGCCGAGGGTTCCGGTCCCTCCGGTGATGAGGACGGTGCCTTGGGGATGGATGGGGCGGGAAAGCGCGGGGAGCTGACGCGGGCGCATCAATCGAGGAGCGAGTCGTTGACCGTCGCGCAGAGCGAGCTGCTTGTCGTCGAGGGGGAGAGAGTCGAAGAGAGCCCGCTGGGAAGCGTCGGATTGGTCGGAGTCGAGGAGGAAGAGAGGGAGGTTGGGGTATTCGTTCTGAGCGGAGCGGACGAGGCCCCAGATGGGAGCATGAGGGAGGTCGAGGACGTCTTCGTCGGTGTGGGTGGCGATGGCCCGGCGTGTGAGGAGCACGAGCGGAGTGGAAGCGAGGCGCTCGTCGCTTACCCAGGCCTGCAAAAGGGCGAGAGCGAGTGCAGTCGCGTCGTGGGCGCCAGCAACGACGTTTGCCGACGCGCGGGAGATGAAGGGAACGACGACGCCGTCGGGAGGGGAGGCACCTTGGTCGAGCGCGTGCCTTAGCGCATCGAGGTCGGGGTAGCGTTGGACGTGCTGGACTTCGAGCGCGGAGTCGACGTCGGCGGTTCCGAGGCGGGCCCAGGTGAGGGACTTGCTAGGCGAAGCGCTCGGTAGCGGAGTCCAGGAGACGTGAAACAGTGCATCGCGATGGGCGTCGAGGTTCCCGCGCAGTTGCTCGGCGGAGACCGGGCGCGCGGCAAGGGCCTCGACGAAGGCAACGGGCTCGCCGGTGGCATCGGCGATGGCGAGGGAGACGCCGCCTTCACCTTGCTGAAAGCGCACGCGGAGCGTGGATGCCCCCACAGTCCGTAGGGAGACGTCGCTCCACGAGAAAGGCAGTGCGACATCGCCCGAGTGCGCTGCACTCGCGTGCGCCGCAAACGCGTGGAGAGCAGAGTCGAGGAGGGCGGGATGGATGGCGAAGCGAGAGGCATCCTTGGCGATGGTTTCGGGCAGCGTGGCTTCGGCAAAGAGCTCGTCGCCGCGTTTCCAAACGGCGCGCAGGCCTTGAAAATCGGGACCGTAGGCGAGCCCGGAAGCCGCGAGGGTTTCGTAAAGCCCATCGAGCGGGACGGCGATGGCGCCCGGAGGAGGCCAGGCGCGGAGGTCGAAGCCCATGGAATCGGTGCTGCCGGGAGCGAGAGTGGCGCGAGCATGGCAGGTCCAGGGCACATCGTCGGAGGCGTCGTGGGGGCGGCCATGGATGGTCAAGGGCCGTCGACCCGTATCGTCGAGGGAACCGACGGACATCTGAATCAGGACCGCTCCGCTTTCGGGAAGCGAGAGGGCCGTTTCGAGGGTCAACTCCTCGAGGAGGTCGAGACCGACGCGGTGAGCGGCAAGAAGCGCGAGCTCGACGAAGGCGGTGCCGGGTAAGAGCACCGAGCCGAAGACAGCATGGCCGGCAAGCCATGGGTGCTCGGCGAGGGAGAGCTTTCCCGTGAACAAGAACCCATCGTTCTGCGCGAGCGAGATGGCCGCTCCGAGGAGTGGATGCTCGGCGGAGGATTGGCCGATGGAATGGACGTCGGCGCGATGGGCGGTGTTCTCGAGCCAGAAGCGCTCACGCTGAAAGGCATAGGTGGGCAAGGAAACACGCCGCGCGGCATGCGGTGCGAAGAATGCAGACCAGTCGAGCGCGACGCCGCCGGTGTGCAGCGCCCCGAGCGCCGAGGTGAGGGATTCGACCTCGTCGCGCTCCTTGCGCAGTGCCGTCACGAAGATGGGCGAGGGGCTGTCCTCGGTCAGAATATCGTGAGCGAGAGCCGACAGTTGAGCGACAGGACCCAGCTCGACAAATGTGCGTCCGCCCAAGCCGTGCAACGTCTGAACCGCGTCGGAGAAACGCACGGTCTGGCGAACCTGCTGGACCCAATAATCGGGGGAGCCGAGCTGCTGGTCCGTAGCGAGTTGGCCGGTGACATTGGAGACGATGGGGATGCGTGCAGGATGGAAGGAGAGAGTTTGTGCGACGCGGCGGAAGTCTTCGAGCATGCCGTCCATAAGCGGTGAGTGGAAGGCATGGCTGACGCGCAGGCGAGAGGTCTTACGCCCGAGAGCCTCGAAGTGACGCGCGATGGCCGAGATGGCGCCGTCGTCGCCCGAGACCACGACCGAGTGGGACCCATTGATGGCGGCGAGGCTGGCGCGGTCTTGGTGAAAAGCCATTAGCTCCCAGACTTCGAGTTCGGAGGCCTGAATGGCGAGCATGGCGCCGCGTTGCGGGAGCGCTTGCATGAGGGAGGCACGCGCGGCAACGAGCGAGCAGGCATCCTGGAGGGACAACACACCCGCAACGTGCGCGGCGACGACCTCGCCGATGGAGTGACCGACAAGAAATTCGGGGCGCAAGCCGAAGGATTGAAGGAGGCGGAAGAGCGCGACTTCGAGAGCGAAGAGAGCGGGCTGAGTATAGCCCGTTTGGTGGAGGAGAGGAGAGCTCTGGAGCCCGAAGGTGACGTCGCGAAGAGGGACGTCGAGCCGAGGGTCCAAGAGGGCGCAGACGGAGTCGAAGGCAACACGGAAGGCCGGGAAGGCCTGGTAGAGGGCGGAGCCCATGCCGGAGCGCTGGCTACCTTGCCCTGTGAAAAGCACGGCGAGTTTGCCGTCGGTGCCGCGGCGCCCGAGGACGGTATGCGGTGTAGATTGAGCGAGAGCGACGGAATGGAGGGAATCGAGAAGCACGTCGCGGTCATAGGCGACGAGAGCCGCGCGATGGTCGAAGTGAGCGCGCGAGGTGGCGAGGGAATAGGCGACGTCGTGGAGGAGGAGATCGGGATGCTTGAGGAGGTGGTCGCGGAGGCGCTCGGCCTGCGCCCGCAAGGCCGTCTCGGACTTAGCCGATAGGAGCAAAGGCAAAGGCTGCGGTACGGGGGCCGAGGAGGCCTTGGCTGCGAGCGAGCTTTCGAGGTGCGGGGCCTCTTCGAGAATGAGGTGGGCGTTGGTGCCGGAGATGCCGAAGGACGAGACTGCCGCACGGCGCGGGTGCCCATTCGTGGCCCATGGAATCGGCTCGTTGAGGAGGCGGATGGATCCGGAAGACCAATCGATGTGCGGAGATGGAGTTTCGGCGTGAAGGGTCCTTGGCAAAAGCCCGTTCTGCAGCGCGAGCACCATCTTGATGACGCCACCGACGCCTGCGGCTGCCTGCGTATGGCCGATATTGGATTTGAGGCTTCCGAGCCAGAGTGGGTTGTCTTCGGAATGGGCCTGGCCGTACGTCGCGAGAAGCGCGTGCGCCTCGATGGGATCACCCAAGGTGGTGCCGGTTCCGTGAGCCTCGACGGCATCGACATCTTGGGGAGAGAGACAAGCGCTGGCGAGCGCCTGCCGAATGACGCGCTCTTGGGAGGGACCATTGGGAGCCATGAGGCCTTGGCTCTTGCCATCTTGATTGACGGCGGAGCCCTTGATGACGGCGAGGACGGGATGCCCATTGCGGACGGCATCGGAGAGCTTCTCGAGGAGCAACATGCCCGACCCCTCGGCCCAACCCGCGCCATTGGCGTCGGCGGAGAAGGACTTGCAGCGCCCATCGGGGGCGCCCGCGCTCTCGGAATCCATCATCACGAAGATGGCGGGAGTAGCCATGACGGTAATACCGCCTGAGAGAGCGAGGGAGCATTCACCGAGACGGAGTGCTTGGCAGGCGAGATGAATGGCGACGAGCGAGGAGGAGCAGGCGGTGTCGACGCTGAGAGTGGGGCCTTGAAGGCCGAAGGTGTAAGCGATGCGTCCGGAGGCCACGCTGGCGGCACTACCGGTCCCGAGGAAGGTTTTGAGGTCATCCAGAGCAGGGGAAGAGGAGGCAAGGCGAGCGGCGTAATCGCTGTACATGATGCCGACGAAGACGCCTGTAGGAGAGCCGTGGAGAGAGGCGGGGTCGATGCCGGCGCGTTCGAAGGCTTCCCAGGAGTTTTCGAGTAAGAGTCGTTGCTGGGGATCGATAGTGAGGGTTTCGCGGGGACTGATGCCGAAGAAGGCGGGGTCGAAGCGATCGGCATCGAGGAGGAAGCCACCATGGAGGGCGTGGCGAGATGCCGCCTCATCGAGCGCATGGAGATCCCATCCGCGGTTTTGAGGGAAGGCGGAAATGGCATCATGGCCTTTGCTCACCAGGCTCCAAAGGTCTTCTGGGGAGGAGACGCCACCAGGGAAGCGGCAACTCATGGCGACGATGGCGATGGGGTCGAGGCCCGAAGCGGGCTCGAACCGCACCGCGGGTTGCTCGGGGATGCGTCCGAGGACCTTGGTGGTCAAGAACTGCGAGAGGGTGGTCGGCGTGGGGTAGTCGAAGAGGAGAGTGGGTTGGAGCTTCAGGCCGGTGGTGGCGGCGAGCCGATTGCGGAGCTCGACGGCCATGAGGGAATCGAGCCCGAGCTCCTGCAGAGGGCGATGGGTTTCGAGCGCAGCGGGTGATGGCAGTCCAAGGACGGCCGCCGTCTCGGCGCGTACGAGCCCGAGGACGAAGGCATGTTGCTCCGTGGGAGAAAGCCCGAGGAGGTGGTGGGCGAGTGAGGAAGCGGAGGCCTGGGCGGCGGTAGGACGTGCCGAGTGCGCGTGAACGAGGCTGCGGAAGAGAGACGGGAGGGAGGGAGCTTGAGCCTGAAGAGCGGAGCGATCGAGGAGAGTGGTGACGAGAGCGGGCTCGGAGCGAGCAAGTGCCTTATCGAGGAGCGCGAGCCCCTTTTCGGCGGAGAGGGGGAGGACTCCAGCGCGGCGCATGGGTGCGGTGTCGGCGTCGCGGAGGTGGGCGGTCATGGCCGATGAGTCGGCCCAAAAGCCCCAGGCGAGGGAGGAGGCGGGCAGGCCGATGGCGTGGCGATGCTGTGCGAGGGCATCGAGGAAGGTGTTGGCGGCCGCGTAGTTGGATTGACCCTGGCCACCGAGGACGCCTGCGAGGGAGGAGAAGAGGACGAAGGCGGAGAGGTCCTTGTCTTTGGTGAGCTCGTGCAGGTTCCAAGCGGCATCGACCTTGGGGGCAAAGACCCGGTCGATGCGCTCGGGGGTCATGCCGGAGAGAAGCCCATCATCGAGGATGCCGGCGGAGTGGACGACGGCGGTAAGGGGATGGTCGTGGGAGATGGTGTCCAACAGAGCTTGCAGAGCGGAGCGGTCACTGACGTCGCAGGCGGCGAGGGTGACGGAGGCGCCAGCGACTTCGAGCTGGCGTCGCAGGTCCTCTGCACCGGGAGCAGCCGGTCCCTTACGGGAGGTCAAGAGCAGGTGCTTGACGGCGTGGTTTTCGACGAGATGGCGGGCGACGAGGGCGCCGAGGGTTCCGGTCCCTCCGGTGATGAGGACGGTGCCTTGGGGATGGATGGCGCGGGAAAGCGCGGGGAGCTGACGCGGGCGCATCAATCGAGGAGCGAGTCGTTGCCCGTCGCGCAGAGCGAGCTGCTTGTCGTCGAGGGGGAGAGAGTCGAAGAGGGCCCGCTGGGAAACGTCGGATTGGTCGGAGTCGAGGAGGAAGAGAGGGAGGTCGGGGTATTCGTTTTGCGCCGTGCGGACGAGGCCCCAGAGGGGAGCATGAGCGAGGTTGAGGACATCTTCGTCGGCGTGGGTGGCGATGGCCCTGCACGTGAGGAACACGAGCGGCGTGGACGCGAGGCGCTCGTCGTTCACCCAGGCCTGCAAAAGGACGAGGGCGCGGGAGGTCGCTTCGTGGGTGTCTGCAACCACGTCCGTGGTTGTCGGCGCGATGCAGGGAACGATGACGCCGTCGGGCGCGGAGGCACCTTGGTCGAGCGCGTGCCTTAGTGCATCGAGATCGGCGTAACGTTCAACCTCGAGTGTAGGGTCGACGTCGCCCGTACCGAGGAGTGCCCAAGCCAAGGATTTGGACGGGGTTGCGGACGAAGCGTTCGGCAGCGGAGTCCAGGAGACGTGAAGCAATGCATCGCGGTGGGCGTCGAGGCTCCCGCGTAGTTGCTCGGCGGAGACGGGGCGGCTGGTAAGGGCCTCGACGAAGGCGACGGGCTCGCCGATGGCATCGGCGATGGCGAGCGAGACGCCGCCTTCACTTTGCCGAAAGCGCACGCGGAGCGTGGAGGCGTAGGCCGTTCGCAGAGAGACATCGTTCCACGAGAAAGGCAGTGCGACATTGCCCGAGTGAGCTGCACTCGGGTGCGCCACAAAAGCGTGGAAAACGGAGTCGAGGAGGGCGGGATGGATGGCGAAGCGGGAGGCATCCTTGGCGATGGTTTCGGGCAGCGTGGCTTCGGCAAAGAGCTCGTCGCCGCGTTTCCAAACGGCGCGCAGGCCTTGAAAATCAGGACCGTAGGCGAGCCCGGAAGCCGCGAGGGTTTCGTAAAGCCCATCGAGCGGGACGGCGATGGCGTCCGGAGGAGGCCAGGCACGGAGGTCGAAGCCCATGGAATCGGTGCTGCCGGGAGCGAGAGTGGCGCGAGCATGGCAGGTCCAGGGCACATCGTCGGTGGCGTGGTGGGGGCGGCCATGGATGGTCAAGGGCCGTCGACCC
Organism: Sorangiineae bacterium MSr11367; assembly: GCA_037157805.1. Taxonomy (NCBI): domain Bacteria; kingdom Pseudomonadati; phylum Myxococcota; class Myxococcia; order Myxococcales; family Pendulisporaceae; genus Pendulispora; species Pendulispora rubella. The sequence goes on along the minus strand of CP089983.1, from coordinate 5,699,459 downwards.
GTATCGTCGAGGGAACCGACGGACATCTGAATCAGAATGGCGCCGGTTTCGGGAAGGGAGAGGGGGGCTTCGAGAGTGAGCTCCTCGAGGAGGTCGAGACCGACGCGGTGAGCGGCAAGAAGTGCGAGCTCGACGAAGGCGGTGCCGGGTAAGATCACCGAGCCGAAGACAGCATGGCCGGCAAGCCATGGGTGCTCGGCGAGGGAGAGCTTTCCCGTGAACAAGAACCCATCGTTCTGGGCGAGCGAAACGATGGCACCGAGGAGCGGATGCTCGGCCGAGGACAGCCCGGCGGCGGAGACGTCGGCGCGATGGGCCGTGCTTTCGAGCCAGAAGCGCTCACGCTGGAAGGCGTACGTGGGCAAGGGGATGTGTCGTGCCTTAGGGAGGACGAGGTTCCAGTCGAGCGAGCGCCCACGCGTGTAGAGCTCCCCGAGCGAGAGAAGGAAGCGAGCGAGATCTCCTTGATCGCGACGTAGGGAGGAGACGAGCACGGCGTCCGTGCCAGAGCGCTCGAGGGAGGCGAGCAGTGGGACGTTGAGGACGGGATGTGGGCTGACCTCGACGAAGAAACGATGGCCGTCGTTGAGGAGCTTGTCGGCGGCCTCGACGAAGCGGACGGTTTGGCGGAGATTTTGAAACCAATACGCAGCGTCGAGCTCGGACCCGTCGAGGGTGGCGCCGGTGACGGTGGAGTAGAGAGAGATGCTGGAGGAGCGAGGGGAGATGGGAGCGAGATTTTGGAGCAGCTCGTCCTTGATGGCGTCTACGTGAGCGCAGTGGGAGGCGTAGTCGACCCGGACTTTGCGAGCGAAGATCTGAGCGTCGGAGAGCGATTGGAGGAGGGCGTCGATGGCGTCGACGTCACCGGAGACGAGTGTGGCGTGAGGGCTGTTGATGGCGGCGATGGCGATGCGCTGCCCGAAGGGAGCGAGAAGGGGCTGGAGAGCGTCGACCCCCCGCTCGATGGCAGCCATGGCACCAAGGCCTGCGAGTTTGACGAGCGCGCGGCTACGGACGGCGACGACGGAGGCGGCATCCTCGAGGGAGAGAGCGCCAGCGACGAAGGCGGCGGCGACTTCACCTTGGCTGTGGCCGACAACGGCGTCGGGGACGATGCCGAAGGAGCGCCACAAGGCGGCCAAGGAGACCATGACGGCGAAGAGAGCCGGCTGGACGACGTCGATGCGATCGAGCCAGTCGGAGCCGAGCTCGCCGCGCAGGAAAGGGAGAAGAGAGAAGGAGAGGTGGTGGGAGAGCGCTCGGTCGCAGGCTTCGAGCTGTTCGCGGAAGGGCGCGGACGTCTCGAGCAGGGAGCGGGCCATGCCGTCCCATTGCGAACCTTGTCCAGGGAAGACGAAGACGAGTTTGCCGTCGGAGGTGTCGCGGCGCCCGAGAACGGCGTGGTGTGTGGATTGAGCGAGAGCGACGGAATGGAGGGAATCGAGGAGCTGGTCGCGATCGTGCACGATGAGAGCGGCGCGGTGGTCGAAGTGAGCGCGCGTGGTGGCGAGGGAATAGGCAACGTCGTGGAGCTCGAGCTCCGGATGCTCGAGGAGGTGGTCGCGGAGCCGCTCGGCCTGAGCGCGCAAGGCCGTCTCGGACTTGGCCGACAGGAGCAAAGGCAAAGGCTGCGGCACGGGTGGAGCCGAGGAGGCCTCGGGAGTGAGCGAGATCTCGACGCGCGGAGCTTCTTCGAGAATGAGGTGGGCGTTCGTACCGGAGATTCCGAAGGAGGAGACGGCCGCGCGGCGACGCCGTCCATTCGGAGCCCAGGAAACGGGCTCGTTGAGGAGGCGGAGGTAGCCGGAAGACCAATCGATGCGCGGGGAAGGATTTTCGGCGTGAAGAGTCTTCGGCAAGAGCTCGTTCTGAAGTGCGAGGACCATTTTGATGACCCCACCGACGCCGGCGGCTGCCTGCGTATGGCCGATATTGGACTTGAGGCTCCCGAGCCAAAGAGGATTGTCTTCGGAATGGGCTTGCCCGTACGTCGCGAGAAGCGCGTGCGCTTCGATGGGATCGCCCAAGGTGCTGCCAATCCCGTGGGCTTCGACCGCATCGACATCTTGGGGAGAGAGGCAAGCACTGGCGAGCGCCTGCCGAATGACGCGCTCTTGGGAGGGACCATTGGGAGCCGTGAGGCCTTGGCTTTTGCCATCTTGATTGACCGCGGAGCCCTTGATCACGGCGAGGACGGGATGCCCGTTCCGGTGGGCATCGGAGAGCTTCTCGAGAAGCAGCATGCCCGCACCCTCGGCCCAACCCGCGCCATTGGCGTTGGCGGAGAAGGACTTGCAGCGCCCATCGAGCGCACTTGCGCCCTCGGAATCCATCACCATGAAGACGCCGGGAGTAGCCATGACGGTGACACCGCCTGCAAGAGCGAGCGAACATTCACCGAGACGGAGTGCTTGGCAGGCGAGATGAATGGCAACGAGCGAGGAGCTGCACGCCGTGTCCACACTCAGGGCGGGACCCACCAAGCCCAAGGTGTAGGCGATACGGCCCGAGGCAACGCTCGCCATATTGCCTGTGGCGAGGTAGTACCCTACCTCATCGAGGGACGTGGCGGACCGCCCCAGCCGGCTGGCGTAGTCACTTTGGGTAATACCGACGAAGACCCCGGTGGGGCTCGAGTGGAGGGATGCGGGATCAATTCCTGCACGTTCAAGAACTTCCCAGGAGGTTTCGAGAAGCAAACGTTGCTGAGGATCGAGTGCGAGGGTTTCGCGCGGGCTGATGCCGAAGAAGGCGGGGTCGAAGCGATCGGCATCGAGCAGGAAGCCACCGTGGAGGCCGTGGTGAGGAGCCGCCTCTTCGAGCGCATGGAGATCCCATCCGCGGTTTTGAGGGAAGGCGGAAATGGCATCTTGGCCTTTGCTCACCAGACTCCAGAGGCCTTCTGGGGAGGAGACGTTACCCGGATAGCGGCAACTCATGGCGACGATGGCGATGGGCTCGCGATCGCGCTGCTCGGCGGCGCGCAGGCGCTGCTCGGACGCCTGTGCCTCGAGCAACAAGAGCTTTAGATGTTCACGGAGTTTCGATTCGATGGTTGTCATGTGGACCCGCGGGAATTGGTGCTGTTGGAGAGGCGTGGTCGTGGCGTGGCGCTATCGGAAGGTTCTGTCCCTGATCATCTCGAACAACTCCTCATCCGTTGCTGTATCCAATCGGTTCGCCAAACTCTGACCCGTCGTCGGTTCTGCAGACGGAGCCGAAGCGTCCTCCAACGGATTCACGAGGCTCAACAAGATATCGACCAAACCCGTCTCTCGAAGACGGCTCGGAGAAATCGAAGCCAGTGCGCTGCGTATTTGGATGTCGCTGATATGGGGTTTCGATTTGGTGGATTGTGAATTCGCTAGCTTCGTGAGTAGGAAGCCTGCGAGTTCACGTACCGTCGAATAATCGAATAGCAGAGTGGTTTGGAGTTTCAAGCCGGTGGCGTTTGTAAGTCGGTTGCGTAGCTCGACGGCCATGAGGGAATCGAGCCCGAGCTCCTGCAAAGCGCGCTGGGGCTCGAGCGCACCCGGCGAGGAAAGTCCAAGGACGGTCGCTGTCTCGGAGCGAACGAGATCGAAGACGAGCGTGTTTTGCTCGGCGGGGGCAAGGGAGAGCAGGCGCTGGACGAACGACGACGATGCGGCATTCGGCGTGGCAGCGCCGGGGCCGTGCAAGTCGGCCACGGCGGCCTCGGGCAAATCGAAGAGCAAAGGCCGGGAGCGCATCGCGGAGAAGGTCGTGGCAAAGCGCGGCCAATCGATGTCGGCAACCACGAGGGACGTCTCGTCGTCATCGAGCGCCTGTTGCAACGCAGCGATCGCACGGTGGGGTGACATCGGAGCCATCCCTCGACGGCGAAGCTCGCGGTCGGCGTCGGAATGCTCGGCCATGCCACCGCCGGCCCAGGAGCCCCAGGCGATGGAGGTGGCGACGAGACCGCGAGTGCGGCGGTGGTCGGCGAGTGCATCGAGGAAGGCGTTGGCCGCGGCATACGCGGCGTGTCCACCGCTCCCCCAAGTGCCCGCGCCGGAAGCGAAGAGGACGAAGGCATCGAGGGGACGAGTTCCAAGCAACTCGTCGAGGTGTCGAGCGCCGAGTGTTTTCGCGGCGGCGGTGACGGCGAGGTGGTCGAGGTGGAGATGGGAAAGGGGCTCGAGCGGCAAGGCGACACCGCTGGTATGAAAGACGGCGCGGAGTTCGTCGCCGCGGGCCTCGAGCTCGTCGAGTAGATTGGCAAGCGCGGAGCGGTCGGCGACATCGCAAGCCGCGAGGGTCACGCGGGTACCGCGCGCCGTGAGCTCGTCGTGGAGTTGGCGAGCGCCGGGAGCATCTGGGCCGCGTCGGCTGGTGAGGACGAGGTGTTGGGCTCCGAGGTCGGCGAGCCAGCGGGCGACATGGCCTCCGAGGGCGCCGGTGCCGCCGGTGACGAGAATGGTACCGCGGGGGCAAAACGCCGACGGTGGCGAGTTGGTGCGTCGCGGAGCACGCACGAGGCGCCGGGCAAAGAGCCCTGCGGGTCGGAGCGCGAGCTGATCTTCGGCATCGCGTTGGGCGAGTGCCGGAAGGAGGAGGGAGAGATCGGAGCGAGAGAGGGTATTGGAGATATCGACGAGGCCTCCCCACAGGGCGGGCAACTCGAGGCCGATGACGCGTCCGAGCCCCCAGGTCAGCGATTGGAGCGGCGTGAGGAGCGGATCGGAGTCTCCGATGGAGACGGCATCGCGAGTAAAGAGCCAAAGAGGAGCCATGGAGTCACGGAGCGCTTGGACGAGAGAGAGCGAGAGGGCCAGGCCCGCGGGCAAGGCCTGGTGTGCAGGCAGAGGAGACTCGTCGAGTGCGAGAAGGGAGAGCACGCCGCGCCAGGTCGACTCGGGGCAAGGCAGCGCGTGAATGCGCTCGGCGATGGACGCAGGGGTGTCGTCGTGGCGCAGCGCGAGACAAACGACGGATGCACCGTGCTCGGTGAGGGCGCGGGTCAGGGTCTGTGCAAAGGCCTGTTCCGGCGCGGCTTCGGAAGTGACGAGGAGCCAAGAGCCGGAAAGATCGAGAGCGGAGGCCGATATCGAAATAGGCTTCCAGGTAATCCGGTATCGGAGTAAATCGAGTGCACGCAGCTCTGTGCTCTGACGGTGCCAGTTGGAAAGCGAGGGAAGGAGGGTGGCCAGTGCGGAGTGAGCGTCGCCTTGGTCGAGCTGGAGAGTGGAAGCGAGGGAGGAGAGATCGGCCCGTTCGACGGCGTTCCAGAAGTTCGTTTCGTCGGAGGAGGCGGATGCGAGGCGATGGTCGGCCGCCCGGGGAGCTTCGAGCCAGAAGCGCTCACGCTGAAAGGCGTACGTGGGCAAGGGGACGCGGCGCGGGGCATAGGGTGCGAAAAAGGATGGCCAGTTGAGCGTGGCGCCGGCGGCATGCAGGGCACCGAGAGCGGAGGTAAGCGATTCGACGTCGTCGCGGTCTTTGCGCAGCGATGTGACGAAGACGGGTGAGGACTCGTCCTCGGACAGGACGTCGTGAGCGAGGGCGGACAGTTGACCGACAGGACCCAGCTCGAGAAAGGTGCGCGCGCCGAGGGCGTGTAGAGTGCGAACGGCGTCGGAGAAACGGACCGTCTGGCGAAGCTGCTGGACCCAATAATCGGGCGAGCCGAACTCTTTGTCGGTGACGAGTTGGCCGGTGACGTTGGAGACGATGGGGATGCGTGCAGGATGGAACGAGAGAGTATGTGCGACGCGTCGGAAGTCCTCGAGCATGCCGTCCATGTGCGGCGAGTGGAAGGCATGGCTGACGCGCAGCCGAGAGGTCTTTCGCCCGAGAGCCTCGAAGTGATGCGCGATGGCGGAGACAGCTCCGTCGTCGCCCGAGACCACGACCGAGTGTGGCCCATTGATGGCCGCAACGCTGGCGCGGTCTTGGTGAAGAGGCAGTAGCTCGAGAAGCTCGAGTTCGGAGGCCTGAATGGCGAGCATGGCGCCACGTTGCGGGAGCGCCTGCATGAGAGAGGCGCGCGCGGCGACGAGCGAGCAAGCATCCTGCAGGGACAACACGCCCGCAACGTGCGCGGCAACGATCTCGCCGATGGAGTGACCGACAAGAAACTCGGGGCGCAAGCCGAAGGATTGCAGGAGCCGGAAGAGGGCGACTTCGAGTGCAAAGAGCGCGGGCTGGGTATAGCCCGTTTGGTCGAGGAGAGACGCGCTCTGGAGCTCGAATGTCAGCTCGCGAAGAGAGACGTCGAGCCGAGGGTCCAACAGGGCGCAGACGGAGTCGAAGGCCTCTCGGAAGACAGGAAAACCGTCGTAAAGGATGGAACCCATGCCGGAGCGCTGGCTGCCTTGGCCCGTAAAGAGGATCGCGAGCTTGCCGGCATGGGAGCTGCGGCCGACGGTCGCGGCCGGAGATGCCTGGGCAAGTGCGAGAGACTGCAGGGAGGAAAGCAGCTGGTCGCGGTCGCGCGCGACGAGAGCCGCGCGATGCTCGAAGTGGTGGCGCGAGGTCGCAAGCGAATAGGCGACGTCCGAGAGGACGACATCGGGATGCTCGAGCAGATGCTCACGGAGCCGTCCGGCCTGCGCACGCAACGCCGTCTCGCTCTTGGCCGACAGGAGCAAAGGCAAAGGCTGCGGCACGGATGCCGAGGAGGCCTCGGGCGCGAGCGAGCTTTCGAGGTGCGGGGCCTCTTCGAGAATGAGGTGGGCGTTGGTGCCGGAGATGCCGAAGGAGGAAACCGCCGCACGGCGCGGGTGTCCATTTGCGGCCCAGGGAATCGGCTCGTTGAGCAGGCGAATGTGGCCGGAAGACCAATCGATGTGCGGAGATGGAGTTTCCGCGTGAAGGGTCTTCGGCAAGAGCCCATTCTGGAGCGCGAGGACCATCTTGATGACCCCGCCGACGCCGGCAGCCGCCTGCGTATGCCCAATATTGGACTTGAGGCTCCCGAGCCAAAGCGGATTGTCTTTGGAATGGGCCTGCCCATACGTGGCGAGAAGCGCGTGCGCCTCGATGGGATCGCCCAGGGTGGTGCCAGTCCCGTGAGCCTCGACGGCATCGACGTCTTGTGGAGAGATCCGAGCGTTGGCGAGAGCCTGCCGAATGACACGCTCTTGAGACGGCCCATTGGGAGCCATCAGTCCTTGACTCTTGCCGTCCTGATTGACGGCGGAGCCTTTGATGACGGCGAGGACGGGGTGCCCGTTGCGAACGGCATCGGATAGCTTCTCGAGAAGCAACATGCCTGCACCCTCACTCCAAGCGACACCGTCGGCGTCGGCGGAGAAGGACTTGCAGCGGCCATCGGGCGAAAGCCCGCGCTGCCTGCTGAACGCGATGAAGGCGCCTGGAGTGGCCATGACGGTAACGCCGCCTGCGAGAGCGAGGGAGCATTCGCCGTGGCGAAGTGCCTGGCAGGCGAGATGCATGGCGACGAGGGACGACGAGCAGGCCGTATCGATGGTGACACTAGGCCCGTGCAAGTCGAAGGTGTAGGCGATACGGCCCGAGGCGAGGCTGGGCGAGCTGCCCATGCCGACGTAGCCTTCGAGGTCGTCGGGAGCATCGAGCAAACAGACCCCGTAGTCGCTGTACATCACGCCGACGAAGACACCGGTCTGAGAGCCGTGCAAGGAGGCCGGGTCGATGCCAGCTCGTTCCAGGGACTCCCAGGAAATCTCGAGCAAGAGGCGTTGCTGGGGATCGACGGCGAGCGCTTCACGCGGACTGATGCTGAAGAAGGTTGGGTCGAACAAGTCAGCATCGAAGAGGAAACCGCCTTCACTCGTGTAGACCTTGCCTTTTTGATCGGGGTCAGAGTGATAGAGCGAGGAGACATCCCATCCGCGGTTTTGAGGGAAGGCGGAGATGGCATCCTGGCCTTCGCGCACCATGCTCCAAAGGTCTCCCGGGGAGGAGACGCCGCCCGGAAAGCGGCAACTCATGGCGACGATGGCGATGGGTTCGTGCTGCCTATCCTGAGCTTCAATCAACGATCGTCGTTGCTTGCGAATCTCGATCAGCAACTGTTCGAGGCGTGTGCGGAGCTGAGTTTCAATGATCGTCATGGTGAGGTTTCCTCGGCTTTCACGAGTTCGTTGTCGATCAGAGCCAAAAGCTCCTCATCGGACACAGCCGTGATCGTGCTCGTCATGGCCTCGTCGACGAATGCATCTCTGGATGTCCACTTCGTGAAAAGCGCTTGCAGGCGCCCCAAGAGCGCTTCACGGATGCTTTCGTTTTTATGGAGAGATGAAAGCGTCGCTTCGATTTTGTCGAGTTCGGCCGAGACATGGAAAGCGTCGCGCTCTCCTTGCTTCAGCAACCGTCCTTCGAGGAATTCGGAGAGCGCCGCGGGAGCTGGGTAATCGAATAGGAGCGTAGTTTGGAGTCTTAGGTCGGTGGCGGCCGCGAGCCGGTTGCGGAGCTCGAGGGCCATGAGGGAATCGAGCCCGAGCTCGTGCAACGGTCGATCCGGCTCGAGCGCATCGGGCGAGGGGAGTCCAAGGACCGTCGCGATCTCGGCGCGGACGAGATCGAAAACGAACGCGCGTTGGTCCGTCGGCGAGAGGGCGAGTAGGCGCTGGGCGAGGGAGGAAGCGGAGGCATGGGCAGCGGCAGGACGTGCCGAGCGCGTGTGAACGAGACGCCGGAAGATGGCGGGAAGTGCGTGCGCATTGGCGAGAAGCGCGGTGCGGTCGAAGAGAGCGGTGACGAGAGCGGGCTCGGAGCGAGCTAGCGCCTTGTCGAAGAGGGAGAGGCCCTTTTCGGCGGAGAGGGGCAGGACGCCTGCGCGTCGCATGCGGGCGGTATCGGCGTCGCGGAGGTGGGCGGTCATGGCCGATGAGTCGGCCCAAAAGCCCCAGGCAAGGGACGACGCGGGCAGGCCCATGGCGTGGCGATGCTGGGCGAGGGCATCCAGGAAGGCGTTGGCGGCGGCATAGTTGGATTGACCGGCGCCTCCGAGGACCCCCGCGAGCGACGAGAAGAGGACGAAGGCGGAGAGCTCCTTGTCTTTGGTGAGCTCGTGCAGGTTCCAGGCGGCATCGACCTTGGGGGCAAAGACGCGGTCGATTCGCTCGGGGGTCATGCCGAAGAGAAGCCCGTCATCGAGGACACCGGCGGTGTGGACGACGGCGGTGAGGGGATGGTCGTGGGGGATAGCGTCCAACAGCGCTTGCAGCGCGAAGCGGTCGCTGACGTCACACGCCGCGAGGGTGACGGAGGCGCCAGCAACTTCGAGCTGGCGTTGCAGATCCTCGGCACCGGGTGCTGCCGGTCCCTTACGGGAGGTCAAGAGCAGGTGCTTGGCGGCGTGGTTTTCGACGAGATGCCGCGCGACGAGGGCGCCGAGGACGCCCGTCCCTCCGGTGATGAGCACCGTGCCTTCGGGACGCATCCGGTGGGAAGACGCGGGGACCTGACGCAGACGCATCAATCGAGCAGCGAGGAGTTGACCGTCGCGCAGAGCGAGCTGCTTGTCGTCGAGGTCGAGCGGGGCGAAGAGAGCACGCTGGGAAGCGTCGCTCCGGTCGGAGTCGAGGAGGAAGAGAGGGAGGTCGGGGTATTCGTTTTGTGCCGTGCGGACGAGGCCCCAGATGGGAGCATGAGCGAGGTCGAGGACGTCTTCGTCGGCGTGGGTGGCCATGGCCCGGCACGTGAGAAACACGAGCGGCATGGACGCGAGGCGCTCGTCGTTCACCCAGGTCTGCAAAAGGACGAGGGCGTGGGAAGTCGCTTCGTGCGCGTCTCCAACCACGTCCGTGCTCGCCGGCGTGATGAAGGGAACGACGACGCCGTCGGGCGGGGAGGCTCCGTGGTCGAGCGCATGCCGTAGCGCATCGAGGTCGGTGTAGCGTTGGATCTGGAGCGCAGGGTCGACGTCGGCGTTTCCGAGGAGAGCCCAGGAGAAGGACTTGCTCGGCGAAGCGCTGTGCAGCGGAGTCCAGGCGACGTGAAGGAGTGCATCGCGGTGGGCGTCGAGGCTCCCGCGCAGTTGCTCGGTGGAGACGGGGCGCGTGGCAAGGGACTCGATGAAGGCGACGGGCTCGCCGATGGCATCGGCGATGGCGAGGGAGACGGAGCCTTCACCTTGCAGAAGGCGGACGCGGAGTGTGGAGGCTCCCGCGGTCCGCAGGGAGACATCGTTCCACGAGAAAGGGAGTGAGATCGGGATGTCCTCGCTCGAGTGGGCCGCAAGCGCGTGGAGAGCGGAGTCGAGGAGGGCGGGATGGATGGCGAAGCGGGAGGCATCCTTGGCGATGGATTGGGGGAGTGAGGCTTCGGCAAAGAGCTCGTCGCCGCGTTTCCAAACGGCGCGCAGGCCCTGAAAATCCGGACCGTAGGCGAGCCCGGACGCCGCGAGCGTTTCGTACAGCCCTTCGATGGGGACGGGGACGGCACCCGGAGGAGGCCAGGCGCGGAGGTCGAAGCCCATGGAATCGTTGCTAGCGGGAGCGAGTGTGGCCCGCGCATGGCAGGTCCAGGGCGCATCGTCGGGGGCGTCGTGCGCGCGCCCATGGATGGTCAAGGCCCGCCGACCGGCATCGTCGAGGGGGCCGACGGACATTTGAATCAGGACCGCTCCGCTTTCGGGAAGCGAGAGGGGCGTTTCGAGGGTCAGCTCCTCGAGGAGGTCGAGGTCGACGCGATGCGCGGCAAGAAGCGCGAGTTCGACGAAGGCCGTGCCGGGCAAGAGCACGGAGCCGAAGACCGCATGGCCGGCAAGCCATGGGTGCTCGGAGAGGGAGAGTCGCCCCGTGAACAAGAACCCATCGTTCTGCGCGAGCGCGATAACGGCACCGAGGAGCGGATGCTCCGCCGATGATTGGCCGGCGGCGGAGACATCGGCGCAACGGGCGGTGCTCTCGAGCCAAAAGCGCTCACGCTGAAAGGCATACGTGGGCAAGGAAACACGCCGTGCAGCATGCGGTGCGAAGAAGGCAGTCCAATCGATGGCGACGCCGCCGGTGTGCAGCGTCCCGAGCGCCGAGGTGAGCGATTCAACCTCGTCGCGCTCTTTGCGCAGCGCCGTCACGAAGACGGGCGAGGGGCCGTCGTCGGACAGAATGTCGTGAGCGAGCGCCGACAATTGACCGATAGGCCCCAGCTCGACGAACGTGCGCGCGCCCAAGTCGTGCAACGTCTGAACCGCGTCGGAGAAACGCACGGTCTGGCGAACCTGCTGGACCCAATAATCGGGGGAGCCGAGCTGCTGGTCCGTCGCGAGTTGGCCGGTGACATTGGAGACGATGGGGATGCGTGCAGGAAGAAAAGAGAGAGTATGTGCGACGCGTCGGAAGTCCTCGAGCATGCCGTCCATGTGCGGCGAGTGGAAGGCATGGCTGACGCGCAGCCGAGAGGTCTTTCGGCCCAGTGCCTCGAAGTGGCGTGCGATGGCGGAGACGTCGCCGTCGTCGCCCGAGACCACGACCGAGTGCGGCCCATTGATGGCGGCGAGGCTGGCGCGGTCATGGTGAAGAGCCGGTAGCTCGAGAAGCTCGAGTTCGGAGGCCTGAATGGCGAGCATGGCGCCGCGTTGCGGGAGCGCCTGCATGAGAGAGGCGCGCGCGGCGACGAGCGAGCAAGCATCCTGCAGGGACAACACACCCGCAACGTGCGCGGCGACGATCTCGCCGATGGAGTGACCGACAAGAAATTCGGGGCGCAAGCCGAAGGATTGCAGGAGCCGGAAGAGGGCGACTTCGAGTGCAAAGAGGGCGGGCTGGGTATAGCCCGTTTGGTCGAGGAGAGACGCGCTCTGGAGCTCGAACATCAGCTCGCGAAGAGAGACGTCGAGCCGAGGGTCCAAGAAGTTGCAGACGGAGTCGAAGGCCTCTCGGAAGACAGGAAAACCGTCGTAAAGGGCGGCCCCCATGCCGGAACGCTGGCTGCCTTGGCCGGTGAAGAGCACGGCGAGCTTGCCGGCATGGGAGCTACGGGCGAGGACTGCGTGGTGTGTGGATTGAGCGAGTACGACGGCCTGGAGGGAAACGAGCAACTCGTCGCGGTCACGCGAGATGAGAGCGGCACGGCGCTCGAAGTGGTGGCGCGTGGTCGCGAGCGAATAGGCGACGTCGTGGAGGGGGACGTCGGGATGCTGGATCAGATGCTCACGGAGCCGTCCGGCCTGCGCACGCAACGCCGTCTCGCTCTTGGCCGACAGGAGCAAAGGCAAAGGCTGCGGCACGGATGCCGAGGAGGCCTTGGGTGCGAGCGAGCTTTCGAGGTGCGGGGCCTCTTCGAGAATGAGGTGGGCGTTGGTGCCGGAGAGCCCAAAGGAGGAAACCGCCGCACGGCGCGGGTGTCCATTGCTGGCCCAGGGAATCGGCTCGTTGAGCAGGCGGAGGGAGCCAGAAGACCAATCGATGTGCGGAGATGGAGTTTCCGCGTGAAGGGTCCTCGGCAAGAGCCCATTTTGGAGCGCGAGGACCATCTTGATGACCCCGCCGACGCCGGCAGCCGCCTGCGTATGCCCAATATTGGACTTGAGGCTCCCGAGCCAAAGCGGATTGTCTTTGGAATGGGTCTGCCCGTACGTCGCGAGAAGCGCGTGCGCCTCGATGGGATCGCCCAAGGTGGTGCCGGTGCCATGGGCCTCGACAGCATCGACGTCTTGTGGAGAGAGCCGAGCGTTGGCGAGAGCCTGCCGAATGACACGCTCCTGAGAGGGCCCATTGGGAGCGGTGAGGCCTTGGCTCTTGCCGTCCTGATTGACGGCCGAGCCCTTGAGCAGCGCGAGGACGGGGTGAGCACGGCGTTGGGCATCGGAGAGGCGCTCGAGGAGCAACATGCCCGCGCCCTCACCCCAAGCGACACCGTCGGCGTCGGCGGAGAAGGACTTGCAGCGGCCATCGGGCGAAAGCCCGCGCTGCCTGCTGAACGCGATGAAGGCACCGGGCGTGGCCATGACGGCAACCCCGCCGGCAAGAGCAAGAGAACACTCCCCGGATCGAAGGGCCTGAGAGGCGAGGTGGATGGCGACAAGCGAAGAGGAGCAGGCCGTATCGACAGTGACCGTGGGCCCGTGCAAGCCGAAGGTGTAGGCGATACGGCCCGAGGCGAGGCTGGGCGAGCTACCCATGCCGACATAGCCTTCGAGATCGTCGGGCGCATCGAGCAAACGTGCGCCGTAGTCGTTGTACATCACGCCGACGAAGACGCCGGTCTGAGAACCGTGCAAGGAAATCGGGTCGATGCCGGCACGCTCGAAGGACTCCCACGAGGTTTCGAGAAGCAACCGTTGCTGAGGATCGATGGCGAGCGTTTCGCGGGGACTGATGCCGAAGAAGCCGGGGTCGAAGAGGTCGGCGTCGAGGAGGAAACCTCCGTGGCGGGTGTAGACCTTGCCTTTTTGGTCGGGGTCGCGGTGGTAGAGAGAGGAGAGATCCCATCCGCGGTTTTGGGGGAAGGCGGAAATGGCATCTTGGCCTTCGCGCACCAGGCTCCAGAGGCCTTCCGGAGAGGAGACGCCACCCGGAAAGCGGCAACTCATGGCGACGATGGCGATGGGCTCTTGGTCGGAGGCGGGCTCGATCCGCACCGCAGGTTGCTCGGCGGTGCGTCCGAGGATCTTGGTGGCCAAGAACTCCGAGAGGTCGGCCGGCGTCGGGTAGTCGAAGAGGAGCGAGGCTTGGAGTTTCAGGCCACAGGCAGCGGCGAGCCGGTTGCGGAGCTCGACGGCCATGAGCGAGTCGAGCCCGAGCTCCTGCAGCGGGCGATGGGGCTCGAGCGCAGCAGGTGATGGGAGCGCGAGGACGGCCGCGACTTGGAAGCAGACGAGATCGAGGACGAAGGCGTGTTGCTCAGGGGGGGCGAGTGTGAGTAGGTGGTGGGTGAGTGAGGACGCGGAGGCCTGGGCGGCGGTACGTCGTGCCGAGCGTGTGTGAACGAGACCTCGGAAGAGAGAGGGCAGAGAAGACGCCTGAGCGTGCAGAGCGGAGCGATCGAAGAGCGCGGTAACGAGAGCGGGCTCCGAGCGAACTAGCGCCTTGTCGAAGAGCGCGAGGCCCTTTTCGGCGGAGAGGGGCAGGACGCCTGCGCGCCGCATGCGTGCGGTATCGGCATCGCCGAGGTGGCCGGTCATGGCGGACGAGTCGGCCCAAAAGCCCCAGGCCAGGGAAGATGCGGGGAGGCCCATGGCGTGGCGATGCTGGGCGAGGGCATCGAGGAAGGCGTTGGCGGCCGCGTAGTTGGATTGACCAGCGCCTCCAAGGACCCCCGCGAGCGACGAGAAGAGGACGAAGGCGGAGAGCTCCTTGTCTTTGGTGAGCTCGTGCAGGTTCCAGGCGGCATCCACCTTGGGAGCAAAGACGCGGTCGATGCGCTCGGAGGTCATGTTGGAAAGAAGCCCATCGTCGAGGACTCCCGCGGTATGGACGACGGCGGTGAGCGGATGGGCCTCGGGGATGGTGGCCAACAGGGCGCGGAGGGCGGAGCGATCGGAGACGTCGCAGGCGGTGAGCGTGACGGAGGCCCCGGCGACTTCGAGCTGGCGACGGAGGTCATCGGCACCGGGAGCAGCCGGTCCCTTACGGGAGGCCAAGAGCAAGTGCTTGACGCCGTGGTTCTCGACGAGATGCCGCGCGAGGAGAGCGCCGAGGGTACCGGTGGCTCCGGTGATGAGCACGGTGCCTTCGGGATTCATGGTTCGGGAAGATGCGGGGACAGGTTGATGCGGGCGCATCAATCGCGGGACGAGTCGTTGACCGTCGCGCAGCGCGAGCTGCTTGTCGTCGCTGGGGAGAGGGGCGAAGATTTGAGACAGGGAAGCGTCGGTTTGGTGGGAGTCGAGGAGGAAGAGAGGAAGGTCGGGGTATTCGTTTTGCGCCGTGCGGACGAGTCCCCAGATGGGTGCGTGAGGGAGGTCGAGGACGTCTTCGTCGGTGTGTGTGGCGATGGCACGCGACGTCAGGAAGACGAGCTGAGTGGACGCGAGGCGCTCGTCGCTTACCCAGGCCTGCAAAAGAGCGAGTGCGAGAGCGGTCGCGTCGTGGGCGCCTGCAACGACGTTCGCCGATGCGCGGGAGACGAAGGAAACGACGACGCCGTCGGGCGGGGAGGCTCCGTGGTCGAGCGCATGCCGTAGCGCATCGAGGTCGGTGTAGCGTTGGATCTGGAGCGCAGGGTCGACGTCGGCGTTTCCGAGGAGAGCCCAGGAGAAGGACTTGCTCGGCGAAGCGCTGTGCAGCGGAGTCCAGGCGACGTGAAGGAGTGCATCGCGGTGGGCGTCGAGGCTCCCGCGCAGTTGTTCGGCGGAGACGGGGCGCGTGGCAAGGGCCTCGATGAAGGCGAGGGGCTCGCCGATGGCATCGGCGATGGCGAGGGAGACGGAGCCTTCACCTTGCAGAAGGCGGACGCGGAGTGTGGAAGCGCCCACGGTTCGCAGGGAGACATCGTTCCACGAGAAAGGGAGTGAGATCGGGATGTCCTCGCTCGAGTGGGCCGCAAGCGCGTGGAGAGCGGAGTCGAGGAGGGCGGGATGGATGGCGAAGCGGGAGGCATCCTTGGTGATGGATGGGGGGAGCGTGGCTTCGGCAAAGAGCTCGTCGCCGCGTTTCCAAACGGCGCGCAGGCCTTGAAAATCCGGACCATAGGCGAACCCGGAAGCCGCGAGCGTTTCGTACAGCCCTTCGATGGGGATGGCGACGGCACCCGGAGGAGGCCAGGCGCGGAGGTCGAAGTCCATGGAATCGTTGCTAGCGGGAGCGAGTGTGGCCCGCGCATGGCAGGTCCAGGGCGCATCGTCGGGGGCGTCGTGCGCGCGCCCATGGATGGTCAGGGCCCGCCGACCGGCATCGTCGAGGGGGCCGACGGACATTTGAATCAGGACCGCTCCGCTTTCGGGGAGTGAGAGGGGCGTTTCGAGGGTGAGCTCCTCGAGGAGGTCGAGGTCGAGGCGATGAGCGGCAAGAAGCGCGAGCTCGACGAAGGCCGTGCCGGGCAAGAGCACGGAGCCGAAGACCGCATGGCCGGCAAGCCATGGGTGCTCGGAGAGGGAGAGTCGCCCCGTGAACAAGAACCCATCGTTCTGCGCGAGCGCGATAACGGCACCGAGGAGCGGATGCTCCGCCGATGATTGGCCGGCGGCGGAGACATCGGCGCGACGGGCGGTGCTCTCGAGCCAAAAGCGCTCACGCTGGAAGGCATACGTGGGCAAGGAAACATGCCGTGCGGCATGCGGTGCGAAGAAGGCAGGCCAATCGATGGCGACGCCGCCGGTGTGCAGCGTCCCGAGCGCCGAGGTGAGCGATTCAACCTCGTCGCGCTCTTTGCGCAGCGCCGTCACGAAGACGGGCGAGGGGCCGTCGTCGGACAGGATGTCGTGAGCGAGCGCCGACAATTGACCGACAGGCCCCAGCTCGAGGAACGTGCGCGCGCCCAAGCCGTGCAACGTCTGAACCGCGTCGGAGAAACGCACGGTCTGGCGAAGCTGCTGGACCCAATAATCGGGGGAGCCGAGCTGCTGGTCCGTCGCGAGTTGGCCGGTGACATTGGAGACGATGGGGATGCGTGCAGGAAGAAAAGAGAGAGTATGTGCGACGCGTCGGAAGTCCTCGAGCATGCCGTCCATGTGCGGCGAGTGGAAGGCATGGCTGACGCGCAGCCGAGAGGTCTTTCGGCCCAGTGCCTCGAAGTGGCGTGCGATGGCGGAGACGGCGCCGTCGTCGCCCGAGACCACGACCGAGTGCGGCCCATTGATGGCGGCGAGGCTGGCGCGGTCATGGTGAAGAGCCGGTAGCTCGAGAAGCTCGAGTTCGGAGGCCTGAATGGCGAGCATGGCGCCGCGTTGCGGGAGCGCCTGCATGAGAGAGGCGCGCGCGGCGACGAGCGAGCAAGCATCCTGCAGGGACAACACACCCGCAACGTGCGCGGCGACGATCTCGCCGATGGAGTGACCGACAAGAAATTCGGGGCGCAAGCCGAAGGATTGCAGGAGTCGGAAGAGGGCGACTTCGAGTGCAAAGAGGGCGGGCTGGGTATAGCCCGTTTGGTCGAGGAGAGACGCGCTCTGGAACTCGAACGTCAGCTCGCGAAGAGAGACGTCGAGCCGAGGGTCCAACAGGGCGCAGACGGAGTCGAAGGCCTCTCGGAAGACAGGAAAACCGTCGTAAAGGGCGGCCCCCATGCCGGAACGCTGGCTGCCTTGGCCGGTAAAGAGGATCGCGAGCTTGCCGGCATGGGAGCTGCGGCGGACGGTCGCGTCCGGAGATGGCTGGGCAAGTGCGAGAGACTGCAGGGAGGAAAGCAGCTGGTCGCGGTCGCGCGGGACGAGAGCCGCGCGATGCTCGAAGTGGTGTCGCGAGGTCGCAAGCGAATAGGCGACGTCCGAGAGGGCGACATCGGGATGCTCGAGCAGATGCTCACGGAGCCGCCCGGCCTGGGCACACAACGCGGTCTCGCTCTTGGCCGACAGGAGCAAAGGCTGCGGCACGGATGCCGAGGAGGCCTCGGGCGCGAGCGAGCTTTCGAGGTGCGGGGCCTCTTCGAGAATGAGGTGGGCGTTGGTGCCGGAGATGCCGAAGGAGGAAACCGCCGCACGGCGCGGGTGTCCATTTGCGGCCCAGGGAATCGGCTCGTTGAGCAGGCGAATGTGGCCGGAAGACCAATCGATGTGCGGAGATGGAGTTTCCGCGTGAAGGGTCTTCGGCAAGAGCCCATTCTGGAGCGCGAGGACCATCTTGATGACCCCGCCGACGCCGGCGGCCGCCTGGGCATGTCCAATATTGGACTTGAGGCTCCCGAGCCAAAGCGGATTGTCCTTGGAATGGGCCTGCCCATACGTGGCGAGAAGCGCGTGCGCCTCGATGGGATCGCCCAAGATGGTGCCCGTCCCGTGGGCTTCGACCGCATCGACGTCTTGGGGGGAGAGGCAAGCACTGGCGAGAGCCTGCTGAATGAGGCGTTCTTGAGAGGGCCCATTGGGAGCGGTGAGGCCTTGGCTCTTGCCGTCTTGATTGACGGCGGAGCCCTTGATCACGGCGAGGACGGAATGCCCGTTCCGAAGCGCATCGGATAGCTTCTCGAGAAGCAACATGCCCACACCCTCGGCCCACCCCGCGCCATTGGCATCGGCGGAGAAGGACTTGCAGCGTCCATCGGGCGCACCTGCGCTCTCGGAATCCAGCAGCATGAAGGTGGCCGGGGTGGCCATGACGGTGACACCGCCTGCGAGCGCGAGCGAACATTCACCGTGACGGAGTGCCTGGCAGGCGAGATGAATGGCGACGAGCGAGGAGCTGCAAGCGGTGTCCACACTCAGGGCGGGTCCCACCAAGCCCAAGGTATAGGCGATGCGGCCCGAGGCGACGCTCGCCGTGTTGCCGGTGGCGACGTAATCCCCTACCTCTTCGAGGGACGTGGCAAATGGCCCGAGCCGGCTCGCGTAGTCACCTTGGATGATGCCGACGAAGACTCCGGTGGGGCTTGCGTGGAGCGATGCGGGATCGATGCCTGCGCGTTCGAGAGCCTCCCAGGTGGTTTCGAGAAGCAAACGCTGCTGAGGATCGAGTGTGAGCGCTTCGCGGGGACTGATGCCGAAGAAGGCGGGGTCGAAAAGGTCGGCATCGAAGAGGAAGCCCCCCTGGTGCGCTTGATGATCGACACTCTTCCTATCGATATCCCTCGTCCAATCGCGGTTTTCGGGAAAGCTCGCGATCGCATCCGATCCATCGCGCAAAAGCTCCCAGAGCTCCTCTGGTGTGCAAACGCAACCCGGGTAGCGGCAACTCATCGACACGATCGCGACAGGTTCCGCCTTGTCGATCTCCAGATTGCGAAGTCGTTCCTTCGTGCGTTTGAGCTCGAGAGCCGTCTCTTTGAGAAATTTGCGCAGTTTTTCTTCGATGTTCGACATTTTCATTCCTTTAGCGACTGGACGAACTCGAAGAGTTGATCGTCCGAAAAGGTATCGACGGTCGCGTCGAGATTGCCGTCGGGCGTTGCTCGTTCCGCATCGCCCCACTCCGCGAGTAGCCCTTGCAAAAGCGTCCTCACCGATCTGCGCGTCTGCGCATTCGAATAGACGCGAAGCAGTGCATTCTTGACAGCAACGAGATCGGACGCGTCGCCCTTCGGCAGTGAGTTTGCGTTCGATTCCGGCGAAAGCTTCTTCGCGAGCATCGTTGCCAGGGCTTCAGGGGTTGGATAGTCGAAGAGGAGCGTGGCTTGGAGCTTCAGGCCGGTGACGGCGGCGAGCCGGTTGCGGAGCTCGACGGCCATGAGGGAATCGAGCCCGAGCTCCTGCAGCGGGCGATGGGGGTCGAGCGTTGCGGTCGAGGGGAGTCCAAGGACCATCGCCGTCTCGGCGCGTACGAGATCGAGGACGAAGGCGTGTTGCTCGAGGGGAGCGAGTGCGAGCAGGCGCTGGGCGAGGGAGGAAGTAGAGACCTGGGCGGCGGTAGGACGTGCCGCGCGCGCCTGAACGAGACCTCGGAAGAGAGACGGGAGGGAGGGAGCATGGGCCTGAAGAGCGGAGCGATCGAGGAGAGCGGTAACGAGTGCGGGCTCCGAGCGAGCGAGCGCCGTATCGAGGAGCGCAAGCCCCTGTTCGGAGGACAGGGGGAGAAGTCCTCCGCGTCGCATGCGTGCGGTATCGGCGTCGCGGAGGTGGCCGGTCATGGCGGACGAGTCGGCCCAAAAGCCCCAGGCCAGGGAAGAAGCGGGGAGGCCGATGGCGTGGCGATGCTGGGCGAGGGCATCGAGGAAGGCGTTCGCGGCCGCATAGTTGGCTTGACCGGTGCCTCCGAAGACGCCCGCGAGCGACGAGAAGAGGACGAAGGCGGAGAGCTCCTTGTCTTTGGTGAGTTCGTGCAGATTCCAGGCAGCATCCACCTTGGGGGCAAAGACGCGGTCGATGCGCTCGGGGGTCATGCTGGAGAGAAGCCCATCGTCGAGGACTCCCGCGGTATGGACGACGGCGGTGAGGGGATGCTCGTCAGGGATGCTGTCCAACAGGGCGCGGAGAGCGGAGCGATCGGAGACGTCGCAGGCGGTGAGCGTGACGGAGGCCCCGGCGACTTCGAGCTGGCGACGGAGGTCATCGGCACCGGGAGCAGCCGGTCCCTTACGGGAGGCCAAGAGCAGGTGCTTGACGGCGTGGTTCTCGACCAGATGCCGCGCGAGGAGAGCACCGAGGGTACCGGTGGCTCCGGTGATGAGCACGGTGCCTTCGGGATTCATGGTTCGGGAAGATGCGGGGACAGGTTGATGCGGGCGCATCAATCGCGGGACGAGTCGTTGACCGTCGCGCAGCGCGAGCTGCTTGTCGTCGCTGGGGACAGGCGCGAAGACTTCGGGCGAAGCGACGCCTTGGTCGGAGTCGAGGAGGAAGATGGGGAGGTCGGCGTATTCGTTCTGAGCGGAGCGGACGAGACCCCAGATGGGCGCGTGAGGGAGGTCGAGAACGTCTTCGTCGGGGTGGGTGCCGATGGCACGCGACGTCAGGAAGACGAGCTGTGTGGACGCGAGGCGTTCGTCCCTTACCCAAGCCTGCAAAAGAGCGAGGGCGAGGGAGCTCGCATCGTGGGCGTCTACAACGACGTCCGTGGTATTTGCCTCGATGAAGGGAACGACGACGCTGTCGGGAGGGGAGCCACCTTGGTCGAGGGCGTGCCTTAGCGCATCGAGGTTTTCGTAGCGTTGGACGTGTTGGCCTTCGAGCGCGGAGTCGACGTTGCCGGTTCCTAGGAGAGCCCAGGTGAGGGACTTGCTCGGCGAAGCGCTGGGTAGCGGAGTCCAGACGACGTGAAGCAGCGCATCGCGGTGGGCGTCGAGATTCCCGCGCAGTTGCTCGGCGGAGACGGGGCGCAAGGCAAGGGACTCGACGAAGGCGACGGGCTCGCCGATGGCATCGGCGATGGCCAGCGAGACGGAGCTTTCACCTTGCTGAAAGCGGATGCGGAGTGTGGATGCTCCCACGGTCCGCAGGGAGACATCGTTCCACGAGAAAGGCAGTGCGACACCGCCCGAGTGAGCCGCACTCGCGTGCGCCGCAAGCGCGTGGAGAGCGGAGTCGAGGAGGGCGGGATGGATGGCGAAGCGGGAGGCATCCTTGGCGATGGATGGGGGAAGCGTGGCCTCGGCAAAGAGTTCGTCGCCGCGTTTCCAAACGGCGCGAAGGCCTTGAAAATCCGGACCGTAGACGAGCCCGGAATCCGCGAGGGTTCCGTAGAGTCCCTCGAGCGGAACCGATTCCGCACCCGGAGGGGGCCAGGCACGAAGGTCGAAGTCCGTGGGTTCGGAGGTGCTGGGAGCGAGTGTGGCCCGCGCATGGCAGGTCCAGAGCGCATCGTCGGAGGCGTCGTGCGCGCGCCCATGGATGGTCAAGGCCCGTCGACCGGCATCGTCGAGAGGGCCGACGGACATCTGAATCAGAACGGCGCCGGTTTCGGGAAGCGAGAGGGGAACTTCGAGCGTGAGCTCCTCGAGGAGGTCGAGACCGACGCGGTGAGCAGCAAGAAGCGCGAGCTCGACGAAGGCGGTTCCGGGCAAGAGCACCGAGCCGAAGACCGCATGACCGGCAAGCCAGGGGTGCTCGGCGAGGGACAGTCGACCCGTGAACAGGAGCCCATCGTTCTGCGCGAGCGCGATGGCCGCTCCAAGGAGCGGATGCTCGGCGGGCGATAGGCCGGCGGCGGAGACGTCGGCGCGTTGGGCCGTGCTCTCGAGCCAGAATCGCTCACGCTGGAAGGCGTACGTGGGCAAGGGGACGCGACGTCCCTTGGGGAGAACGAGGCTCCAATCGAGCGAGCGCCCGTGCGTGTAGAGCTCCCCGAGCGAGAGAAGAAAGCGCGCCAGCTCCCCTTCGTCGCGACGGAGCGAGGAAAGGACAACGGCCTCCGTGGCAGAGCGTTCGACGGAGGCGAGCAACGGCACATTGAGGACGGGATGTGGGCTGACCTCGACGAAGAAACGATGCCCGTCCTCGAGAAGCTTGTCGGTGGCCTCGGCGAAGCGCACCGTTTGGCGGAGATTTTGGTACCAATACGCCGCGTCGAGCTCGGAGCCCTCGACCGTCGTAGCCGTGACGGTGGAATAGAGCGGGATGCTGGCAGCGCGAGGCGTGATGGGAGCGAGCTCTTCGAGCAGCTCGTCCTGGATGGCGTCCACGTGGGCGCAGTGGGAGGCGTAGTCGACGCGAATTTTGCGAGCGAAGATCTGAGCGCCGGCGAGAGATAGGAGGAGCTCGTCGATGGCCTCGACGTCACCGGAGACGAGGGTGGCCTGGGGGCTGTTGATGGCGGCGATGGCGATGCGCTGCCCGAAGGGAGCCAGGAGAGGCTGCAGAGCATCGACCCCCCGCTCGACGGCGGCCATGGCGCCAAGCCCCGCGAGTTTGACGAGCGCGCGGCTGCGGACCGCGACGACGGAGGCGGCATCTTCGAGGGAGAGCGCTCCGGCGACGAAAGCGGCGGCGACTTCACCTTGGCTATGGCCGACGACGGCGTCGGGGACGATGCCGAAGGAGCGCCACAAGGCGGCCAAGGAGACCATGACGGCGAAAAGAGCAGGCTGGACGACGTCGATGCGATCGAGCCAATCGGAGCCGAGCTCCCCGCGCAGAAAAGGAAGAATCGAGAACGAGAGATGCGGCGCGAGTGCTCGGTCGCAGGCTTCGAGTTGCTCGCGGAAGGGCGCGGACGTTTCGAGCAGAGAGCGGGCCATGCCATCCCATTGGGAACCTTGGCCAGGGAAGACGAAGACGAATTTGCCACCGGTGTCACGTCGACCGAGAACGACGTCGGGTGTGGATTGAGCGAGAGTGACGGCTTGGAGGGAATCGAGGAGCTGGTCGCGGTCGCGCGCGACGAAAGCGGCGCGGTGATCGAAGTGAGCGCGCGTGGTGGCGAGGGAATAGGCGACGTCGTGGAGCTCGAGCTCCGGACGCTCGAGGAGGTGGTCGCGGAGCCGCTCGGCCTGGGCGCGCAAGGCCGTCTCGGACTTGGCCGAGAGGAACACGGGCAAGGGCTGCGCTGCGGGTGGAGCGGAGGCCTCGGGCGCGAGCGAGCTCTCGAGGTGTGGAGCCTCTTCGAGAATGAGGTGGGCGTTGGTGCCGGAGATGCCGAAGGAAGAGACGGCCGCACGACGAGGGCGCCCGTTGGTGGCCCAGGGAACGGGCTCGTTGAGGAGGCGGATGTGGCCGGAAGACCAATCGATGTGTGGAGATGGAGCTTCGGCGTGAAGGGTCCTTGGCAAGAGCTCGTTCTGAAGCGCGAGGACCATCTTGATGACCCCACCGACGCCGGCGGCTGCCTGCGCATGCCCGATATTGGACTTGAGGCTCCCGAGCCAAAGCGGATTGTCTTCGGAATGGGCCTCTCCATACGTGGCGAGAAGCGCGTGCGCCTCGATGGGATCGCCCAGGGTGGTGCCGGTGCCGTGAGCTTCGACGGCATCGACGTCTTGAGGAGAGAGGCGAGCGCTGGCGAGCGCCTGTCGAATCACGCGCTCTTGAGAGGGCCCATTGGGAGCGGTGAGTCCTTGACTCTTGCCGTCCTGATTGACGGCGGAGCCCTTGATGACGGCAAGGACGGGGTGCCCATGGCGGAGCGCATCGGAGAGCTTCTCGAGGAGCAACATTCCCGCCCCCTCGGCCCAACCGGCGCCATTGGCATCGGCGGAGAAGGACTTGCAGCGGCCATCG
Source organism: Sorangiineae bacterium MSr11367 (assembly GCA_037157805.1). Taxonomy (NCBI): domain Bacteria; kingdom Pseudomonadati; phylum Myxococcota; class Myxococcia; order Myxococcales; family Pendulisporaceae; genus Pendulispora; species Pendulispora rubella. Next base: position 5,675,824 of record CP089983.1, on the reverse strand, counting down.
GGTGCGCCTGCGCTCTCGGAATCCATCACCACGAACATGGCGGGAGAGGCCATAACGGTGACGCCGCCGGCAAGAGCGAGCGAGCATTCGCCGAGGCGGAGTGCTTGGCAGGCGAGATGAATGACAACGAGGGAGGAGCTGCAAGCCGTGTCCACGCTGAGGGCGGGACCTACCAAGCCCAAGGTATAGGCGATGCGGCCCGAGGCGACGCTCGCCGTGTTGCCGGTGCTGAGGTAGTCCTTAAGCTCATCGAAGGATGTAGCGGATGGCCCCAGCTGGCTGGCGTAGTCACTTCGGAAAATACCGACGAAGACCCCCGTGGGACTCGCCTGGAGGGATGCCGGATCGATTCCTGCGCGCTCCAAGGCTTCCCAGGAAGTTTCGAGAAGCAAACGTTGCTGGGGATCGAGTGCGAGCGTTTCGCGCGGACTGATACCGAAGAAGGCGGGGTCGAAGCGATCGGCATCGAGGAGGAAGCCACCATGGAGGTCGTGGTGAGACGACGCCCCATCGAGCGCATCGAGATCCCAGCCGCGGTTCCGAGGGGCGGCGGAAATGACATCCTGGCCTTTGCGCACCAGGCTCCAGAGGTCTTCTGGGGAGGAGACGCCACCCGGAAAGTGGCAACTCATGGCGACGATGGCGATGGGCTCTTGGTCGGAGACGGGCTCGATCCGCACCGCAGGTTGCTCGGCGGTGCGTCCGAGGATCTTGGCGGCCAAGAACTCCGAGAGGGCGGCCGGAGTGGGGTAGTCGAAGAGGAGCGTGGCTTGGAGCTTCAAGCCGGTGACGGCGGCGAGCCGGTTGCGGAGCTCGACGGCCATGAGGGAATCGAGCCCGAGCTCCTGCAGCGGCCGATGGGGTTCGAGCGCTGCGGTCGAGGGGAGTCCAAGGACCGTCGCCGTCTCGGCGCGTACGAGATCGAGGACGAAGGCGTGTTGCTCGAGGGGAGCGAGTGCGAGCAGGCGCTGGGCGAGGGAAGAAGTAGAGACCTGGGCGGCGGTAGGACGTGCCGCGCGCGCCTGAACGAGACCTCGGAAGAGAGCGGGAAGGGCATTCGCGTTGGCAAAGAGAGCGGAGCGATCGAGGAGAGCGGTGACGAGTGCGGGCTCTGAGCGAGCCAACGCCTTGTCGAAGAGCGCGAGCCCCTTCTCGGCCGAGAGAGGCAGGACACCTGCGCGGCGCATGCGTGCGGTATCGGCGTCGCGAAGGTGGCCGGACATGGCCGACGAGTCGGCCCAAAAGCCCCAAGCAAGGGAAGAAGCGGGGAGGCCGATGGCGTGGCGATGCTGGGCGAGGGCATCGAGGAAGGCGTTGGCGGCCGCGTAGTTGGATTGACCGGCAGCCCCAAGAACGCCCGCGAGCGAAGAGAAGAGGACGAAGGCGGAGAGTTCCTTATCTTTGGTGAGCTCGTGCAGGTTCCAGGCGGCATCGATCTTGGGGGTAAAGACGCGGTCGATGCGCTCGGGGGTCATGCTGGAAAGAAGCCCATCGTCGAGGACTCCCGCGGTGTGGACGACGGCGGTGAGGGGATGCTCGTTGGGGATGGCGTCCAACAGCGCTTGCAGGGCGGAGCGGTCACTGACGTCGCAGGCGGCGAGGGTGACGGAGGCGCCAGCGACTTCGAGCTGGCGTCGCAGATCCTCGGCGCCGGGAGCTGCGGGTCCCTTACGGGAGGTCAAGAGCAGGTGTTTGGCGCCGTGGTTTTCGACGAGATGCCGCGCGACGAGGGCGCCGAGGGTGCCCGTCCCTCCGGTGATGAGCACCGTGCCCTCTGCGCGTAGAGGCCGAGGGAGGGAAAGGACGAACTTTCCGACGTGATGTGCGCGAGCGAGAGCTCGGAAGGCATGCGGAGCTCGGCGAACATCCCAGACCGTGATGGGAGGAGGGTGCAAGACGCCGCGCTCGAACAGAGCGAGAAGGTCGGTGAGCATCTGGTGAATGCGTTCCGCCCCTGCTTCGATGAGGTCGAAGGCGCGGTAGAAGACCTCTGGATGGGCGAGGCGGACCGCGTTGGGATCGCGGACGTCGGTCTTTCCCATCTCGATGAAGCGCCCCCCGCGTGGCAAGAGGCGCAACGAGGCGTCGACGAACTCGCGGGTCAGCGAGTTGAGTACGACGTCCATCCCGCGGTCTTGGGTGGCATCGAGAAAGTGAGCTTCGAAGTCGAGGGTGCGGGAGGAGGCGAGATGCGCGTCATCGAATCCGAGAGCGCGCAGGTGGTTCCACTTTGCCGGGCTCGCCGTGGCGAAGACTTCGGCTCCGAGGTGGCGAGAAATCTGGACGGCGGCCGTACCAACGCCACCGGCAGCGGCGTGGACGAGAACGCGCTGACCTGGCTGGAGATGCGCGAGGTCGACCAGTCCGTAATAGGCAGTGAGGAAGACAATCGGGACGCTGGCGGCTTGGGTGAAAGACCACCCCTCGGGCATAGGGACGAGCATGCGCGCATCGGCGATGGCGGTGGGCGCGAAGGCCGAGTAAAACAGCCCCATGACGCGATCGCCGACGGCGAAGTCGAGGACGCCGGGTCCTACTTCGGTGACGACGCCAGCACCTTCGCCACCGAGGGGCCCCGAATCGCCGGGGTACATTCCGAGCGTGCCGAGCACATCGCGGAAATTGAGCCCCGCGGCATGCACGTCGATGCGGACTTGGCCCTCGGCGAGAGGCGGCAGGGGCTGAGCGATGAACGCGAGTGCGTCGAAACTTGCCTTGGTTGGAATGTGCAGGCGCCAGTAGGCATCGTGCGGAATGACGAGCGCGCCGCCAGCGCGGGGGTTGGTCAATCGAGGAACGAGTCGTTGCCCATCGCGCAGAGCGAGCTGCTTGTCGTCGCTGGGGAGGGAGGCGAAGACTTCGGGCGAAGGGACGCCTTGGTCGGAGTCGAGGAGGAAGAGAGGGAGGTCGGGGTGTTCGTTTTGAGCGGAGCGAACGAGGCCCCAAATGGGAGCATGAGCGAGGTCGAGAACGTCTTCGTCAGGGTGAGTGGCGATGGCGCGTGAAGTCAGGAAGACGAGCTTTGTGGAAGCGAGGCGCTCATCGCTTACCCAGGTCTGCAAAAAGGCGAGGGCGAGCGCGGTAGCGTCGTGGGCGTCTGCAACGACGTCTGTGGTTGCGGAGGAGTCCGTGTTCTTTTTAGAGTTGAAGGGAACAACGACGCCGTCGGGAGGGGAGGCACCTTGATCGAGCGCGTGCCTTAGCGCATCGAGGTCGGGGTAGCGTTGGATCTGAAGCGCGGAGTCGAGGTCGGCGTTTCCGAGGAGAGCCCAGGAGACGGCCTTGCTGGGGGAAGCGCTCGGTAGCGGAGTCCAGGAGACGTGAAGCAGTGCATCGCGGTGGGTGTCGAGATTCCCGCGCAGTTGCTCGGCGGAGACGGGGCGCAAGGCAAGGGACTCGACGAAGGCGACGGGCTCGCCGATGGCATCGGCGATGGCCAGCGAGACGGAGCTTTCACCTTGCTGAAAGCAGATGCGGAGTGTGGATGCTCCCACGGTCCGCAGGGAGACATCGTTCCACGAGAAAGGCAGTGAGACCGGGATGCCCTCGCTCGAGTGGGCCGCAAGCGCGTGGAGAGCGGAGTCGAGGAGGGCGGGATGGATGGCGAAGCGGGAGGCATCCTTGGCGATGGATTGGGGAAGGGAGGCTTCGGCAAAGAGCTCGTCGCCGCGTTTCCAAATGGCGCGCAGGCCTTGAAAATCAGGACCGTAGGCGAACCCGGAAGCCGCGAGGGTTTCGTAGAGTCCCTCGATCGGGACGGCGACGGCACCGGCAGGGGGCCAGGCACGAAGGTCGAAGCCCATGGAATCGGTCGTGCCGGTAGCGAGAGTGGCGCGAGCATGGCAGGTCCAGGGCACATCGTCGGAGGCGTCGTGAGGACGGCCATGGATGGTCAAGGCTCGTCGACCGGCATCGTGGAGAGGGCCGACGGACATCTGAATCAAGACCGCTCCGCTTTCGGGAAGGAAGAGGGGTGTTTCGAGCGTCAGCTCTTCGAGGAGGTCGAGCCCGACGCGGTGAGCGGCAAGAAGCGCAAGCTCGACGAACGCAGTACCGGGCAAAAGCACCGAGCCGAAGACAGCATGGCCGGCAAGCCATGGGTGCTCGGCGAGGGACAGCCGGCCCGTGAACAGGAACCCACCGTTTTGCGCGAGCGCGATGGCGGCACCGAGGAGCGGATGCTCGGCCGAGGATTGGCCGATGGAATGGACATCGGCGCGATGGGCCGTGCTCTCGAGCCAGAAGCGCTCACGCTGGAAGGCGTACGTGGGCAAGGGGATGCGGCGCGGCTTTGCGGACTGAAAGAAGGCGTTCCACTCGAGGCGCAGGCCGCGCGTGTGGAGTTCGCCGAGCGAGAGCAGCAGACGTTCGAGCCCGCCTTCGTCTTGCCAGAGTGAGCCCACGGCGACCGCCGTCTCGCTCGAGGAGGCTTCGAACGTCTCTTGCAAGGGCAGCCCGAGCACGGGATGCGGACTCACCTCGACGAAGAAGCGATGCTCTTCTTGAAGGAGCCTCAGGATGGTGTCGCCGAAGAGCACGGGGTGGCGAATGTTGTCGAACCAGTAGGCGGCATCGAGTTCGGCGCCATCGAGCCGCGTGCCGGTGACGGTGGAGTAGAAGGGGACGAGGGCCTTTTGGGGTCGAATGTCGCCGAGCTCACGCAATAGCTGCTCGCGGATGGAGTCGATTTGAACGGAGTGAGAAGCCACGTCGGAGCGAAGCTTGAGGGCGAAAATCTGACGAGCCCGGAGTTGGCGAAGCAAGGCGTCGATGGCGTCAGGCTCCCCGGCCACGGTGGTGGCACGGGGACTGTTGACGGCGGCAACGGCGATGCGGTGTCCGAACGGAGCGAGGTAGGGCTCGAGCTGGTCTCGCGATAGTTCGACGGCGGCCATGCTTCCCAGGCCGACGAAGGGCACCAGAGCGCGGCTTCGCAGGGCGATGATCTTGGCCGCGTCGACGAGCGATAGGGCACCGGCGACGAAGGCCGCGGCGACCTCCCCCTGGCTGTGACCGACGACGGCGTCGGGGGAGACCCCGAAAGAGCGCCAAAGCGCGGCGAGGGAGACCATGACGGAGAAGAGGAGGGGCTGGACGACGTCAACACGGTCGGTGGAGGGCGCGCCGTCGTCTCCGCGAAGCGCCGCGAGGATGGATCCATGGAGGTAGGGAGAAAAGACGTGGTCGCAAGCCTCGAGCTGCTCGCGGAAGACGGAGGACGAAGCGAGAAGCGAGCGGGCCATGCCGACCCACTGGGAACCTTGGCCAGGGAAGACGAAGACGACTTTGCCAACGGTGTCACGGCGACCGAGGACGGCGTCGGGTGTGGATTGAGCGAGAGCGACGGCATGGAGGGAATCGAGGAGCTGGTCGCGATCGTGCGCGACGATGGCGGCGCGGTGGTCGAAGAGTGTGCGCGTGGTGGCGAGGGAATAGGCGACGTCGTGGAGGTGGAGGTCGGGCCGTTCGAGGAGATGCTCGCGGAGGCGCTCGGCCTGAGCGCGCAAGGCCTGCTCGGACCTGGCCGACAGGAGCAAAGGCAAGGGCTGCGGCACGGATGCCGAGGAGGCCTCGGGCGCGAGCGAGCTTTCGAGGTGCGGGGCCTCTTCGAGAATGAGGTGGGCGTTGGTGCCGGAGATGCCGAAGGAGGAAACCGCCGCACGGCGCGGGTGTCCATTCGCGGCCCAGGGAATCGGCTCGTTGAGCAGGCGAATGTGGCCGGAAGACCAATCGATGTGCGGGGAAGGATTTTCGCCGTGAAGGGTCTTCGGCAAGAGCTCGTTCTGAAGCGCGAGGACCATTTTGATGACCCCGCCGACGCCCGCGGCTGCCTGCGTATGGCCGATATTGGACTTGAGGCTTCCGAGCCAAAGAGGATTGTCTTCGGAATGGGCCTGGCCGTATGTCGCGAGAAGCGCGTGCGCTTCAATGGGATCGCCCAAGGTGGTGCCGGTTCCGTGGGCTTCGACCGCATCGACGTCTTGGGGAGAGAGACAAGCATTGGCGAGTGCCTGCCGAATGACGCGCTCTTGGGAGGGACCATTGGGAGCGGTGAGGCCTTGGCTCTTGCCATCTTGATTGACGGCGGAGCCCTTGATGACGGCGAGGACGGGATGCCCGTTCCGGTGGGCATCGGAGAGCTTCTCGAGGAGCAACATGCCCGCCCCCTCGGCCCAACCCGCGCCATTGGCGTCGGCGGAGAAGGACTTGCAGCGCCCATCGGGCGCACCTGCGCTCTCGGAATCCATCACCATGAAGGTGGCCGGAGTGGCCATGACGGTGACACCGCCTGCGAGCGCGAGCGAACATTCACCGTGACGAAGTGCCTGGCAGGCGAGATGAATGGCGACGAGCGAGGAGCTGCAAGCGGTGTCCACACTCAGGGCGGGTCCCACCAAGCCTAAGGTATAGGCGATGCGGCCCGAGGCGACGCTCGCCGTGTTGCCGGTGACGACGTAATCCCCTACCTCTTCGAGGGACGTGGCAAATGGCCCGAGCCGGCTCGCGTAGTCACCTTGGATGATGCCGACGAAGACTCCGGTGGGGCTTGCGTGGAGCGATGCGGGATCGATGCCTGCGCGTTCGAGAGCCTCCCAGGTGGTTTCGAGAAGCAAACGCTGCTGAGGATCGAGTGTGAGCGCTTCGCGGGGACTGATGCCGAAGAAGGCGGGGTCGAAGCGATCGGCATCGAGGAGGAAGCCACCGTGGAGGGCGTGGTGAGGTGCCGTCTCATCGAGCGCATCGAGATCCCAGCCGCGGTTCTGCGGGAAGGCGGAAATGGCATCTTGGCCTTTGCTCACCAGGCCCCAGAGGTCTTCTGGGGACGAGACGCCACCCGGAAAGCGGCAACTCATGGCGACGATGGCGATGGGCTCTTGGTCCGAAGCGGGCTCGATCCGCACCGCAGGCTGCTCGGCGGTACGTCCGAGCACGAGCGTCGTCAAGAAGCGCGAGAGGGCGAAAGGCGTTGGGTAATCGAAGAGGAGAGTCGTTTGGAGTTTCAGGCCTGTGGCAGCGACGAGCCGGTTGCGGAGCTCGACGGCCATGAGAGAATCGAGCCCGAGCTCCTGCAGGGGACGATGGGGCTCGAGCGCCGCGGGCGTGGGGAATCCAAGGACCATCGCGGCCTCGGCGCGGACGAGATCGAGCACGAACGCGTCTTGCTCAGCGGGTGCAAGTGAGAGCGCGTGCTGGACGAACGACGAAGGCGCGGCATTCGGGGAGACAGCGCCGGCGCGGTCCGAGTCGGCGATGGTGGCTTCCGGCAAATCGAAAAGCAAAGGCCGGGGGCGCATCGCCGAGAAGGCGGCCGCAAAGCGCGGCCAATCGATGTTTGCGACAACGAGGGAAGTCTCGTCGTCATCGAGCGCCTGATGCAGAGAGGCGATGGCGAGCTGGGGAGGCATCGGGGCCATCCCACGACGGCGAAGCCCGCGGTCGGCGTCAGGATTGTCGGCCATTCCACCGCCGCTCCAGGAGCCCCAGGCGATGGACGTTGCGACAAGCCCGCGAGCGCGCCGCTGCTCGGCGAGGGCATCGAGGAAGGCGTTGGCGGCGGCGTAGGCGGCTTGTCCGCCGCTACCCCAAACGCCCGCACCGGAAGCGAAGAGGACGAAGGCATCGAGGGGACGAGTGCCGAGCAACTCGTCGAGGTGACGAGCACCGAGGGTTTTCGCAGCGGCTGTGAACGCAAGGTCGTCGAGGTCGAGATCGGAAAGTGGCTCCATGGGCAAGGCGACGCCGCTCGTATGAAAGACGGCGCGAAGCTCGTCACCCCGCGTATCGAGGTCGGCGAGCAAAGCGGCAAGCGCCGAGCGGTCGGCGACATCGCATGCGGCGAGGGTAACGCGCGTGCCGCGCGCGATGAGCTCATCGCGAAGTAGGGACGCGCCTGGTGCATCGGGTCCGCGCCGGCTGGCGAGAACGAGGTGTTGGGCACCGAGATCGGCGAGCCAGCGTGCGACATGTCCTCCGAGAGCGCCGGTGCCTCCGGTGACGAGAATGGTGCCGCGCGGGCAAAACGTCGACGGGCTCGAGCCCGGGCGTCGGGGTGCATGCACGAGGCGACGGGCGAAGAGTCCCGTAGGCCGGAGAGCGAGCTGGTCTTCGTCGTCGCGTTGGGCGAGGGCAGGAAGGAGATGCGAGAGATCGGAGCGCGTAACGACATTCGAGATATCGACGAGGCCACCCCACCGAGCAGGGAACTCGAGACCCACGACGCGCCCGAGCCCCCAGGTAAGCGATTGGAGCGGAGCGAAGAGAGGATCGGCGCGACCGATGGAGACCGCACCCCGAGTAAAGAGCCAAAGGGGTGCCAGCGAGTCATGGAGCGCTTGGACGAGAGCGAGAGACATCGCGAGGCCCGCGGGCAAGGCGGTGTGGTCGGGGAGTGGAGTCTCGTCGAGTGCGAGAAGGGAGAGCACGCCGCGCCAGGTGGTATCGGAGCCAGGCAGGGCGCGAATGCACGCGGCGACGGAAGCGGGCGTGGCCTCGTGGTCGAGCGCGAGGGAGACGACGGTTGCCCCGTGCTCGGAGAGAGCGTGCGTCAGGGTCTGTACGAAGGCTTGGTCCGACGCGCGTTGGGAAGAGACCAGCAGCCAGGTACCCGAGAGACTGAGTGCGGTGGGGCGTGAGGAGAGAGGCTTCCAGCAAACCCTGTATCGGAAGGAGTCGAGAGCGCGAAGCTGTTTGCGATGACGGTGCCAGTTGGAAAGCGAGGGAAGGAGGGAGGCAAGAGCGGACTGTGCGTCGGGTTGGTCGAGAAGGAGAGTGGAAGCGAGGGAGGAGAGATCGGCCTGATCGACGGCGTCCCAGAAGCTGATTTCGTCAGCAGAAGCGGAGTCGAGGCGGTCGTCGGTCGCCGGGGGAGCATCGAGCCAGAAGCGCTCACGCTGGAAGGCGTACGTGGGCAAGGGGACGCGTCGCGCCTTGGGGAGGACGAGGGACCAATCGAGCGAGCGTCCGTGCGCGTAGAGCTGCCCGAGTGAGAGAAGGAAGCGATGGAGATCTCCTTCGTCGCGACGGAGGGAGGGGACGACCACGGTCTCCGTGGCGGAGCGCTCGAGGGAAGCGAGGAGAGGGACGTTGAGGACGGGATGGGGGCTGACCTCGACGAAAAAGCGATGCCCGTCGTCGAGAAGCTTGTCGGTGGCCTCCGCGAAGCGCACCGTTTGGCGGAGATTTTGGAACCAATAGGCGGCGTCGAGCTCGGAGCCCTCGACCGTCGTAGCCGTGACGGTGGAATAGAGAGGGATGCTGGCAGCGCGAGGCGTGATGGGAGCGAGGTATTGGAGCAGCTCGTCCTGGATGGCGTCCACGTGAGCGCAGTGGGAGGCGTAGTCGACGCGAACTTTGCGAGCGAAGATCTGAGCGTTGGCGAGAGATAGGAGGAGCTCGTCGATGGCCTCGACGTCACCGGAGAGGAGGGTGGCCTGGGGGCTGTTGATGGCGGCGACGGCGATGCGCTGCCCGAAGGGAGCCAGGAGAGGCTGGAGAGCATCGACCCCCCGCTCGATGGCGGCCATGGCGCCAAGCCCCGCGAGTTTGACGAGCGCGCGGCTGCGGACCGCGACGACGGAAGCGGCATCTTCGAGGGAGAGAGCGCCCGCGACGAAGGCCGCAGCGACTTCACCTTGGCTATGGCCGACAACGGCGTCGGGGAGGATGCCAAAGGAGCGCCACAAGGCGGCCAAGGAGACCATGCCGGCGAAGAGAGCAGGCTGGACGACGTCGATGCGATCGAGCCAATCGGAGCCGAGCTCCCCGCGCAGGAAAGGGAGAAGGGAGAAGGAGAGGTGTGGAGCGAGAGCGCGGTCGCAGGCTTCGAGCTGCTCTCGGAAGACGGAAGACGTTTCGAGCAGGGAGCGTGCCATGCCGTCCCATTGCGAGCCTTGTCCCGGGAAGACGAAGACGAGTTTGCCGTCGGAGGTGTCGCGGCGCCCGAGGACGGCGGAGTGCGAGGATTGAGCGAGAGCGACGGAATGGAGGGAATCGAGGAGCTGGTCGCGGTCGCGCGCGACGATTGCGGCGCGGTGGTCGAAGTGAGCGCGTGTGGTGGCGAGGGAATAGGCGACGTCGTGGAGAGGGACGTCGGCCCGCTCGAGGAGGTGGTCGCGGAGGCGCTCGGCCTGAGCGCGCAAGGCCGGTTCGGACTTGGCCGAGAGGAACACGGGCAAGGGCTGCGCTACGGGTGGAGCGGAGGCCTCTGGAGCGAGCGAGATAGCGGACTGCGGAGCTTCTTCGAGAATGAGGTGCGCGTTGGTGCCGGAGATGCCGAAGGAAGAGACGGCCGCGCGACGAGGGCGCCCGTTGGAGGCCCAGGGGACGGCCTCGTCGAGGAGGCGGATGTGGCCGGAAGACCAATCGATGTGCGGAGATGGAGATTCGGCGTGAAGGGTCTTCGGCAAGAGCTCGTTCTGGAGCGCGAGGACCATCTTGATGACGCCACCGACGCCGGCGGCTGCCTGGGTATGCCCGACATTGGACTTGAGGCTTCCGAGCCAAAGCGGATTGTTTTTGGAGTGTGCCTGCCCATACGTGGCAAGAAGCGCGTGCGCCTCGATCGGATCGCCCAAAGAGGTGCCGGTCCCGTGAGCTTCGACCGCATCGACGTCTCGAGGAGAGAGGCGAGCGCTGGCGAGCGCCTGCCGAATCACGCGCTCTTGAGAGGGCCCATTGGGAGCGGTGAGCCCCTGGCTCTTACCGTCTTGATTGACGGCGGAGCCCTTGATGACGGCAAGGACGGGGTGCCCATGGCGGAGCGCATCGGAGAGCTTCTCGAGGAGCAACATGCCCGCGCCCTCGGCCCAACCGGCGCCATTGGCGTCGGCGGAGAAGGACTTGCAGCGCCCATCGGGGGCGCCTGCGCTCTCGGCATCCATCATGACGAACATGGAGGGAGAGGCCATGACGGTAACGCCGCCTGCGAGAGCGAGGGAGCATTCGCCGAGACGAAGAGCCTGAGAGGCTAGATGAATGGCAACGAGGGAGGAGGAGCAGGCGGTGTCGACGCTGAGGGTGGGGCCTTGAAGGCCGAAGGTGTACGCGATGCGTCCGGAGGCAACGGAGGCGGCGCTACCGGTACCGAGGAAGCTTTTGAGGTCATCCTGAGCAGAGGAAGAGGAGGCAAGGCGAGTGGCGTAATCGCTGTACATGATGCCGACGAAGACACCTGTAAGAGAGCCGTGAAGAGAGGCAGGGTCGATGCCGGCGCGTTCGAGGGCTTCCCAGGAAGTTTCGAGCAAGAGTCGTTGCTGAGGATCGACGGCGAGGGTTTCGCGGGGACTGATGCCGAAGAAGCCAGGGTCGAAACGGTCCGCATCGAAGAGAAAGCCCCCCTTGTTGACCTGCCCCTGTGCGGCGTCGAGTGCATCGAGCTCCCATCCGCGGTTTTGGGGGAAGTGGGAGATGGCGTCCTGGCCATCGCGGAGCAAGTTCCAGAGATCGGCCGGAGAGGAGACGCCACCTGGGAAGCGGCAGCTCATGGCGACGATGGCGATGGGGTCGAGGTCCGAAGCCGGATCGAGCCTCATGGCGGGTTGCTCGGCGTTGCGTCCGAGGACCTTGGAGGTCAAGAAGTGGGAGAGTGCGGCGGGCGTGGGGTAGTCGAAGAGGAGCGTGGCCTGGAGTTTCAGGCCGATGGCGGAGGCGAGCCGATTGCGGAGCTCGACGGCCATGAGGGAATCGAGGCCGAGTTCGAACAGCGGGCGTTTCGGCTCGAGGGCATCGGGCGTTGGGAGTCCAAGGACCGTCGCGGTCTCGGCGCGGACGAGATCGAGGACGAAGGCATGTTGCTCGGCGGAAGGAAGTGCAAGCAGGCGATGGGCGAGGGAGGAAGCAGAGGCCTGAGCGGCGGCGGGACGTGCCGAGCGTGTGTGAACGAGACCCCGGACGAGAGCGGGAAGTGCATTCGCGTTGGCAAGGAGAGCGGAGCGATCGAAGAGAGCGGTGACGAGAGCGGGCTCGGAGCGAGCGAACGCCTTATCGAAGAGCGCGAAACCCTTTTCGGCGGAGAGGGGCAGGACGCCTGCGCGCCGCATACGCGCGGTATCGGCGTCGCGGAGGTGGCTGGTCATGGCCGACGAGTCGGCCCAAAAGCCCCAGGCCAGGGAAGATGCGGGCAGGCCGATGGCGTGGCGATGATGGGCAAGGGCATCGAGGAAGGCGTTGGCGGCGGCGTAGTTGGCTTGACCCGGGCCACCGAGGACGCTTGCAAGGGAGGAGAAGAGGACGAAGGCGGAGAGATCCTTGTCCTTGGTGAGCTCGTGCAGGTTCCAGGCAGCATCGACCTTGGGGGCCAAGACGCGGTCGAGGCGCTCGGGGGTCATGCCGGAGAGAAGCCCATCGTCGAGGATGCCTGCGGAGTGGACGACGGCGGTGAGGGGATGCTCGTCGGGGATGGTGTCCAACAGCGCTTGCAGCGCGGAGTGATCGGAGACGTCGCAGGCGGTGAGTGTGACGGAGGCGCCGGCGTCTTCGAGCTGGCGACGGAGGTCATCGGCGCCGGGAGCAGCAGGGCCCTTACGGGAGGTCAAGAGCAGGTACTTGACGGCGTGCTTCTCGACGAGATGCCTGGCGAGGAGAGCGCCGAGGGTACCTGTGGCTCCGGTGATGAGCACCGTGCCTTCGGGATTCATGGTTCGGAAAGATGCGGGAACGGGTTGATGCGGGCGCATCAATCGCGGGACGAGTCGTAGTCCGTTGCGCAGAGCAAGCTGCTTGTCGTCGAAGTCGAGAGAGGCAAAGACTCCGGAGAGAGAAGCGTCGGTTTGGTCGGAGTCGAGGAGGAAGAGAGGGAGGTCGGGGTATTCGTTCTGAGCAGAGCGGACGAGACCCCAGATGGGGGCGTGAGGGAGGTCGAGGACGTCTTCGTCGGGCTGGGTGGCGATGGCGCGAGACGTCAGGAAGACGAGCTGTGTGGACGCGAGGCGCTCGTCGCTTACCCAGGCCTGCAAAAGGGCGAGTGCGAGTGCGGTCGCATGGTGCGCGCCTGCAACGACGTCCGTGGTATTTGCGTTGATGAAGGGAACGACGACGCCGTCAGGCGGGGAGCCACCCTGGTCGAGCGCGTGCCTTAGCGCATCGAGATCTTCGTAGCGTTGGACTGCGGGGAGGATGCCGTCGTTTCCGAGGAGAGCCCAGGAGAGGGACTTGCTCGGCAAAGCGCTGGGTAGCGAAGTCCAGGAGACGTGAAGCAGCGCATCGCGGTGGGCGTCGAGATTCCCGCGCAGTTGCTCGGCAGAGATGGGGCGGGTGGCAAGGGACTCGATGAAGGCGACGGGCTCGCCCATGGCATCGGCGATGGCGAGGGAGACGGAGCCTTCACCTTGCAGAAGGCGGACGCGGAGTGTGGAAGCTCCCACGGTCCGCAGGGAGACATCATTCCACGAGAAAGGCAGTGAGACCTGGGTGCCCTCGCTCGAGTGGGCCGCAAGGGCGTGGAGAGCGGAGTCGAGGAGTGCGGGATGGATGGCGAAGCGGGAGGCATCCTTGGCGATGGATGGTGGGAGAGAGGCTTCGGCAAAGAGCTCGTCGCCGCGTTTCCAAACGGCGCGCAGGCCTTGAAAATCGGGACCGTAGGCGAGCCCGGAAGCCGCGAGGGTTCCGTAGAGTCCCTCGAGCGGGACGGCGCCGGCACCCGGAGGGGGCCAGGCGCGGAGGTCAAAAGGCGTGGGCTCGGAGGTGCTGGGAGCGAGTGTGGCACGCGCATGGCAGGTCCAGAGCGCATCGTCGGTGGCGTCGTGGGGACGGCCATGGATGGTCAAGGCGCGTCGACCGGCATCGTCGAGGGGGCCGACGGACATCTGAACCAGGACCGCTCCGGTTTCGGGAAGGGAGAGGGGGGCTTCGAGGGTGAGCTCCTCGAGGAGGTCGAGGCCGACGCGGTGAGCGGCAAGAAGCGCGAGCTCGACGAAGGCGGTGCCTGGCAAGAGCACGGAGCCGAAGACCGCATGGCCGGCAAGCCAGGGATGCTCGGCGAGGGAGAGTCGACCCGTGAACAAGAGCCCATCGTTCTGCGCGAGCGCGATGGCGGCACCGAGGAGCGGATGCTCCGCCGAGGATTGGCCGATGGAATGGACGTCGGCGCGTTGGGCCGTATTCTCGAGCCAGAAGCGCTCGCGCTGGAAGGCGTACGTGGGCAAGGGGACGCGACGACCCTTGGGGAGAACGAGGCTCCAATCGAGCGAGCGCCCCCGCGCATAGAGCTCTCCGAGCGAGAGAAGAAAGCGAGAGAGAGCCCCTTCGTCGCGACGGAGGGAGGGGACGACCACGGTCTCCGTGGCGGAGCGCTCGAGGGAAGCGAGGAGAGGGACGTTGAGGACGGGATGGGGGCTGACCTCGACGAAGAAACGATGCCCGTCGAGGAGAAGCTTGTCGGTGGCCTCCGCAAAGCGCACCGTTTGGCGGAGATTTTGGAACCAATAGGTGGCGTCGAGCTCGGAGCCCTCGACCGTCGTAGCCGTGACGGTGGAATAGAGAGGGATGCTGGCAGCGCGAGGCGTGATGGGAGCGAGGTTTTGGAGCAGCTCGTCCTGGATGGCGTCCACGTGAGCGCAGTGGGAGGCGTAGTCGACGCGAACTTTGCGAGCGAAGATCTGAGCGCCGGCGAGAGATAGGAGGAGCTCGTCGATGGCCTCGACGTCACCGGAGAGGAGGGTGGCCTGGGGGCTGTTGATGGCGGCGACGGCGATGCGCTGCCCGAAGGGAGCCAGGAGAGGCTGGAGAGCATCGACCCCCCGCTCGACGGCGGCCATGGCGCCAAGCCCCGCGAGTTTGACGAGAGCGCGGCTGCGGACCGCGACGACGGAAGCGGCATCTTCGAGGGAGAGAGCGCCCGCGACGAAGGCCGCAGCGACTTCACCTTGGCTATGGCCGACAACGGCGTCGGGGACGATGCCGAAGGAGCGCCACAAGGCAGCCAAGGAGATCATGACGGCGAAGAGAGCAGGCTGGACGACGTCGATGCGATCGAGCCAGTCGGAGCCGAGCTCGCCCCGCAGGAAAGGGAGAAGCGAGAACGAGAGACGCGGCGCGAGTACTCGGTCGCAGGCTTCGAGCTGCTCTCGGAAGACGGAAGACGTTTCGAGCAGGGAGCGTGCCATGCCGTCCCATTGCGAGCCTTGTCCCGGGAAGACGAAGACGACTTTGCCGTCGGAAGCGTCGCGGCGCCCGAGGACGGCGGAGTGCGAGGATTGAGCGAGAGCGACGGAATGGAGGGAATCGAGGAGCTGGTCGCGGTCGCGCGCGACGAAAGCGGCGCGGTGATCGAAGTGAGCGCGTGTGGTGGCGAGGGAATAGGCGACGTCGTGGAGCTCGAGCTCCGGATGCTCGAGGAGGTGGTCACGGAGGCGCTCGGCCTGAGCGCGCAAGGCCGGTTCGGACTTGGCCGAGAGGAACACGGGCAAGGGCTGCGGCACGGCGAAAGGCGAGACCTCGGGCGCGAGCGAGCTCTCGAGGTGCGGGGCCTCCTCGAGAATGAGGTGTGCGTTGGTGCCGGAGATACCGAAGGAAGAAACGGCCGCGCGACGCCGGTGCCCGTTGGAGGTCCAGGGGACGGCCTCGTCGAGGAGGCGGATGTGGCCGGAAGACCAATCGATGTGCGGAGATGGAGCTTCGGCGTGAAGAGTCCTTGGCAAGAGCTCGTTCTGAAGCGCGAGGACCATCTTGATGACGCCACCGACGCCGGCGGCTGCCTGGGTATGCCCGACATTGGACTTGAGGCTCCCGAGCCAAAGCGGATTGTCTTTGGAATGGGCTTCCCCATACGTGGCAAGAAGAGCGTGCGCCTCGATCGGGTCGCCCAAAGAGGTGCCGGTCCCGTGAGCTTCGACCGCATCGACATCTTGAGGAGAGAGGCGAGCGCTGGCGAGCGCCTGTCGAATCACGCGCTCTTGAGAGGGCCCATTGGGAGCGGTGAGCCCCTGGCTCTTACCGTCTTGATTGACGGCGGAGCCCTTGATGACGGCAAGGACGGGGTGCCCATGGCGGAGCGCATCGGAGAGCTTCTCGAGGAGCAACATGCCCGCGCCCTCGGCCCAACCGGCGCCATTGGCGTCGGCGGAGAAGGACTTGCAGCGCCCATCGGGGGCGCCTGCGCTCTCGGCATCCATCATGACGAACATGGAGGGAGAGGCCATGACGGTGACGCCGCCTGCGAGAGCGAGGGAGCATTCGCCGAGACGAAGAGCCTGAGAGGCTAGATGAATGGCAACGAGGGAGGAGGAGCAGGCGGTGTCGACGCTGAGGGTGGGGCCTTGAAGGCCGAAGGTGTACGCGATGCGTCCGGAGGCAACGGAGGCGGCGCTACCGGTACCGAGGAAGCTTTTGAGGTCATCCAGAGCGGAGGAGGAGGAGGCAAGGCGAGCGCCGTAATCGCTGGACATGATGCCGACGAAGACGCCCGTGGGAGAGCCGTGAAGAGAGGCAGGGTCGATGCCGGCGCGTTCGAGGGCTTCCCAGGAAGTTTCGAGCAAGAGTCGTTGCTGAGGATCGACGGCGAGGGTTTCGCGGGGACTGATGCCGAAGAAGCCAGGGTCGAAACGGTCCGCATCGAGAAGGAAGCCCCCCTCGTTGACCTGACCCTGTGCAGCGTCGTCGAGGGCATCGAGCTCCCATCCACGGTTTTGGGGGAAGTGGGAGATGGCGTCCTGGCCATCGCGGAGCAAGTTCCAGAGATCGGCCGGAGAGGAGATGCCACCTGGGAAGCGGCAGCTCATGGCGACGATGGCGATGGGGTCGAGGTCCGAAGCCGGATCGAGCCGCACGGGGGGTTGCTCGGCGATGCGCCCAAGGACCTTGGAGGTCAAGAAGTGGGAGAGCGCGGCAGGCGTGGGGTAGTCGAAGAGGAGCGTGGCCTGGAGTTTCAGGCCGATGGCGGAGGCGAGCCGATTGCGGAGCTCGACGGCCATGAGGGAATCGAGCCCGAGCTCCTGCAGAGGGCGATGGGTTTCGAGCGCAGCGGTCGAGGGGAGTCCAAGGACCGTCGCGGTCTCGGCGCGGACGAGATCGAGGACGAAGGTATGTTGCTCGGCGGAAGGAAGTGCGAGCAAGCGCTGGGCGAGTGAGGAAGCCGAGGCCTGGGCTGCAGTAGGACGTGCCGAGCGCGCGTGGACGAGAGCCCGGAAGAGAGCGGGAACGGCATTCGCGTTGGCAAGGAGAGCGGAGCGATCGAAGAGAGCCGTGACCAGAGCGGGCTCGGAGCGAGCAAGGGCGTTGTCGAAGAGCGCGAACCCCTTTTCGGCCGAGAGAGGCAGGGCTCCTGCGCGCCGCATACGTGCGGTATCGGCGTCGCGGAGGTGGCCGGTCATGGCGGAGGAGTCGGCCCAAAAGCCCCAGGCGAGGGAAGATGCGGAGAGGCCGATGGCGTGGCGATGCTGTGCAAGGGCATCGAGGAAGGCGTTGGCGGCCGCATAGTTGGCTTGAGCGGCGCTTCCTAGGACGCCCGAGAGCGACGAGAAGAGGACGAAGGCGGAGAGATCCTCGTCTTTGGTGAGTTCGTGCAGGTTCCAGGCGGCATCTACCTTGGGAGCAAATACGCAGTCGAGGCGCTCGGGGGTCATGCCGGAGAGAAGCCCATCGTCGAGGATGCCTGCGGAGTGGACGACGGCGGTGAGGGGATGCTCGTCGGGGATGGTGTCCAACAGCGCTTGCAGCGCGGAGCGATCGGAGACGTCGCAGGCGGCGACCGTGACGGAGGCGCCGGCGTCTTCGAGCTGGCGACGGAGGTCATCGGCGCCGGGTGCTGCCGGTCCCTTTCGTGAGGTCAAGAGCAGATGCTTGACGGCATGGTTTTCGACCAAATGCCGCGCGACGAGGGCGCCGAGGGTCCCTGTGGCGCCGGTGATGAGCACGGTGCCTTCGGGATGCATTCCGTGGGAAGACGCGGGGACCTGACGCAGACGCATCAATCGCGGGACGAAGCGTTGCCCATCGCGCAGAGCGAGCTGCTTGTCGTCGCCGGGGAGAGGGGTGAAGACTTCGGGCGAAGCGACGCCTTGGTCGGAGTCGAGGAGGAAGAGAGGGAGGTCGGGGTATTCGTTTTGGGCCGTGCGAACGAGGCCCCAGAGGGGCGCATGAGGGAGGTCGAGGACGTCTTCGTCGGAGTGGGTGGCGATGGCGCGCGAAGTCAGGAAGACGAGCTGTGTGGACGCGAGGCGCTCGTCGCTTACCCAGGCCTGCAAAAGGGCGAGTGCAAGGGCGGTCGCATGGTGGGCGTCTGCAACGACGTCCGTGGTATTTGCGTTGATGAAGGGAACGACGACGCCATCGGGCGCGGAGGCACCCTGGTCGAGCGTGTGCCTTAGCGCATCGAGGTCGGTGTAGCGTTGGATCTGGAGCGCAGGGTCGACGTCGGTGTCTCCGAGGAGAGCCCAGGAGAAGGCCTTGCGAGGCGAAGCGCTGGGCAGCGGAGTCCAGGAGACGTGAAGCAGCGCATCGCGATGGGCGTCAAGGTTCCCGTGCAGTTGCTCGGCGGAGACGGGGCGGGTGGCAAGGGACTCCACGCAGGCGACGGGCTCGCCGATGGCATCGGCGATGGCGAGGGAGACGGAGCCTTCACCTTGCAGAAGGCGGACGCGGAGGGTGGAAGCGCCCACGGTTCGCAGGGAGACATCGTTCCACGAGAAAGGCAGTGAGACCTGGATGCCCTCGCTCGCGTGGGCCGCAAGGGCGTGGAGAGCGGAGTCGAGGAGAGCGGGATGGATGGCGAAGCGGGAGGCATCCTTGGCGATGGATGGTGGGAGAGAGGCTTCGGCAAAGAGCTCGTCGCCGCGTTTCCAAACGGCGCGCAGGCCCTGAAAATCGGGACCGTAGACGAGCCCGGAAGCTGCGAGCGTTTCGTAGAGTCCCTCGATCGGGACGACGATGGCGCCCGGAGGAGGCCAGGCGCGGAGGTCGAAGCCCATGGAATCGGTGCTGCCGGTAGCGAGAGTGGCGCGAGCATGGCAGGTCCAGGGCACATCGTCGGTGGCATCGTGGGGGCGGCCATGGATGGTCAAGGCGCGTCGACCGGCATCGTCGAGAGGGCCGACGGACATCTGAATCAGGACGGCGCCCGTTTGGGGAAGGGAGAGGGGGGCTTCGAGGGTCAGCTCCTCGAGGAGGTCGAGCCCGACGCGGTGAGCGGCAAGGAGCGCGAGCTCGACGAAGGCGGTGCCTGGCAAGAGCACGGAGCCGAAGACCGCATGGCCTGCAAGCCATGGGTGCTCGGCGAGGGAGAGTCGACCCGTGAACAAGAGGCTATCGTTTTGTGCGAGCGAAACGACGGCCCCGAGGAGCGGATGCTCGGCGGAGGATAGGCCGGCGGCGGAGACGTCAGCGCGATGCGCCGTGCTCTCGAGCCAAAAGCGCTCGCGCTGGAAGGCGTACGTGGGCAAGGGGATGCAACGCCCCTTGGGAAGAAGGCTCCAATCGAGCGAGCGCCCATGGGTGTAGAGCTGGCCGAGGGAGAGAAGAAAGCGAGGGAGATCCCCATCGTCTCGCCGGAGGGATGGGACGACCACGGCCTCCGTGGCGGAGCGCTCGAGGGAAGCGAGGAGAGGGACGTTGAGAACGGGGTGGGGACTGACCTCGACGAAGAAACGATGGCCGTCGAGGAGAAGCTTGTCGGTGGCCTCTGCGAAGCGGACGGTTTGGCGGAGATTTTGGAACCAATAGGCGGCGTCGAGCTCGGAGCCGTCGAGCGAGGTGGCGGTGACGGTGGAATAGAGAGGAATGGTGGAAGAGCGAGGGGAGATGGGCGCGAGGTTTTGGAGCAGCTCGTCTTTGATGGCGTCGACGTGGGCGCAGTGGGAGGCGTAGTCGACGCGAACTTTGCGAGCGAAGATCTGAGCGTCGGCGAGCGAGAGGAGGAGCTCGTCGATGGCGTCGAGGTCACCGGAGAGGAGTGTGGCGTGAGGGCTGTTGATGGCGGCGATGGCGATGCGCTGCCCGAAGGGAGCCAGGAGAGGCTGGAGAGCGTCGACCCCCCGCTCGACGGCGGCCATGGCACCCAGGCCTGCGAGTTTGACGAGAGCGCGGCTGCGGAGGGCGACGACGGCTGCGGCATCTTCGAGGGAGAGGGCGCCCGCGACGAAGGCAGCAGCGACTTCACCTTGGCTGTGGCCGACGACGGCGTCGGGGAGGATGCCAAAGGAGCGCCACAAGGCGGCCAAGGAGACCATGACGGCGAAGAGAGCCGGCTGGACGACGTCGATGCGATCGAGCCAGTCGGAGCCGAGCTCGCCGCGGAGGAAAGGGAGAAGGGAGAAGGAGATATGGGGGGCGAGAGCGCGATCGCAGGCTTCGAGCTGTTCGCGGAAAGGCGGGGATGTTTGGAGCAGGTCTCGGGCCATGCCATCCCATTGGGAACCTTGACCCGGGAAGACGAAGACGAGTTTGCCGTCGGAGGTGTCGCAGCGCCCGAGGACGGCGTGGTGTGTGGATTGAGCGAGAGCGACGGAATGGAGGGAATCGAGGAGCTGGTCGCGGTCGTGCGCGACGAGGGCGGCGCGGTGGTCGAAGTGAGAGCGCGTGGTGGCGAGGGAATAGGCGACGTCGCGGAGCTCGAGCTCCGGATGCTCGAGGAGATGGTCGCGGAGGCGCTCGGCCTGAGCGCGCAAGGCCGGTTCGGACTTGGCCGAGAGGAACACGGGCAAGGGCTGCGCTGCGGGAGCGGAGGGCTCTGGAGCGAGCGAGCTCTCGAGGTGTGGGGCCTCTTCGAGAATGAGGTGCGCGTTGGTGCCGGAAATGCCGAAGGAGGAGACGGCCGCACGACGAGTGCGCGCGTTGGCGGCCCATGGAACGTGCTCGTTGAGGAGGCGGAGGGAGCCGGAAGCCCAATCGACGTGGGGCGATGGATTCTCGGCGTGAAGGGTCCTTGGCAAGAGCTCGTTCTGAAGCGCGAGGACCATCTTGATGACCCCGGCGACGCCGGCGGCCGCCTGGGTATGACCGAGATTGGACTTGAGACTCCCGAGCCAGAGAGGGATGTCTTTGGAGTGTGCCTGCCCGTAGGTGGCGAGAAGCGCGTGGGCCTCGATGGGATCGCCCAGGGTGGTGCCGGTGCCGTGGGCTTCGACGGCGTCGACATCTTGAGGAGAGAGTCGAGCGCTGGCGAGCGCCTGCCGAATGACGCGCTCTTGAGAGGGCCCGTTGGGAGCGGTGAGGCCTTGACTCTTGCCGTCCTGATTGACGGCGGAGCCCTTGATGACGGCGAGGATGGGATGCCCATTGCGGATGGCATCGGAGAGCTTCTCGAGGAGCAACATGCCCGCGCCTTCGGCCCAACCGGCGCCATTGGCGTCGGCGGAGAAGGACTTGCAGCGTCCATCGGGGGAGCCCGCGCTCTCGGAATTCATCACCACGAATATGGCTGGAGTAGCCATGACGGTGACGCCACCTGCGAGAGCGAGGGAGCATTCACCGTGACGGAGCGCTTGGCAGGCGAGATGAATGGCAACGAGGGAGGAGCTGCAAGCGGTGTCCACACTCAGGGCGGGACCCACCAAGCCCAAGGTATAGGCGATGCGGCCCGAGGCGACGCTCGCCGTATTGCCCGTGGCGACGTAGTCTCGTATCTCTTCGATGGACGTGACGTAGGGCCCTAGCCGGCTGGCGTAGTCACCTTGGATGATGCCGACGAAGACCCCCGTGGGGCTTGCATGAAGCGATGCGGGATCAATGCCTGCAAGCTCCAGAGCTTCCCAGGAGGTCTCGAGCAGGAGGCGCTGTTGAGGGTCGAGAGAGAGGGTTTCTCGGGGACTGATGCCGAAGAAGGCGGGGTCGAAAAGGTCCGCATCGACGAGAAAACCTCCTTCGCGCGCCTGGCAATCGCCCGCTCCGCCGAGCGCATCGAGATCCCAATCGCGGTTCTCTGGAAAGGTCGATATCGCGTCTTGCTCTTCGCGCAAAAGCTTCCAAAGGTCTTCTGGAGAGCGAACGCCGCCCGGAAAGCGGCAACTCATCGACACGATCGCGATGGGTTCGTGCTGCCTATTCTCGGCTTCGGTCAATGATTGCCGCTGCTTACGAATCTCGAAAATCGACTGTTCGAGGCGTGTGCGAAGCTGAGTTTCAATGTTTGTCATGTCGAGATTTCCTCGCTGCGCAGGATTTCGCTGTCGAACAGGGCCAAAAGTTCCTCATTGGTCACGGTTCCGAGCTCGCTCGTCACGGCCACGTCGGTAGACGCATCTCTGGACTTCCACTTCGTGAAAAGCGTTTGCAGGCGCGCCATGAGCCCTTCACGGGTATTTTTATTTTCATAGAGCGACGAAAGCGTGGCTTCGATTTTGTCGAGTTCGGCCGGGATTTGAAAAGCGTCGTGTTCCCCCTGCTCCAACAGCCGTTGTTGGAGGAACCCAGAGAGCGCCGCAGGAGCTGGATAATCGAACAAGAGAGTGGTTTGGAGTTTCAGGTCGGTGGCGGCGGCGAGCCGGTTGCGGAGCTCGACGGCCATGAGGGAATCGAGCCCGAGCTCCTGCAGCGGTCGATGAGGTTCGAGCGCTGCGGTCGAGGGGAGTCCAAGGACCGTCGCCGTCTCGGAGCGGACAAGATCCAAGATAAAGGCATGTTGCTCGTGCGAAGAGAGTGCGAGCAGGCGATGGGCGAGTGAGGAAGTAGAGGCCTGGGCGGCGGTAGGACGTGCCGCGCGCGCCTGAACGAGACCTCGGAAGAGAGCGGGAAGGGCATTCGCGTTGGCCAGGAGAGCGGAGCGATCGAAGAGAGCGGTGACGAGTGCAGGCTCCGAGCGAGCCAGCGCCGTATCGAGGAGCGCGAGACCCTTTTCGGAGGACATCGGGAGGAGTCCTCCGCGGCGCATGCGTGCGGTATCGGCGTCGCGGAGGTGGCCGGTCATGGCCGAGGAGTCGGCCCAAGAGCCCCAGGCTAGGGAAGAAGCGGGGAGGCCGATGGCGTGGCGACGCTGCGCGAGGGCATCGAGGAACGTATTGGCCCCCGCGTAGTTGGACTGACCGGCAGCCCCAAGAACGCCCGAGAAAGAGGAGAAGAGGACGAAGGCGGAGAGATCCTTGTCCTTGGTGAGCTCGTGCAGGTTCCAGGCGGCATCGACCTTGGGGGCCAAGACGCGGTCGAGGCGCTCGGGGGTCATGCCGGAGAGAAGCCCATCGTCGAGGACGCCCGCGGTGTGGACGACGGCGGTGAGGGGATGGGCCTCGGGGATGGCGTCCAACAGCGCGTGCAGCGCGGAGCGATCGGAAACGTCGCATGCCGCGAGGGTGACCGAGGCGCCGGCGTCTTCGAGCTGGCGACGGAGGTCATCGGCACCGGGGGCCGCCGGTCCCTTTCGTGAGGTCAAGAGCAGGTGCTTGACGGCGTGGGCATCGACCAGATGCCGCGCGACGAGGGCGCCGAGGGCGCCCGTCCCTCCGGTGATGAGCACCGTGCCCTCAGGATGTAGAGGCCGAGGCAGGGAAAGCACGAACTTTCCGACGTGGTGTGCGCGGGCGAGAGCTCGGAAGGCATGCGGTGCGCGACGAACATCCCAGACGGTGACGGGAGGCGGATGCAAGATCCCGCGCTCGAACAGAGCGAGAAGGTCCGTAAGCATCTGGTGAATGCGTTCAGTCCCTGCTTCCACGAGGTCGAAGGCGCGGTAGAGGACATCTGGATGGGCGAGGCGGACCGCGTCGGGATCGCGGATGTCGGTCTTGCCCATCTCGATGAAGCGCCCCCCGCGGGGCAAGAGGCGCAACGAGGCGTCGACGAACTCGCGCGCCAGCGAGTCGAGTACGACGTCCATCCCGCGGCCTTGGGTGGCATCGAGAAAGTGTGCTTCGAAGTCGAGGGTGCGGGAGGAGGCGAGATGAGCGTCATCGAACCCAAGGTCGCGCAGGTGGTTCCACTTTGCCGGGCTGGCCGTGGCGAAGACTTCGGCTCCAAGGTGGCGAGCAATCTGGACGGCGGCCGTACCAACGCCACCGGCGGCGGCGTGGACGAGAACGCGCTGACCTGGCTGGAGATGCGCGAGGTCTACCAGCCCGTAATAGGCAGTGAGGAAGACAATCGGGACGCTGGCAGCTTGGGTGAAGGACCACCCATCGGGCACGGGGACGAGCATGCGCGCATCGGCGATGGCGGTGGGGGCGAAGGCCGAGGGAAACAGACCCATGACGCGATCGCCGACGGAAAGGTCGAGGACGCCGGGACCCACTTCGGTGACGACGCCAGCACCTTCGCCGCCGAGCTGCCCCGGGTCGCCCGGGAACATGCCGAGGGAGACGATGATGTCGCGGAAATTGAGTCCAGCAGCGCGCACGTCGATGCGGACTTGTCCCTCCGAGAGAGGCGTCGGAGTCTGAGGGATGAACGCGAGAGCGTCGAAGCTCCCTTTGGGATGAATGTGCAGGTGCCAGGAGGAATCGGGCGGGATGACCAGCGCCTGGTCGGCGCGCGGTTTGGCCAGTCGCGGGACGAGTCGTTGGCCGTCGCGCAGAGCGAGCTGCTTGTCGTCGCGGGGGAGAGGGGCGAAGACTTCGGAGAGGGAAGCGTCGGTTCGGTCGGAGTCGAGAAGGAAGATGGGGAGGTCGGGGTATTCGTTCTGAGCGGAGCGGACGAGACCCCAGATGGGCGCGTGAGGGAGGTCGAGGACGTCTTCGTCGGTGTGGGTGGCGATGGCACGCGAAGTCAGGAAGACGAGCTGAGTGGACGCGAGGCGCTCGTCGCTTACCCAGGCCTGCAAAAGCGCGAGTGCGAGTGCGGTCGCGTCGTGGGCGCCTGCAACGACGTTCGCCGATGCGGGGGAGATGAAGGGAACGACGACGCCGTCGGGCGCGGAGGCACCCTGGTCGAGCGCGTGCCCTAGTGCATCGAGGTCGGGGTAGCGTTGGACGTGGTGGACTTCGAGCGCGGAGTCGACGTTGCCGGTTCCCAGGAGAGCCCAGGTGAGGAACTTGCGAGGCGAAGCACTGGGTAGCGGAGTCCAGGCGACATGAAGCAGTGCATCGCGGTGGGCATCGAGGCTCTCGCGCAGTTGCTCGGCGGAGACGGGGCGGGTGGCAAGGGACTCCACGCAGGCGACGGGCTCGCCGATGGCATCGGCGATGGCGAGGGAGACGGAGCCTTCACCTTGCAGAAGGCGGACGCGGAGGGTGGAAGCGCCCACGGTTCGCAGGGAGACATCGTTCCACGAGAAAGGAAGTGAGAGCTGGATGCCCTCGCTCGCGTGGGCCGCAAGGGCGTGGAGAGCGGAGTCGAGGAGAGCGGGATGGATGGCGAAGCGGGAGGCATCCTTGGCGATGGATGGTGGGAGAGAGGCTTCGGCAAAGAGCTCGTTGCCACGTTTCCAAACGGCGCGGAGGCCCTGAAAATCGGGACCGTAGACGAGCCCGGAAGCTGCGAGCGTTTCGTAGAGTCCCTCGATCGGGACGACGATGGCGCCCGGAGGAGGCCAGGCGCGGAGGTCGAAGCCCATGGAATCGGTGCTGCCGGTAGCGAGAGTGGCGCGAGCATGGCAGGTCCAGGGCACATCGTCGGTGGCATCGTGGGGGCGGCCATGGATGGTCAAGGCGCGTCGACCGGCATCGTCGAGAGGGCCGACGGACATCTGAATCAGGACGGCGCCCGTTTGGGGAAGGGAGAGGGGGGCTTCGAGGGTCAGCTCCTCGAGGAGGTCGAGCCCGACGCGGTGAGCGGCAAGGAGCGCGAGCTCGACGAAGGCGGTGCCTGGCAAGAGCACGGAGCCGAAGACCGCATGGCCTGCAAGCCATGGGTGCTCGGCGAGGGAGAGTCGACCCGTGAACAAGAGCCCATCGTTCTGCGCGAGCGCGATGGCGGCACCGAGGAGTGGATGCTCGGCCGAGGATTGGCCGATGGAATGGACGTCGGCGCGTTGGGCCGTATTCTCGAGCCAGAAGCGCTCGCGCTGGAAGGCGTACGTGGGCAAGGGGACGCGACGACCCTTGGGGAGAACGAGGCTCCAATCGAGCGAGCGCCCCCGCGCATAGAGCTCTCCGAGCGAGAGAAGAAAGCGAGAGAGAGCCCCTTCGTCGCGACGGAGGGAGGGGACGACCACGGTCTCCGTGGCGGAGCGCTCGAGGGAAGCGAGGAGAGGGACGTTGAGGACGGGATGGGGGCTGACCTCGACGAAGAAACGATGCCCGTCGAGGAGAAGCTTGTCGGTGGCCTCCGCAAAGCGCACCGTTTGGCGGAGATTTTGGAACCAATAGGTGGCGTCGAGCTCGGAGCCCTCGACCGTCGTAGCCGTGACGGTGGAATAGAGAGGGATGCTGGCAGCGCGAGGCGTGATGGGCGCGAGGTTTTGGAGCAGCTCGTCCTTGATGGCGTCGACGTGGGCGCAATGGGAGGCGTAGTCGACGCGAACTTTGCGAGCGAAGATCTGAGCGTTGGCGAGAGATAGGAGGAGCTCGTCGATGGCCTCGACGTCGCCGGAGAGGAGGGTGGCCTGGGGACTGTTGATGGCGGCGACGGCGATGCGCTGCCCGAAGGGAGCCAGGAGAGGCTGGAGAGCGTCGACCCCCCGCTCGACGGCGGCCATGGCACCCAGGCCTGCGAGTTTGACGAGAGCGCGGCTGCGGAGGGCGACGACGGCTGCGGCATCTTCGAGGGAGAGGGCGCCCGCGACGAAGGCAGCAGCGACTTCACCTTGGCTGTGGCCGACGACGGCGTCGGGGAGGATGCCAAAGGAGCGCCACAAGGCGGCCAAGGAGACCATGACGGCGAAGAGAGCCGGCTGGACGACGTCGATGCGATCGAGCCAGTCGGAGCCGAGCTCGCCGCGGAGGAAAGGGAGAAGGGAGAAGGAGATATGGGGGGCGAGAGCGCGATCGCAGGCTTCGAGCTGTTCGCGGAAAGGCGGGGATGTTTGGAGCAGGTCTCGGGCCATGCCATCCCATTGGGAACCTTGACCCGGGAAGACGAAGACGAGTTTGCCATCGGAGGTGTCGCGGCGCCCGAGGACGGCGTGGTGTGTGGATTGAGCGAGAGCGACGGAATGGAGGGAATCGAGGAGCTGGTCGCGGTCGTGCGCGACGAGGGCGGCGCGGTGGTCGAAGTGAGCGCGCGTGGTGGCGAGGGAATAGGCGACGTCGTGGAGAGGGACATCGGCCTGCTCGAGGAGGTGGTCACGGAGGCGCTCGGCCTGAGCGCGCAAGGCCGGTTCGGACTTGGCCGAGAGGAACACGGGCAAGGGCTGCGGTGCGGGTGGAGTGGAGGCGTCTGGAGCGAGCGAGCTATCGGAGTACGGAGCTTCTTCGAGAATGAGGTGCGCGTTGGTGCCGGAGATGCCGAAGGAGGAGACGGCCGCGCGACGCAGGTGTCCGTTCGCGGTCCAGGGAACGTGCTCGTTGAGCAAACGGAGAGAGCCGGAAGCCCAATCGATGTGGTGGGAAGGATTTTCGGCGTGAAGGGTCCTTGGCAAGAGCTCGTTCTGAAGCGCGAGGACCATCTTGATGACACCCCCGACGCCGGCGGCTGCCTGCGTATGTCCGATATTGGACTTGAGGCTCCCGAGCCAGAGTGGCGTGTTCTTGGAATGGGCCTCTCCATAGGTCGCGAGAAGCGCGTGGGCCTCGATCGGGTCGCCCAAGGTGGTGCCGGTGCCGTGGGCTTCGACGGCGTCGACATCTTGAGGAGAGAGTCGAGCGCTGGCGAGCGCCTGCCGAATGACGCGCTCTTGAGAGGGCCCATTGGGAGCGGTGAGCCCCTGGCTCTTACCGTCCTGATTGACGGCGGAGCCCTTGATGACGGCAAGGACGGGGTGCCCATTGCGGATAGCGTCGGAGAGGTTCTCGAGGAGCAACATGCCCGCGCCCTCGGCCCAACCGGCGCCATTGGCATCGGCGGAGAAGGACTTGCAGCGGCCATCGGGTGCGCCTGCGCTCTCGGAATCCAACACCACGAACATGGCGGGAGAGGCCATGACGGTGACGCCGCCGGCAAGAGCGAGCGAGCATTCACCGTGACGGAGCGCTTGGCAGGCGAGATGAATGGCGACGAGCGAGGAGCTGCACGCCGTGTTCACGCTGAGGGCGGGACCTACCAAGCCCAGGGTATAGGCGATGCGGCCCGAGGCGACGCTCGCCGTGTTGCCCGTGCCGAGATAGATCTTAACGTCCTCCAGGGACGTGGCGGATGGCCCCAGCCGGCTGGCGTAGTCAACTTGGCTAATACCGACGAAGACCCCCGTGGGACTCCCTTGGAGAGATGCGGGATCGATTCCTGCGCGCTCCAAGGCTTCCCAGGAAGTTTCGAGAAGCAAACGTTGCTGAGGATCGAGTGCGAGCGTTTCGCGTGGGCTGATGCCGAAGAAGGCGGGGTCGAAAAGGTCGGCATCGAGGAGGAAGCCACCGTGGAGGGCGTGGTGAGGTGCCGTCTCATCGAGCGAATCGAAATCCCAGCCGCGGTTCTGAGGGAAGGCGGAAATGGCATCATGGCCTTTGCTCACCAGGCTCCAGAGGTCTTCTGGGGAGGAGACGCCACCCGGAAAGCGGCAACTCATGGCGACGATGGCGACGGGCTCTTGGTCCGAGGCGGGCTCGATCCGCACCGCCGGTTGTTCGGCGGTGCGTCCCAGGATCTTGGTGGTCAAGAACTGCGAGAGGGTCGCCGGAGTGGGGTAGTCGAAGAGGAGCGTGGCTTGGAGCTTCAGTCCGGTGGCGGAGGCGAGCCGGTTGCGTAGCTCGACGGCCATGAGGGAATCGAGCCCGAGCTCCTGCAGCGGTCGATGGGGTTCGAGCGCAGCGGTCGAGGGCAGTCCAAGGACCGTCGCCGTCTCGGTGCGGACGAGATCCAAGACGAAGGCATGTTGCTCGGGGGGAGCGAGTGCGAGTAGGCGGTGGGCGAGTGAGGAAGCAGAGGCCTGGGCGGCGGTAGGACGTGCCGCGCGCGCGTGAACGAGTCCTCGGAAGAGAGAGGGCAGAGAGGAAGCCTGAGCGTGGAGAGCCGCGCGATCGAAGAGAGCGGTGACGAGAGCGGGCTCGGAGCGAGCTAGCGCCTTGTCGAAGAGCGCGAGTCCCTTTTCAGCCGAGAGAGGCAGGACTCCTGCGCGGCGCATACGTGCGGTATCAGCGTCGCGGAGGTGAGCGGTCATGGCGGAGGAGTCCGCCCAAAAGCCCCAGGTCAGGGAAGAAGCGGGGAGACCGATGGCGTGGCGATGCTGTGCGAGCGCATCGAGGAAGGCATTGGCGGCGGCGTCGTTGGCTTGACCGGCGCCTCCGAGGACGCCCGCGAGCGACGAGAAAAGGACGAAAGCGGAGAGCTCTTTGTCTTTGGTGAGCTCGTGCAGATTCCAGGTGGCATCGACCTTGGGGGCGAAGACGAGGTCGACGCGCTCGGGGGTCATGCTGGAGAGAAGTTCATCGTCGAGGATGCCGGCGGTGCGGACGACGGCGGTGTGGACGACGGCGGTGAGGGGATGCTCGTCGGGGATGGTGTCCAACAGGGCTCGGAGAGCGGAGCGATCGGAGGCGTCGCAGGCGGTGACCGTGACGGAGGCGCCGGCGTCTTCGAGCTGGCGTCGGAGGTCATCGGCACCGGGAGCAGCAGGGCCCTTACGGGAGGCCAAGAGCAGGTGCTTGACGGCGTGGTTTTCGACGAGATGCCGCGCGACGAGAGCACCGAGGGTACCGTTGGCGTCGGTGATGAGCACGGTGCCTTCGGGATTCATGGGTCGGGAAGATGCGGGGCCGGGTTGATGCGGGCGCATCAATCGCGGGACGAGTCGTTGACCGTCGCGCAGAGCGAGCTGCTTGTCGTCGCCGGGGAGAGGGGCGAAGACTTGGGGCGAAACGACGCCTTGGTCGGAGTCGAGGAGGAAGATGGGGAGGTAGGGGTATTCGTTCTGAGCGGAACGGACGAGTCCCCAGATGGGCGCGTGAGGGAGGTCGAGGACGTCTTCGTCGGTGTGGGTGGCGATGGCACGCGAAGTCAGGAAGACGAGCTGGGTGGACGCGAGGCGCTCGTCGCTTACCCAGGCCTGCAAAAGCGCGAGTGCGAGTGCGGTCGCGTCGTGGGCGCCTGCAACGACGTTCGCCGATGCGCGGGAGAAGAGGGGAACGACGACGCCGTCGGGCGCGGAGGCACCCTGGTCGAGCGCGTGCCCTAGTGCATCGAGGTCGGGGTAGCGTTGGACGTGGTGGACTTCGAGCGCGGAGTCGACGTTGCCGGTTCCCAAAAGAGCCCAGGTGAGGGACTTGCGAGGCGAAGCACTGGGTAGCGGAGTCCAGGCGACGTGAAGCAGTGCATCGCGATGGGCGTCGAGGCTCTCGCGCAGTTGTTCGGCGGAGACGGGGCGCGTGGCAAGAGCCTCGACGAGGGCGACGGGCTCGCCGATGGCATCGGCGATGGCGAGGGAGACGGAGCCTTCACCTTGCTGAAAGCGGACGCGGAGCGTGGAGGCACCCACGGACCGCAGGGAGACATCGTTCCACGAGAAAGGCATTGAGATCTGGATGCCTTCGCTCGAGTGGGCTGCAAGCGCGTGGAGAGCGGAGTCGAGGAGAGCGGGATGGATGGCGAAGCGGGAAGCATCCTTGGCGATGGATGGTGGGAGAGAGGCTTCGGCAAAGAGCTCGTTGCCACGTTTCCAAACGGTGCGGAGGCCTTGAAAATCAGGACCGTAGGCGAACCCGGAAGCCGCGAGGGTTTCGTAGAGTCCCTCGAGCGGAACGGGGACGGCACCCGGAGGGGGCCAGGCACGGAGGTCGAAGGGCGTGGACTCGGCGGTGCTGGGAGCCAGCATTCCGCGCGTATGACACACCCAGGGCACATCGTCGGAGGCGTCATGGGCACGGCCATGGATGCTCAAGCCCCGTCGACCGGCATCATCGAGGGGGCCGACGGACACCTGAATCACGACGGCGCCCGTTTGGGGAAGCGAGAGGGCCGTTTCGAGGGTGAGCTCCTCGATGCGCTCGAGCCCGACGCGATGTGCGGCGAGAAGTGCGAGCTCGACGAAGGCGGTGCCTGGCAAGAGCACAGAACCGAAGACGGCATGCCCAGCAAGCCAGGGATGTTCGGCGAGAGAGAGCTTCCCTGTGAACAAGAAGCCATCGTTCTGGGCGAGCGAAACGACGGCCCCGAGGAGCGGATGCTCGGCGGAGGACAGCCCGGCGGCGGAGACATCGGCGCGTTGCGCCGTACTCTCGAGCCAGAAGCGCTCACGCTGAAAGGCGTACGTGGGCAAGGGAACACGGCGCGGCTCGAAGGAACCGAAAAGAGCGCCCATATCGAGGCGGTAGCCGCGGGTATGAAGCTCGCCCAACGCGAGCATGACGCGCTCCAAGCGCCCGTCACCCCGCCGCAGAGAACCGACGACAGCTCCTTCGAGGTGCGCGCTCTCGAGCGTCTCGTGCAACGCGAGCGCGAGCACCGGGTGAGGACTGATCTCTGCGAACAAGCGATGTCCGTCGCTCAGAAGACAGTCTGTGGCGTCCCAAAAGCGAACGGGTTGCCGGAGATTGCGGAACCAATAGCCTGC
This sequence comes from Sorangiineae bacterium MSr11367, assembly GCA_037157805.1. Lineage (NCBI taxonomy): Bacteria > Pseudomonadati > Myxococcota > Myxococcia > Myxococcales > Pendulisporaceae > Pendulispora > Pendulispora rubella. The sequence continues at coordinate 5,644,392 of CP089983.1, read as the reverse complement.
ATCGAGGTCGGTTCCGGCGATGGGGGCGCCGGTCACCGTGGAATAGAGGGGGATGCTGCACGGACGGGGGCGGATGGTGGCGAGAGCCGACACAAGCTCGCCTTCGAGCGAGTCCACCAGAGCGCAGTGGGAGGCGTGATCGGCGCGAGCTTTCTGTGCATAGACGTGCGCGGTCGCGAGGACCTTCAGCAGCGCATCGATGGCCTGTGGATCGCCCGAGAGCAACGAGGCGCGGGGGCTGTTGATGGCGCCAACGGAGAGCCGCTCGCCGAACGGCTCGAGATAAGGAGCCAGCTCGCGCACGCCGAGGTCCACGGCAGCCATGGCGCCTTTGCCGGCAAGATCGAGCAGAGCGCGGCTGCGCAGGGCGACCACTTTGGCGGCATCCTCCAGTGAGAGCGCGCCGGCCACGCAGGCGGCGGCGACCTCCCCTTGGCTGTGACCAACGACCGCGTCCGGCTGAACACCGAGCGAGCGCCACAAGGCGGCCAGCGACACCATGACCGCGAAAAGAAGGGGCTGTGCGACATCGACCCGGTCGAGGGACGCACGAGAGCCTTCGTCCGCCGTCCCATCTCCGCCGGATGCGCGGAGCAACGAGAGCAAAGACCAATCGACGTAGGGAGCGAGAGCACGTTCGCAGGCTTCGAGTTGCTCGCGGAAGACGCAGGAGGTTTCGAGCAGGTCTCGGGCCATGCCGTCCCATTGCGAGCCTTGACCCGGGAAGACGAAGACGAGCTTGCCGTCGGAGGTGTCGCGGCGCCCGAGGACGGCGGAGTGCGAGGATTGAGCGAGAGCGATGGATTGGAGGGAATCGAGGAGCTGGTCGCGATCGCGCGCGACGATCGCGGCGCGGTGGTCGAAGTGAGCGCGCGTGGTGGCGAGGGAATAAGCGACGTCGTGGAGAAGGACGTCGGGATGCTCGAGGAGGTGGTCGCGGAGGCGCTCGGCCTGAGCGCGCAAAGCCGGCTCGCTCTTGGCCGACAGGAGCAAAGGCAAAGGCTGCGGTACGGGGGCCGAGGAAGCCTCTGAAGCGAGCGAGCTATCGGAGTGCGGAGCCTCTTCGAGAATGAGGTGCGCGTTGGTGCCGGAGATGCCGAAGGAGGAGACGGCGCCGCGACGCGGGTGTCCGTTGGCGGTCCAGGGAACGGGCTCGTTGAGCAAGCGGAGAGAGCCGGAAGACCAATCGATGTGCGGGGAAAGATTTTGCGCGTGAAGGGTCTTCGGCAAGAGCTCGTTCTGGAGAGCGAGAACCATCTTGATGACGCCCCCGACGCCGGCGGCCGCCTGGGTATGGCCGATATTGGACTTGAGGCTTCCGAGCCAAAGCGGATTGTCTTTGGAATGGGCCTCTCCATAGGTGGCGAGAAGCGCGTGGGCCTCGATGGGATCGCCCAGGGTGGTGCCGGTGCCGTGGGCTTCGACGGCATCGACATCTTGAGGAGAGAGGCGAGCGCTGGTGAGCGCCTGCCGAATGACGCGCTCTTGAGAGGGCCCGTTGGGAGCGGTGAGGCCTTGGCTCTTACCGTCCTGATTGACGGCGGAGCCCTTGATGACGGCAAGGACGGGGCGCCCATGGCGGAGCGCGTCGGAGAGCCTCTCGAGGAGCAACATGCCCGCCCCTTCGGCCCAACCGGCGCCATTGGCATCGGCGGAGAAGGACTTGCAGCGGCCATCGGGTGCGCCGGCGGACTCGGAATCCATCACCACGAACATGGCGGGAGAGGCCATGACGGTGACGCCACCTGCGAGAGCGAGGGAGCATTCGCCGAGGCGGAGTGCTTGGCAGGCTAGATGAATCGCAACGAGGGAGGAGGAGCAGGCGGTGTCGACGCTGAGGGTGGGGCCTTGAAGGCCGAAGGTGTACGCGATGCGTCCGGAGGCAACGCTGGCGGCGCTACCGGTGCCGAGGAAGTTTTTGAGGTCATCCAGAGCGGAGGAAGAAGAGGAGGCAAGGCGAGCGGCGTAATCGCTGTACATGATGCCGACGAAGACACCTGTAAGAGAGCCGTGAAGAGAGGCAGGGTCGATGCCGGCGCGTTCGAGGGCTTCCCAGGAAGTTTCGAGCAAGAGTCGTTGCTGGGGATCGAGAGCGAGGGTTTCGCGGGGACTGATGCCGAAGAAGGCCGGGTCGAAACGGTCGGCATCGAAGAGAAAGCCCCCCTTGTTGACCTGCCCCCGTGCGTCGTCGTCGAGTGCATCGAGCTCCCATCCGCGGTTTTGAGGGAAGAGGGAGATGGCGTCTTGGCCATCGCGGATCAAGTTCCAGAGATCGGCCGGTGAAGAGACGCCACCCGGGAAGCGGCAGCTCATGGCGACGATGGCGATGGGGTCGAGGTCCGAAGCCAGTTCGGGCCGCACAGCGGGTTGCTCGGCGATGCGTCCGAGGACCTTGGAGGTCAAGAAGTGGGAGAGTGCGGCGGGCGTGGGGTAGTCGAAGAGGAGCGTGGCCTGGAGTTTCAGGCCGGTGGCGGAGGCGAGCCGATTGCGGAGCTCGACGGCCATGAGGGAATCGAGCCCGAGCTCGAACAGCGGGCGTTTCGGCTCGAGGGCATCGGGCGTTGGGAGTCCAAGGACCGTCGCGGTCTCGGCGCGGACGAGCTCGAGCACGAACTCGTTTTGGCCGGCTGGAGAGAGAGAGAGCAGGCGCTGGGCGAGGGAGGAAGCGGAGGCCTGGGCAGCGGCGCGACGTGCCGAGCGCGCGTGAACGAGACCCCGGAAGAGAGCGGGAAGGGCATTCGCGCTGGCAAGGAGAGCGGAGCGATCGAAGAGAGCGGTGACGAGAGCGGGCTCGGAGCGAGCAAGGGCGTTGTCAAAGAGGGAGAGTCCCTTTTCGGAGGACATGGGGAGGGCGCCTGCGCGCCGCATGCGTGCGATATCGGCGTCGCGGAGGTGCGCCGTCATGGCGGAGGAGTCGGCCCAAAAGCCCCAGGCGAGGGAAGTGGCGGGGAGGCCGATGGCGTGGCGATGCTGTGCGAGGGCATCGAGGAAGGCATTGGCGGCGGCGTAGTTGGCTTGACCCGGGCCACCGAGGACGCCCGCGAGGGAGGAGAAGAGGACGAAGGCGGAGAGCTCCGTGTCTTTTGTGAGCTCGTGCAGGCTCCAGGCAGCATCGACCTTGGGGGCCAAGACGCGGTCGATGCGCTCGGGGGTCATGCTGGAGAGAATCCCATCGTCGAGGACACCCGCGGTGTGGACGACGGCGGTGAGGGGATGCGCGTCGGGGATGGTGTCCAACAGCGCTTGCAGCGCGGAGCGATCGGAGACGTCGCAGGCGGTGAGTGTGACGGAGGCGCCGGCGTCTTCGAGCTGGCGACGGAGGTCATCGGCGCCGGGGGCTGCCGGTCCCTTTCGTGAGGTCAAGAGCAGGTGCTTGACGGCGTGGTTTTCGACCAGATGCCGCGCGACGAGGGCGCCGAGGGTGCCGGTGGCGCCGGTGATGAGCACGGTGCCTTCGGGATTCATAGTGCGGGAAGATGCGGGGGCGGGTCGATGCGGGCGCATCAATCGGGGAACGAAGCGTTGCCCATCGCGCAGAGCGAGCTGCTTGTCGTCGCTAGGGAGAGAGGCCAAGACTTCGGGCGAAACGACGCCTTGGTCGGAGTCGAGGAGGAAGATGGGGAGGTCGGGGTATTCGTTTTGGGCCGTGCGAACGAGGCCCCAGAGGGGCGCGTGAGGGAGGTCGAGAACGTCTTCGTCGAGGTGTGTGGCGATGGCACGCGAAGTCAGGAAGACGAGCTGTGTGGACGCGAGGCGCTCGTCGCTTACCCAGGCCTGCAACAGGACGAGGGCGTGGGAAGTCGCTTGGTGCGCGTCTGCAACGACGTTCGCCGATGCGCGGGAGAAGAGGGGAACGACGACGCCGTCGGGCGTGGAGGCACCCTGGTCGAGCGCGTGCCTTAGCGCATCGAGGTCGGGGTAGCGTTGGATCTGGAGCGCAGGGTCGACGTCGGCGTTTCCGAGGAGAGCCCAGGAGAAGGACTTGCTGGGGGAAGGGCTGGGTAGCGGAGTCCAGGAGACGTGAAGCAGAGCATCGCGATGGGTGTCGAGGTTCCCGCGCAGTTGCTCGGCGGAGACGGGGCGCGTGGCAAGGGCCTCGACGAAGGCTACGGGCTCGCCGATGGCATCGGCGATGGCGAGGGAGACGGAGCCTTCACCTTGCAGAAGGCGGACGCGGAGTGTGGAGGCACCCACGGACCGCAGGGAGACATCGTTCCACGAGAAAGGCAGTGAGAGCTGGATGCCCTCGCTCGAGTGGGTCGCAAGGGCGTGGAGAGCGGAGTCGAGGAGTGCGGGATGGATGGCGAAGCGGGAGGCATCCTTGGCGATGGATGGTGGGAGAGAGGCTTCGGCAAAGAGCTCGTTGCCACGTTTCCAAACGGTGCGGAGGCCTTGAAAATCAGGACCGTAGGCGAACCCGGAAGCCGCGAGGGTTTCGTAAAGTCCCTCGAGCGGAACGGGGACGGCACCTGGAGGGGGCCAGGCACGGAGGTCGAACGGCGTGGGCTCGGAGGCGCTGAGAGCGAGAGTGGCGCGAGCATGGCAGGTCCAGGGCACGTCGTCGGTGGCCTTGCGTGCGCGTCCATGGATGGTCAAGGCGCGTCGACCGGCATCGTCGAGAGGGCCGACGGACATCTGAACCAGGACCGCTCCGGTTTCGGGAAGGGAGAGGGGGGCTTCGAGGGTGAGCTCCTCGAGGAGGTCGAGGCCGACGCGGTGAGCGGCAAGAAGGGCGAGCTCGACGAAGGCGGTGCCTGGCAAGAGCACGGAGCCGAAGACCGCATGGCCTGCAAGCCATGGGTGCTCGGCGAGGGAGAGTCGACCCGTGAACAAGAGGCCATCGCTTTGTGCGAGCGTGATGGCGGCACCGAGGAGCGGATGCTCGGCGGAGGATTGGCCGGCGGCGGAGACATCGGCGCGATGCGCCGTGCTCTCGAGCCAGAAGCGCTCACGCTGAAATGCGTACGTGGGTAGAGGGATACGGCGAGGCTTGGCGGACGGAAAGATGGAGTTCCACTCGAGGCGCAGGCCACGCGTGTGGAGTTCGCCGAGCGAGAGCAGCAGACGTTCGATCCCTCCTTCGTCTTGCCAGAGTGAGCCCACGGCAACGGCCGTCTCGCTCGAGGCGGCGTCGAACGTCTCTTGCAAGGGCAGCCCGAGCATGGGATGCGGACTCACCTCGACGAAGAAGCGATGCTCTTCTTCAAGGAGCCTCAGAATGGTGTCGCCGAAGAGTACGGGGTGGCGAATGTTGTCGAACCAATACGCGGCATCGAGTTCGTCGCCATCGAGCCGCGAGCCCGTGACGGTGGAGTAGAAGGGGACGAGGGCCTTTTGGGGTCGAATGTCGCCGAGCTCGCGCAAGAGTTGCTCGCGCAAGGAGTCGATTTGAACGGAGTGAGAAGCCACGTCGGAGCGGAGCTTGAGGGCGAAAACCTGACGAACCCGGAGTTGGCGAAGCAAGGCATCGATGGCGTCAGGCTCCCCGGCTACGGTGGTGGCACGGGGACTGTTGACGGCGGCAACGGCGAGGCGGTGTCCGAACGGAGCGAGGTAGGGCTCGAGCTGGTCTCGCGATAGTTCGACGGCGGCCATGCTTCCCAGGCCGACGAAGGGCGCCAGAGCGCGGCTTCGCAGGGCGATGATCTTGGCCGCGTCGACGAGCGATAGGGCACCGGCGACGAAGGCCGCGGCGACCTCCCCCTGGCTGTGACCGACGACGGCGTCGGGGGAGACCCCGAGGGAGCGCCAAAGCGCGGCGAGGGAGACCATGACGGAGAAGAGGAGGGGCTGGACGACGTCAACACGGTCGGTGGAGGGCGCGCCGTCGTCTCCGCGAAGCGCCGCGAGGATGGATCCATGGAGGTAGGGAGAAAAGACGAGGTCGCAAGCCTCGAGCTGCTCGCGGAAGACGGAGGACGAAGCGAGAAGCGAGCGGGCCATGCCGACCCACTGGGAACCTTGACCAGGGAAGACGAATACAACTTTGCTACCGGTGTCATTTTGTCCGAGGACGGCGTGGTGTGTGGATTGAGCGAGAGCGACGGAATGGAGGGAATCGAGGAGCTGGTCGCGGTCGCGCGCGACGAAGACGGCGCGATGGTCGAAGAGTGCGCGCGTGGTGGCGAGGGAATAGGCGACGTCTTGGAGGTGGACATCGGGATGCTCGAGGAGATGGTCGCGGAGCCGCTCGGCCTGCGCGCGCAAGGCCGGTTCGGACTTGGCCGAGAGGAGCACGAGGAAGGGCTGCGGTACGGATGGAGAGGAAGCCTCGGGAGCGAGCGAGGTCTCGACGCGCGGAGCTTCTTCGAGAATGAGGTGCGCGTTGGTGCCGGAGATGCCGAAGGAAGAGACGGCCGCGCGGCGCACGTGTCCGTTCGCGGTCCAGGGAACGGGCTCGTTGAGGAGGCGGATGTGGCCGGACGTCCAATCGATATGGTGGGAAGGATTTTCGGCGTGAAGGGTCCTCGGCAAGAGCTCGTTCTGCAGCGCGAGGACCATCTTGATGACACCCCCGACGCCCGCGGCTGCCTGCGTATGACCGATATTGGACTTGAGACTCCCGAGCCAAAGAGGCTGGCCTTCGGAATGGGCTTGTCCGTACGTGGCAAGAAGCGCATGCGCCTCGATGGGATCGCCCAGGGAGGTTCCGGTCCCATGGGCCTCGACGGCACCGACATCTTGAGGAGAGAGGCGAGCACTGGCGAGCGCCTGCCGAATGACGCGCTCTTGAGAGGGCCCGTTGGGAGCGGTGAGGCCTTGGCTCTTGCCGTCCTGATTGACGGCGGAACCTTTGATGACGGCGAGGACGGCATGCCCGTTCCGGAGCGCGTCGGAGAGCTTCTCGAGGAGCAACATGCCCGCGCCTTCGGCCCAACCGGCGCCATTGGCATCGGCGGAGAAGGACTTGCAGCGGCCATCGGGTGCGCCGGCGGACTCGGAATCCATCACCACGAACATGGCTGGCGTAGCCATGACGGTGACGCCGCCTGCGAGAGCGAGCGAGCATTCGCCGAGGCGGAGTGCTTGGCAAGCTAGATGAATGGCAACGAGGGAGGAGGAACAGGCGGTGTCGACGCTGAGAGTGGGGCCTTGAAGGCCGAAGGTGTACGCGATGCGTCCGGAGGCAACGCTGGCGGCGCTACCGATACCGAGGAAACCTTTGAGGTCATCCAGAGCAGAGGAAGAGGGGACAAGGCGAGCGGCGTAATCGCCGGACATGATGCCGACGAAGACGCCTGTAAGAGAGCCGTGAAGAGAGGCGGGGTCGATGCCGGCGCGTTCGAAAGCTTCCCAGGAAGTTTCGAGCAAGAGTCGTTGCTGGGGATCGAGAGCGAGGGCTTCGCGGGGACTGATGCCGAAGAAGGCAGGGTCGAAACGGTCCGCATCGAGAAGGAAGCCACCATGGAGGGCGTGGTGAGGTGCCATCTCGTCGAGCGCATCGAGATCCCAGCCGCGGCTCCGAGGGAAGACGGAAATCGCGTCTTGCTCTTCGCGCAATAGACTCCAGAGATCTTCCGGCGAGGAGACGCCCCCTGGAAAGCGGCAACTCATCGAGACGATGGCGATGGGGTCTTGATCCGAAGCGGGTTCGACCCGCACGGCGGGTTGCTCGGCGATGCGCCCGAGGACCTTGGAGCTCAAGAAGTGAGAGAGTACGGCGGGAGTGGGGTAGTCGAAGAGAAGCGTGGCTTGGAGTTTCAGGCCGATGGTGGCAGCGATCCGGTTACGGAGCTCGACGGCCATGAGGGAATCGAGCCCGATCTCCTGCAGCGGTCGATGGGGGTCGAGCGCAGCGGTCGAGGGGAGTCCAAGGACCGTCGCCGCCTCGGCGCGTACGAGCTCCAAAACGAAGGCGTGTTGCTCGGCGGAAGGAAGCGCGAGCAGGCGATGGGCGAGGGAGGACGCGGAGGCACGGGCGGCGGTAGGACGTGCCACGCGCGCCTGAACGAGACTTCGGAGGAGAGAGGGCAGAGAGGAAGCCTGCGCCTGAAGAGCGGCGCGATCGAAGAGAGCGGTAACGAGAGCGGGCTCCGAGCGAGCTAGCGCCTTGTCGAAGAGTGCGAGGCCTTTTTCGGCGGAGAAGGGCACGACTCCTGCGCGCCGCATGCGTGCGGTATCGGCGTCGCGAAGGTGAGCGGTCATGGCCGACGAGTCGGCCCAAAAGCCCCAGGCCAGGGAAGATGCGGGCAGTCCCATGGCGTGGCGATGCTGCGCGAGGGCATCGAGGAACGTGTTGGCGGCCGCATAGTTGGCTTGACCGGCGCCTCCGAGCACACCCGCGAGCGACGAGAAGAGCGCGAAGGCGGAGAGCTCCTTGTCTTTGGTGAGTTCGTGCAGGTTCCAGGCGGCATCGACCTTGGGAGCAAAGACGCGGTCGACGCGCTCGGGGCTCATGCCGGAGAGAAGCCCATCGTCGAGAACGCCTGCGGAGTGGACGACGGCAGTGAGGGGATGAGCCTCGGGAATGGTGGCCAGCAGCGCTTGCAGCGCGGAGCGGTCGCTGACGTCGCAGGCTGCGAGGGTGACGGAAGCGCCAGCGTCTTCGAGCTGGCGTCGCAGATCCTCGGCACCGGGTGCTGCCGGTCCCTTTCGTGAGGTCAAGAGCAGGTGCTTGACGGCGTGGGTTTCGACCAGATGCCGCGCGACGAGGGCGCCGAGGGTGCCGGTCGCGCCGGTGATGAGCACCGTGCCTTCGGGATGCATGGTGCGGGAAAGCGCGGGGCCCTGACGCAGACGCATCAATCGAGGAGCCAGGCGTTGTCCATTGCGCAGAGCGAGCTGCTTGTCGTCGTCGGGGAGAGGGTCGAAGAGAGCACGCTGGGAAGCGTCGCTTCGGTCGGAGTCGAGGACGAAGAGAGGGAGGTCGGGGTATTCGGTTTGTGCCGTGCGGACGAGGCCCCAAAGGGGGGCGTGAGCGAGGTCGAGGACGTCTTCGTCGGCGTGGGTGGCCATGGCCCGGCACGTGAGAAACACGAGTGGCGTGGAGGCGAGGCGCTCGTCGTTCGCCCAGGCCTGCAAAAGGACGAGGGCGCGGGAAGTCGCTTCGTGCGCGTCTGCAAGCACGTCCGTGGTTGTCGGCGCCATGAAGGGAACGACGACACCCTCGGGCGCGGAGGCACCTTGGTGGATCGCGTGCCTTAGCGCATCGAGATCGGCATAACGTTCGACCTGCAGCGCCGGCTCGACGTCGCCCGTTCCGAGGAGTGCCCAAGCCAAAGACTTGGGCGGGCTCGCGGGGGACGCACCTGCCAGCGGAGTCCAGGCGACCTGAAGCAGTGCATCGCGGTGGGCATCGCGTGCCCCGCGCAAATGCTCGGCGGAAACCGGGCGTGACGTAAGGGACTCGATGAAGGCGACGGGCTCGCCCGTGGCATCGGCGATGGCGAGCGAGACGGAGCCTTCACCTTGCTGAAGGCGCAGCCGGAGTGTGCAGGCTCCCACGGTCCGCAGGGAGACATCGTTCCACGAGAAAGGCAGTGCGACATCGCCCGAATGAGCTGCATTCGCGTGCACCGCAAGTACGTGAAGAGCAGCGTCGAGGAGGGCGGGATGAAGCGCGTAGCGCGAGGCTTCCTTGGCGATGGTTTCGGGCAGTGTGGCTTCGGCAAAGAGCTGGTCGTCTCGTTTCCAAACCGCGCGAAGACCCTGAAAATCTGGACCGTACGCGAGCCCGGAAGCTGCGAGCGTTTCGTACAGCCCTTCGATCGGAACGGGGACGGCACCCGGAGGGGGCCAGGCACGAAGGTCGAAGTCCGTGGGTTCGGGCGTTCTGGTAGCAAGCGTGGCGCGAGCATGGCAGATCCAGGGCACATCGTCGGTGGCATCGCGCGCGCGCCCATGGATGGTCAAGGGCCGTCGACCGGCATCGTCGAGAGGGCCTACGGACATCTGAATCAGGACCGCTCCGCTCTCAGGAAGCGAGAGGGCCGTTTCGAGGGTCAGTTCTTCGAGATGCTCGAGGCCGACGCGGTGAGCGGCGAGAAGTGCGAGCTCGACGAAGCCCGTGCCGGGGAAGAGCACCGAGCCGAAGACCGCATGCCCGGCGAGCCAGGGGTGCTCGGTGAGTGAAAGCTTTCCCGTGAACAAGAACCCATCGTTCTGCGCGAGCGGGATGGCGGCACCGAGGAGCGGATGCTCCGCCGACGACTGGCCGATGGAATGGACGTCGATGCGTTGGACCGTGCTCTCGAGCCAGAAGCGCTCACGCTGGAAGGCGTACGTGGGCAAGGGCACGCGACGCCCATTTGGCGCGATGAGGCGCCCATCCAGCGAGCACCCACGTGCGTAGAGCTCCCCGAGCGAGAGAAGGAAGCGAGTGAGATCGCCTTGGTCGCGACGGAGCGAGGGGACGACACTGCCCTCCGTGACCGAGCGCTCGAGGGACGCGAGCAGGGGCACGTTGAGGACGGGATGGGGGCTCACCTCCACGAAGAAACGATGCTCGTCCTCGAGAAGCTTTTCCGTGGCCTCCGCAAAGCGCACCGTTTGGCGGAGATTTTGGTACCAATAGGCCGCGCCGAGCTCACGACCCTCGACCGTGGTGGCCGTGACCGTCGAATAAAGAGGGATGCTGGCCGCGCGCGGCGTGATGGGAGCGAGCTTTTCGAGCAGCTCGTCCTGGATGGCCTCCACGTGGGCGCAGTGGGAGGCGTAGTCGACCCGGACTTTGCGGGCGAAGATCCGAGCATCGGCAAGTACTTGGAGGAGGGCATCGATGGCCTCGACGTCGCCAGAGACGAGGGTGGCATGCGCGCTGTTGATGGCCGCGACGGCGATGCGCGGTCCGAAGGGAGCGAGGAGCGGTTCGAGGGTGTCGAGGCCCCGCTCGATGGCCGCCATCGCGCCAAGCCCCGCGAGTTTGACGAGTGCGCGGCTGCGGACCGCGACGATCGTTGCGGCGTCTTCGAGCGAGAGCGCTCCGGCGACGAAGGCCGCAGCGACTTCACCTTGGCTATGGCCGACGACGGCGTCGGGGACGATGCCGAAGGATCGCCACAAGGCGGCCAAGGAGACCATGACGGCGAAGAGAGCAGGCTGGATGACGTCGATGCGATCGAGCCAGTCGGAGCCGAGCTCCCCGCGCAGAAAAGGAAGAAGAGAGAACGAGAGATGCGGCGCGAGTGCTCGATCGCAGGCTTCGAGTTGCTCTCGGAAGGGCGCGGACGTCTCGAGCAGGGAGCGGGCCATGCCGTCCCATTGGGAACCTTGGCCAGGGAAGACGAAGACGATATTGCTACCGGTGTCACCACGGCCGAGGACGGCGTCGTGTGTGGATTGAGCGAGAGCGACGGCTTGGAGGGAAACGAGCAGCTGGTCGCGGTCGCGCGCGACGAGCGCAGCGCGATGCTCGAAGTGATGGCGCGAGGTGGCGAGGGAATAGGCGACGTCGTGGAGGCCGACATCGGGATGCTCGAGCAGATGCTCACGGAGCCGTTCGGCCTGTGCCCGCAAGGCCGTCTCGGACTTGGCCGACAGGAGCAAAGGCAAAGGCTGGGGTACGGGTGCCGAGGACGCCTCGGGCGCGAGCGAGCTCTCGAGGTGTGGGGCTTCTTCGAGAATGAGGTGGGCGTTCGTGCCGGAGATGCCGAAGGAGGAGACGGCCGCGCGGCGACGCCGCCCCTTCGCGACCCAGGGAACGGGCTCGTTGAGCAGTCGGACGAAGCCGGAAGCCCAATCGATGTGCGGAGATGGAGTTTCGGCGTGAAGGGTCTTCGGCAAGAGCCCATTCTGAAGGGCGAGGACCATCTTGATGACGCCGCCGACGCCGGCGGCTGCCTGCGTATGGCCGATGTTGGACTTGAGGCTCCCGAGCCAAAGAGGATGGTCTTCGGAATGGGCCTGCCCGTAGGTGGCGAGAAGTGCGTGGGCTTCGATGGGATCGCCCAAGGTGGTGCCGGTCCCGTGGGCTTCGACGGCATCGACGTCTTGGGGAGAGAGGCAAGCACTGGCGAGCGCCTGCCGAATGACGCGCTCTTGGGCGGGGCCATTGGGGGCGGTGAGTCCTTGGCTCTTGCCGTCTTGATTGACGGCGGAGCCCTTGATGAGGGCGAGGACGGGGTGCCCATTGCGTAGAGCGTCGGAGAACTTCTCGAGGAGCAACATGCCCGCGCCCTCCGCCCATCCCGCACCATTGGCCTCGGCGGAGAAGGATTTGCAGCGACCATCGGGCGCGCCTGCGCTCTCGGAATCCATCATCACGAAGAGGCCCGGAGTGGCCATGACCGTGACGCCACCCGCGAGGGCGAGAGAACATTCACCGTGACGGAGCGCTTGGCAGGCGAGATGAACCGCGACGAGCGAAGAGGAGCAGGCGGTGTCCACGCTGAGCGCGGGACCTTCCAAGCCCAAGGTATAGGCAATGCGCCCCGAGGCGACGCTGGCCGTGTTGCCCGTGCCGACGTAATCTCTTATCTCTTTGAGGGACGCGGCGTATGGTCCGAGCCGGCTGGTGTACTCACCCTGGATGATGCCGACGAAGACGCCCGTGGGGCTTGCGTGGAGCGATGCGGGATCGATGCCTGCCCGCTCCAGCGCTTCCCAGGTAATCTCGAGCAAAAGCCGCTGCTGAGGATCGAGTGCGAGGGTTTCGCGCGGACTGATGCCGAAGAACGCAGGGTCGAAGCGATCCACCTCGAAGAGGAAGCCGCCCTCATGGGCACGGTGAGCGGCGGTCTCGTCGAGCGCATCGAGATCCCAGCCACGATCCCGAGGAAAGGCGGAGATGGCGTCGTGACCTTCACGCACCAGGCTCCAGAGATCTTCCGGCGAAGAGACGCCGCCCGGGAAGCGGCAACTCATGGCGACGATGGCGATGGGCTCTTGGTCCGAAGCGGCTTCGAGCCGCACCGCGGGCTGCTCGGCGATGCGTCCGAGGACGAGCGTCGCCAGGAAGCGCGAGAGGGCCAAAGGCGTGGGGTAGTCGAAGAGGAGCGTGGTTTGGAGTTTCAAACCGGTGGCCGCAGCGAGCCGGTTGCGGAGCTCGACGGCCATATGGGAATCGAGACCGAGCCCCTGCAGCGGGCGATTCGCCTCGAGCTCACCCGGGGCCGCAAGTCCAAGGACCGTCGCCGCCTCGGTGCGGACGAGATCGAGCACGAACGCATTTTGCTCGGCGGGCGAGAGCGCGAGCAGACGCTGGGCGAGCGAGGACGCGGAGGCCCGAGCCGCTGCAGGTCGAGCGGCGCGCGCGTGAATGAGGCCTCGGAAGAGCGACGGGAGGAACGAAGCGTTGGCGTGGAGCGCCGCGCGATCGAGGAGAGCGGTGACGAGTGCGGGCTCGGAGCGAGCAAGGGCCTTATCGAAAAACGCAAGCCCCTTTTCGGCCGGCATGGGGAGGATGCCTCCGCGCCGCATGCGGGCGATATCGGCGTCGACGAAGTGGGCGCTGATGCCAGACCTATCAGCCCAAAAGCCCCACGCCAGGGAGGAAGCGGGCAGTCCCATGGCATGGCGACGCTGTGCCAGGGCGTCGAGGAAGGCATTGGCGGCCGCATAGTTGGCTACTCCCGCACCTCCGAGAATGCCTGCGAGCGAGGAGTAGAACACGAAAGCGGAGAGCTCCTTGTCCTTGGTGAGCTCGTGCAAGTGCCAGGCGGCATCCACCTTGGGGGCAAAGACCCGGTCGATGCGTTCGGGGGTCATGCCCGAGAGAACCGCATCGTCGATGACGACGGCGGCGTGGACGACCGCCGTGAGGGGATGGGCGTCGGGAACGCTGTCCAACAGCGCTTGCAGCGCGGAGCGATCGGCGACGTCGCACGCCGCGAGCGTGACGGAGGCGCCGGCGTCTTCGAGCTGGCGTCGCAGCTCCTCGGCACCAGGCGCAGCGGGCCCTTTCCGGGAGGTCAGGAGCAGGTGCTTGACGGCATGATTCTCCACCAGATGCCTAGCGAGCAAAGCGCCGAGCGTGCCGGTGGCGCCAGTGATGAGCACCGTGCCTTCGGGATGCATGGCCCGGGGAGATGCGGAGACCACCTGACGCAGGCGCATCAATCGAGGAACGAGGCGCTGTCCGTTGCGCAGAGCGAGCTGCTTGTCGTCGACGGCAAGAGAGGCGAAGACGTCGGGCTGGAACGCGGCGTGTTGGTCGGAGTCGAGGAGGAAGATCGGCAGATCGGGGTATTCAATCTGGGCGGATCGGACGAGGCCCCAGAGGGGCGCGTGAGCGAGATCGAAAACGTCTTCGTCGGGATGGGTGGCGATGGCGCGACACGTGAGAAACACGAGCGGAGTCGACGCGAGGCGCTCGTCGTTCACCCAGGCCTGCAAAAGGGCGAGCGCCAGCGCGGTCGCTTGGTGGGTACCTGCAACCACGTCCGTGTTCTTGGGGGCGATGAAGGGAACGAGAACCCCATCGGGCGCGGAGGCACCTTGGTCGAGCGCGTGCTTCAGCGCATCGAGGTCGGAATAGCGTTGGACCCGGAGCGCCGGGTCGACGCCATCGGTCCCGAGAAGAGCCCAGACGACGGTCGGCGAGGTCGCGGGCGAATCACTGGGCAGCGGAGTCCAAGCGACGTGATGCAGTGCATCGCGATGGGCATCGAGGGCCCCGCGCAGTTGCTCGCGCGAGACGGGGCGCGAGACAAGGGATTCGACGAAGGCGACCGGCCCGCCCATGGCATCGGCGATCGCGAGGGAGACGCCGCCTTCTCCTTGCCGATAGCACACGCGGATCGTCGAGGCTCCCACGGTGCGCAGGGAGACGTCGTTCCACGAGAAGGGCATCGCGATCTGGACGTCCTCGGCCGAGCTGGCGATGAGCGCATGCAACGCAGCGTCGAGGAGGGCAGGATGAAGCGCGTAGCGGGAAGCCTCGTTGGCAAGGCTTTGCGGGAGCGTGGCCTCGGCAAAAATCTCGTCGCCACGTTTCCAAACCGCGCGAAGACCCCGAAAATCGGGACCATAGGCGACCTCGAAAGCTGCAAGCGTTTCGTAGAGCCCATCGATCGGAACGGGGACGGCCCCCGGAGGCGGCCAGGCGCGTAGGTCGAAGCCCATGGATTCGCCGCTGCTGGGAGCGAGCGTGGCACGGGCATGGCACGTCCAGGGCACATCGTCCGAAGCATCGCGGGCGCGCCCATGGATGCTCAAGGCCCGTCGACCGGTATCGTCGAGCGGACCGACGGACATCTGAATCAGGACCTCGCCGCTTTCGGGAGGAGCGGGAAGAGAGAGAGCCGCTTCGAGGGTCAGCTCCTCGATGTGCTCGAGCCCGACGCGGTGAGCGGCGAGAAGTGCGAGCTCGACGAACGCCGTGCCCGGCAAAATCGCAGAACCGAAAACCGCATGCCCGGCGAGCCAGGGATGCTCGGCGAGCGAGAGCTTTCCCGTGAACAAGAGCCCATCGTTTTGCGCAAGCGAGATGGCTGCACCGAGGAGCGGATGCTCCGCGGACGATTGGCCGATGGAAAGCACATCGGCGCGTTGGGCCGTATTCTCTAGCCAGAAGCGCTCGCGCTGAAAGGCGTACGTGGGCAAGGAAACGCGTTGCGGAGCATAGGGAACGAAGAAGGCAGACCAGTCGAGCGCAACGCCGGCCGTGTGGAGTTCGCCGAGGGAGAGCAGCAGGCGCTCGAGCTCGCCTTCGTCTTGCCAGAGAGAGCCCACGGCGACCGCCGCCTCGCTCGAGGAGGCTTCGAACGTCTCTCGCAAGGGCAGCATGAGCACGGGATGCGGGCTCACCTCCACGAAGAAGCGATGCTCCTCTTCGAGGAGCCTCAGGGTGGCATCGCCGAAGAGCACGGGGCGGCGAATGTTGTCGAACCAATAGGCGGCATCGAGTTCGGAGCCATCGAGCCGCGTGCCGGTGACGGTGGAGTAGAAGGGTACGATGGCCCTTTGGGGCCGAATGTCGCCGAGCTCCCGCAAAAGCTGCCCGCGCATGGAGTCGATTTGGACGGAGTGAGAAGCCACGTCGGCGCGGAGCTTCAGCGCGAAAACCTGACGAGTCTCGAGTTCGCGAAGCAAGGCGTCGATGGCGTCGGGCTCGCCGGCAACGGTGGTGGCATGGGGACTGTTGACGGCGGCAACGGCGACGCGGTGACCGAACGGAGCAAGGTAGGGCTCGAGCTGGGCGCGCGGAAGTTCGACCGCGGCCATGCTTCCGAGGCCGACGAAGCGCACCAGAGCGCGGCTTCGCAGAGCGATGATCTTGGCGGCGTCGTCGAGAGAAAGAGCACCCGCGACGAAGGCAGCCGCGACTTCACCCTGGCTATGCCCGACGACGGCGTCGGGGGCGATGCCGAAGGATCGCCACAAGGCGGCCAAGGAGACCATGACGGCGAAGAGAGCGGGCTGGATGACGTCGACACGATCGAGCCAATCGGAGCCGAGTTCGCCGCGCAGGAAAGGAAGAAGCGAGAAGGAGAGGTGAGAGGCGAACGCGCGGTCGCAGGCCTCGAGCGTTGTGGCGAAGACGGGCGACGATTGGAGCAGGGCTCGGGCCATGCCGTCCCACTGGGACCCTTGACCCGGGAAGACGAAAACGACTTTGCCATTGGCGGAGCTGCAGCCGAGAACGGCGTCGTGGGTGGTTCGAGCGAGAGCGACGGATTGGAGGGAATCGAGGAGCTGGTCGCGGTCGCGCGCGACGAGGGCGGCGCGGTGGTCGAAGTGGTGCCGCGTGGTCGCCAGGGAATAGGCGACGTCCGAAAGCTCGAGCTCCGGATGCGCGAGGAGATGATCTCGGAGCCGCTCGGCCTGCGCGCGCAAGCCCGTCTCACTCTTGGCCGAGAGGAGCACGGGGAGGGGCTGTGACACGGATCGATCCGAGGCCTCGGAAGCGAGTGAGCTATCGAGCCGTGGGGCTTCCTCGAGAATGAGGTGGGCGTTGGTGCCGGAGACGCCGAAGGAAGAGACGGCGGCCCGACGCGGTTGCCCGTTGGCGGCCCATGGAACGGGCTCGTTGAGGAGGCGGAGGGAGCCGGAAGACCAATCGATGTGCGGGGAAGGATTTTCAGCGTGAAGGGTCCTTGGCAAGAGCTCGTTCTGAAGGGCGAGGACCATCTTGATGACCCCGCCGACGCCTGCGGCCGCCTGCGGATGACCGACGTTGGACTTGAGGCTCCCGAGCCAGAGTGGTTTGTCTTTGGAATGAGCCTGCCCGTAGGTCGCGAGAAGCGCGTGGGCCTCGATGGGGTCGCCCAAAGAGGTGCCCGTCCCGTGAGCCTCGACCGCATCGACATCTTGGGGAGAGAGGCGAGCGGAATCGAGAGCTTGCTGAATGACGCGCTCTTGAGAGGGCCCATTGGGGGCCGTGAGTCCCTGGCTGCGGCCGTCTTGGTTGACGGCGGACCCTTTGACCAATGCCAAGACGGAGTGCCCGTTCTCGAGTGCGTCGGAGAGGCGCTCGAGCAAGAGCATGCCCACGCCCTCGCCCCAACCCGCGCCATTGGCATCGGCGGAGAAGGACTTGCAGCGCCCATCGGGGGCGCCTGCGCTCTCGGAATCAATCACCACGAACGTGGTGGGCGTGGACATGACGGTGACGCCGCCGGCGAGAGCGAGTGAACACTCGCCATTGCGCAGCGCTTGGGAGGCGAGATGGACGCAAACCAGGGACGAGCTGCAGGCGGTATCGACGCTGATGGCGGGGCCTTGGAAGCCGAACGTGTAGGCGATACGCCCGGAGGCAACGCTCGCGTAGCTGCCGGTGCCGATGTATCCTTTCAGATCCTCGAGGGAGTCCGCCGATGGATCCAGTCGAGCGCCGTAGTCGTTGTAGCTGATGCCGACGAAGACGCCGGTGAGACTCCCCTGAAGCGAAGAAGGCGTAATGCCCGCGCGCTCGAGAAGTTCCCACGAGGTTTCGAGCAAGAGGCGTTGCTGGGGATCGAGGGCGAGGGTCTCGCGAGGGCTGATGCCGAAGAAATGTGGGTCGAAGTCGGCGGCGTCGTGAAGAAAGCCTCCCTCGTGACCGGAATGGCCCTGGATCGATGGCTCCCAACCACGATTGACGGGGAAGGGGGATATGGCGTCTTGGCCATCGAGCAAAAGTTGCCAGAGATCTTCCGGCGTGCGAACGCCACCGGGAAAACGACAACTCATCGACACGATGGCAATCGGCTCGTGCGCTTTGGATTCGGAGTCACGCAACCGCGATTCGGTATCGGCCAGGCGCCTATCGGAACGGTGCAACTCGGAGAGAAGCTGCTGCAAATGTTGCAAAAGCTCTTGTTCGCTCATTGGATATCTCCGTTTTCCACGATGCCGAGGCGCCGTTGCACCATCGCAAGCAATTGATCACGACCGACCGCCTCCGGTTCATCGGAAGGTGCGGCTCGCGTCCGCAGCCAGTTGGACAAGATATCCTTCAGGCGGACCGTGAGCGCGTCGCCCGCGCGCTCGTCATCTCGGACCTCCTCGAGGAGCGTCTCCAGGTGCCCCATGACGGTTAGCAATTTCTGGATCGGATCGGGAGCCGCTTGCCGGCCACGGTATGCCTGGAGTTTACGTGCAAGCGCCGCGGTCGTGGGATGATCGAATACCAGCGTAGCAGGCAATTTGAACCCCGTGGCTTTTTCCAATCGATTGCGCAGTTGCTGCGCTGCGAGCGATGTAAGTCCCAGCTCGGCGAGGGGACGATTCGAATCCAGACACGACGAAGGATGCAGTTCGAGCACCGCTGCCGCTTCCTCGTTCACGAGGTTCAGTAAATCGTCACGTTCATCCAACTTCACCGTGGACTGCACGGAAGCGGCTATTGGATTGGGCAGGGCGCCGCGATCGATCTTCCCATTCGAGGTTAGCGGTAAAGCGTCCAACACGAGGACGTGTGCGGGGACCATGTACGTCGGAAGATCTCGGCGCAGCCAAGTGCGAATTAGCTCCGGCCCGATCTCGGAATCGCTCGATGATTCCGTATCACGCCGCAAGACCACGTAGGCAGCCAATTGTCGAGCACCGCGTGGATCTCCGACGGTACTGACGAATGCCCGCTGCACGAGCGGATTCTGTTCGAGTCGAGCCTGGATTTCACCGAGCTCGACGCGATGACCGCTGATTTTGACCTGACCGTCGTCCCGTCCGAGAAACTCGATGTCTCCGCTCGGCAGGTACCGACCGAGATCTCCAGTTCGGTAGAGTCGCTCTCCGGTACGCGGATGGACGAAAAACCGCTCCGCGGTTCGTGCGGGATCTCCGTAGTACTCGCGGGCGAGTCCGATGCCGCCGATGAAGAGTTCACCGGTGACGAAGTCGGGCCGGGGTCGCAGTTGGTCATCGAGAACGTGAAACGTTTGGTTCTGCATCGGGCGCCCATAAGGAATGCTCGTCCAATCCGGATTCACCGACTCGATGGGATACGTGATGGACCAAATGGACGCCTCGGTGGCGCCTCCGAGGCTGATCACCTGGCAATCGGGAAGGAGTGCGCGAACCGCGTCGGGGAGGGCGACGGGAATCCAATCCCCAGAGAGCAGGCTCAATCGGAGGCTACGCGGAAGGTGGTCCCCGCGGCTGCGTGCGTGCTCCACCAGCATCTGCAAGAGCGTCGGTACCGAGTTCCACACGGTGATCCCTTCCGCCTGGAGCCACGCGACCCATCGCTCGGGATCTCGCATGGATCTCGGCTCGGGCAGAACGAGGGTGCCCCCCGCACCGAGCACTCCGAAGATGTCCCACACGGATAGGTCGAACGAGAGCGACGAGATCCCGAGGACGCGGTCTCGCTCGGTGATGGCGAAGCGTTCGTTCATGTCGACGACGGTGTTGAGCGCTGCGCGGTGTTCGATGGCCACACCTTTGGGAACCCCGGTGGAGCCCGACGTAAAGATCACGTAGGCAAGGTCGTCCGGCGTGCCGAGGGGCTCGAGTGGAGCATCCGGAAGGGCGAGCCAGGGTCCTTCGGCATCGATGACGAAAGTCTGCACGTCGTCCATCTCGGGCCAATGCGCCGCGCGCACCGCTTGCTGCGTGAGTGCAAATCGAACATGACCGAGCGACATGAGCTCGCGCCGGCGAGCGAGGGGTAGCTCGGCGGCGATGGGCAGATAGGCGCCGCCTGCGTAGAGAACCGCAAGGGCACCCACGATCTGGGCCCACCCCTTGTCCATCACGATAGCGACCAGCTCGTCGCGACGGACACCGACCTCGCGCAACCGGCGCGCTACCCGTCGCGCCAGGCCCGTCAACTCCGCGTACGTGAGGCGGCGGTCGACATCGATCACCGCCATGGCGTCCGGCCGTTCTCGCGCCTGTCGGTCGAGCGGAGAGTGCAGGAACCCGAGCGGCGCAGGAGCTCTCGTGGCATTGACGGCTGCGCGCCGTTCGAGCTGTTCGGATGGCAGGTGCAGAAGCGCATCCCGCGACGTGAAGACGTCGTCCGAAGCCGCCAGCCCGTTCAGCAGGCGGCTGTACGCGTCCGACATGGCCGCGATCACACCTGGAAGGAACAACCCTTCCACGACGTCCCAGTTGTAGAAAAGTCCTTCGTCGGTCTCGATCACCTGATGATCGAGCCACACTTGGGGTGTTTGGGTTTTGATACAGGACTTGCCGATCGGCTCGAGACCGGGCGGATATTCGAGTTGCGTCACATTCGACAGCCCGATGCCGCTCGTGAACACCACCGGGAAACCGGTTCGGTCGCCACGCCGGTTGAACACCTCGCGCATGACGTCCACGCCATCCAAAAGGTGATGATCCAGATCGTCGTGCATCTGTTTCTGATGGCGCCGTGCACGGTCGGCAAACGTGGTTTCCTGCCCGAGATCGATCTCGACGAGCGCAAGCGAAGTGAAGTCTCCAATGACTGCGCGAAGCTGGGGGTGAATCTCGGGTCGCTGGAACAGCGTAAGATTCAGCGTGAAACGATTGCGACGGCTCCACGCGCCGACCACTTCGGCGAATGCAGCAAGAAGAATCGCCGAGGGCGATAGCCCAAATGAACTAGCGCGCGCTTTGAGCTGCTTCCAGGTTTGGGCGTCCAAGCAACCGGGATGGCGCTTGAACGACGGAACTCCGAGCGAGTCCGGGCTTACCGCCAGCGGAAGCTCCGGTGGCGGAGGCAGATCATCGACGCGTTCGACCCAATAGGTGCGGGCCCGTTCCAGCGCCGGCGATCCGGCAAGGCTGCGCATCCAGAGCACATAATCGCGAAACGTGACCTGCAGTGGTGCGAGAACGCGCTCGGGATGGGCGTAGAGCTGCAGAAGGTCCCTGGCAAAGGTGAACGCGCTGTGGAGGTCGACGAGGAGCATGTCGATGCCGATGTGCACTCGGACCGCCCCACCTGGGAGCCTCGTCGCGCGCAGGGCGAAGAGCGGCCACACATCGGAGCGCCGGGCGCGCTGCCACACTTCCTCGCGGACCACGTTGGCGCGTGCCTCGGCTTCGTCCTCGGCCAGGTGCGAAATGTCGAGAACGTCGAGCTCGAACGGCGGCACCTGCGCCAAGACCTGCTGCTGCCCGTCGGTCCGTACGATCGCCCGGAGCATGTCATGATGGGCGATCAGGCGACGCAGAGCCGTCTCGAGACGAGACGTGTCCAATTCGGCGAAGTCCGTCTCGTAGTACAGACTGGTCGCCACTCCACCGAGCACATGGGATGTCGTTTGCCCCACCCAATAGGCCGCTTGGACGGGGGTTAGCGGAAACGGATCGTTGCGACGGTCGAGCGTCGCGACGAAGGGAGGCGCGGTAACGTCTTCTCGCGTTGTGAGGAGGAGCGAATCGAGACGGTTCACGAGTGTGAGCAGGCTATCGTTGAAGATCGTGGAGACTGGCAAGATTTGGCCGGTGACGCCACGCAGACGATTGCGCAACTCGAGGGCCGTGAGGGAGTCGAGTCCGAGTTTGTGGAAGGGGCGGTGAGGCTCGAAGGACGCATCCGACGGAAGCCCGAGCACGGTGAGGGCCTCGGTGCGTACGAGGTCGAGCAGGGTGTGTTCGCGCTCGGTTGGAGACAGCGCGAGGAGTCGCTGGGAGAGCGAGGAAACGGTGGCGGTGTTGGACGCGAGCGGACGTGGAGGGCGAGAGCGGGCGGAAGGATGCACGAGAGAGAGCGCGTGAGCCTGGGCGGCCAAAGCGTCGCGCAGTTGCTCGACGGTCGATGAACGCGTTTCGAGTGTTTGGACGGAGCCAACAGGCTCGCCCGCGGTATCGGCAAAGGTTAGTGCAACGGTGTTCTCAGCGTGCTGTGGAGTGATGCACACACGCAGCGAAGTCGCGCCAACGGAGCGCACGGAGAGACCGGACCAGGAAACGGGAAGCGCGATGGCAGCGCAGGAGTCGGATTGCAGGGTGAGGGCGTGGAGCGCGGCATCGAGAAGGGCCGGGTGCAGAGCAAATCGGCCGGCGTCTTTGGCGGAAGTTTGGGGGAGGTGTACCTCGGCAAAGAGCTGGTCGCCGTGTTGCCAGAGTGCGCGCAGGCCTTGGAAGCTTGGTCCGTAGGCGAGCCCCGATGCGGCGAGGTGTTCATAGAACCCGTTGACGGGTACGGAGACGGCAGCAGGGGGAGGCCAGGCGCGCAGATCGAAGGAGGGCGCGGGGATGCACGGTGCCAGTGTGCCGTTGGCATGACGCGTCCAAGGTGCGTCGTCGGATGCGTCGCGAGGGCGGCTATGAAACGAGAGCGCACGTCGTCCGGCACCATCACCGGGAGCGAGGGACAATTGGACGACGATAGCGCCCCGTTCGGGCAGAGCGAGGGGGGCCTCGAGTGTGAGCTCTTCGATGCCGTCGAGACCGACGCGGTGCGCGGCGAGGAGAGCGAGTTCAACGAACGTGGTGCCGGG
The DNA here is from genome assembly GCA_037157805.1 of Sorangiineae bacterium MSr11367. Lineage (NCBI taxonomy): Bacteria > Pseudomonadati > Myxococcota > Myxococcia > Myxococcales > Pendulisporaceae > Pendulispora > Pendulispora rubella. The sequence goes on along the minus strand of CP089983.1, from coordinate 5,621,656 downwards.
TAAACTCACCGTTCCATGAACGCAGTGATCGGCGAGCCATGGATGCTCTGCCAAGGAGAGGTTGCCGGTGAAGAGAAGGACACCGCTTTCCGCCAGTGTGACCGCTGCACCAAGCAGCGGGTGGTCGGCGGACGTCAGCCCCGCAGAGGCCACATCGCCGTGGTGGCCTTTTGGGTCGTCGAGCCAGAAGCGGTCGCGTTGGAAAGCGTAGGTGGGAAGAGGAATTCGACGGGGCGAGAGTGGAGCAAAGAAGGCATTCCAGTCGAGGGCGACGCCGGAGGTGTGGAGGGACGCGAGTGCCGTAATGAAGCTTTCGACGTCGTCTTTGCCTTTACGAAGGGTGGAAATGAACGAGAGGTCTTCGTCGTGAGGGAGAGCCTCTTGAGCCATGGCGCAGAGGGCGGCGCGAGGGCCGAGCTCGAGGAAGGTCCGGACGCCTTCGTGGTAGAGCGATTGAACTCCGTGTCCAAAACGGACGGCGTGCCGGACGTGTTGGACCCAGTAGTCGGGGGAGCGCAGCTCGTCGTCGGTAGCGCGTGAGCCGGAGAGATTGGAGATGATGGGGATACGCGCCGAATGAAAGGTTACCGATTGTGCGACGCGGCGGAAGTCGTCGAGCATTCCGTCCATGTGATGGGAGTGGAAGGCATGGCTGACGCGCAAAGGAGAGGCCTTGCGCCCGATGGACTCGAAGTGACGAGCCAGGAGAGAAACGGCATCGGGGTCGCCGGCGACGACGGAAGAGTCGGGGGAATTGAGCGCGGCGATGGAGACGCGGCCATGAAAGGGGTCGAGGAGGGGAAGCAGCTCGTTCTCGGATGCGGGGACGGCGAGCATGGCGCCGTGCAAGGGGATGGCTTGCATGAGGCGAGAGCGAGCGGAGACGAGGGAGCAAGCATCTCGGAGAGAGAGCACTCCTGCCACGTGAGCGGCGACGAGCTCTCCGATGGAGTGACCGAGGAGGAAGTGTGGCTGGAGGCCGTAGGCTTCGAGAAGGCGGAAGAGCGCGACTTCGAGAGCAAAGAGCGCGGGTTGGGTAAAGCCGGTTTGGTGAAGGCGAGAATCGAGATTGGAATCCAAAGGCGCGAAGAGGACGTCTTTGAGCGAGATCTCGAGGTCGGGGTCGAGAAGGGAGCAGACAGCATCGAGGGCGAGACGAAAGAGAGGAAAGGCTTGGTAGAGCGCCCGGCCCATTTCGGGGCGCTGGGTACCCTGCCCGGAGAACAGTAGAGCAATCTTTCGGTCCGCGGTGACAGGCGCAGTGAGTGCGTTGGGGGAGGACCCCGCCGGGGCAATCGAGGCGAGGGACGCGAGGAGATCGGCGCGGTCGCGAGCGATGACTGCGGCGCGATGCTCGAACTGCGCTCGCGTGGTGACCAATGAATGGGCCACATCCGCCAGGGCGATCTCGGGCCGCTGCTCAAGATGCGCGCGCAACTTCTCGGCCTGAGCGCGCAGGGCCGCCTGGGTGCTTGCCGACAAGAGAATCGGGAGGGGTAGCACTGCTTCTTGGGCAGCGTTTGGCGCGCCGAATGCGGCCTCCACCTCTTCGAGCAGTCCCGCCGGCAGCGGCTGCCACGCGGCGTTGTTACTGAGGACTTTCCTCCAGTCTGGCGTGAATCCCAGCTCATAGAGGGTCGCCAGTGTCGTGAGCAACGAGCTGCGCTCGTCTTCTCCTCGCCAGCACGACGCCAGACCCCATGACGTGGCGCCTCCTGTCTTCAGCGTATCCTCGATGGGCCCCAACAGTGCCGGATGCGGACCCAATTCGAGGAAGACCGTTGGTCCCTCGTTGGCCAGCGCTTCGACCGCATGACGGAATCGTACCGGCTGACGCAAGTTGTCGACCCAATGATCGGGGCCACATTCGGGGCCCCGTAGCCATGCGTCGCGGACCGTGGATCGAACGGGAATTCGTGCGAACTGAGGCGATAGACCCTGCAGGGCGTCGCGCAAGGGGTCGAGGACGGGGGCCATCTCGGGGCAGTGGCTCGCGAAGTCCACGTTCACACGGCGGAACTGCCACCCATCATCTCGGAGGCGGGCCTCGGTGCGTGCGATGGCGTCGAGGGAACCCGCGAGCAAGACGGACGAAGGGCTATTGCTGCCGGCGATCCACAGCTCGTCCACGAGGGGAAGAAGCGTCTTCTCGATATCCCCCTCGGGCAACGAGACCAGCAGCATCGCGCCGCGCCGTGCCACCTTGTCACGCACCAGCCGCGCGCGCTCAGCAACGATTCGAACGCCCTCGTCGATTCGCAGGACACCGCCAAGTACGCAGGCGGCCACCTCGCCCACACTGTGACCGACGAGCGCATCGGGCTCGATTCCCCATGATCGCCATAGCTCCCCGAGTGCGATCGCGATACTGAACATCGCAAGCTGCGAAACATCGGTTTCCTGCAAACGAGATTGCTTCGGATCGGCCAACAGCTCGCCCATGAGCGACCACCCGCACCGCGCTTGCACCTCGCGCTCGCAGATCGCGATGTTGGCGCGAAAGACGGCTTCCGAAGCCAGCAGCGAGCGGGCCATTCCCAACCACTGCGCGCCCTGTCCGGGGCACACGAAAACGAGGCGAGGGCGGGGAGTTCCCCACCGCCCGACCATCGCGGATTCTAGGGATAGTCGCGCGGGCAGCACCCCGGCCATCGCGCTCGCATTTGGAGCGGTCAACACCGTACGATAGACGCCACCATCATCGCGCGCGGCCAGCTCTCGACACAAGGTGGCGGCTCGGCCCCCACCCTTTGCGCGAGAGAACAACCCGAGCGCATCGAGCAGTCGTCGGCGGAGTGCCTTCTCGGAGGGAGCTGATACTGGTATCGCAACGGCCGTGCTTGCAGGTGCAGCCTCGAGCACGATGTGACAATTGGTACCGCCGAAACCAAACGAGCTGACCCCGGCGCGAGGAAGCTCCTCGGGGCAAGGCCAATCCTCAATCTCAGTTTGGACTTTGAGGTGGAGTTCGTCGAAATCGATGTAAGGATTGGGCCGCTCGAAATGCAAGTTCGGGACGAGTTGCCCATGATGTAGGCAAAGCGCGACCTTCAGTAGCCCTGCGACTCCGGCCGCCGCCTCGGTATGGCCAACATTGGTCTTGATCGAACCAATTCGAAGTGGCCGCTCCGCCGTATGACAGGGGCCGAGCACGGAGCCGAGCGCCTCGGCCTCGAGCGGATCTCCCAAAATCGTGCCCGATCCGTGTGTCTCCACATAATGGATTTTGATCGGATCCAAACCCGCATTGGCATACGCCTTCGCCAGTACATCTTTTTGCGCTTCGGGATTCGGTGCGGTCAATCCATTGGAGAACCCATCATTGTTAACCGCGCTACCACGGATGACGCAGTAAATGCGATCGCCGTTCGCAACCGCATCGCGGAGACGCTTTAGTACGATGATACCGACGCCTTCGCCCCGTACATAGCCGTTGGCGGATGCATCGAACGCTCGGCATTCGCCAGCGGGGTTCATCGCTCCGATCTTGCTCATCGCAACCGTGCTGTGCGGTGACGACATCAGGTGAACGCCGCCGGCGAGTGCCATGTGGCTTTCGCCGCAGCGCAAGCTCTGACAGGCGAGATGGACAGCCACCGCGGACGACGAACTGGCGGTGTTCACGGTGAGGCTGCCGCCCTGAAGACCCAAGAAGTAGCTGACGCGCGCCGATATGATGGACGTGTCTTGACCCGTGGCCGTGTGCGCATCGATGGCCTCGGCGTTACCGTACGTCAGTCGGGCGTAGTCGCTCCACATCGCGCCGAGGTACACGCCGACCGCAGAGCCGCGCAGGCTGCGGGGATCGATGCCGGCGTCTTCGAGGGCCTCCCACGACACCTCGAGTGCGAGCCGTTGCTGCGGGTCCATCTGCCGCGCCTCCCTGGGAGAGATCCCGAAGAAAGCCGCATCGAAGTTCGCAGCATTCTCGAGAAATGCGCCCCAGCGCGTCGTCATCTTACCGGGACAGCCAATGTCGTCGTCGAGGTATTGGGATGCATTCCACCGATCGGCGGGAACTTCGCGGACGCCATGGCGTCCTTCGCAAAGCATGGCCCATAGAGCATCGGGGGAATTGACGCTGCCGGCGAATCGACAGCCTAGTCCGACGATGGCGATTGGTTCCAACGGAGACTCGACACGGTCCTGACCCTCGTCGATAGCCGCTAGTTGCGAAGTGCCGCCGCCTTGGGCCAGGGAGGCGACGTGTCGAACCAGTGCAGCGGGGGTGCGCAGCTGCCATGCGACGGTGGGCAATACCCTATGCCCAATTTGCTCGGACAGTAGAGATACGAGGGTTGAAACTTGTAGACTGCGAAGACCGAGGTCCCAAAATCGAATATCGAGATCAACGGTTTCCGGACAGACGCTCGAGAGCTCGCCGATGATTCTCCCCATCCACGCACAAAGCGAAGCCTCGACATTTCTGGTATCTGAGTCGAGAGGCTTTTTCATCCGTGGGTACCCTTTTCTCCGCGCGCCATGATGTGTCCGGTCGGTGATTTATTGTTGCGCCTTGGCCCCGCTTGCAGCGCAGGTACTTCCGTGTGCCACAAAATCCGTGGGTATTCGTCGTGCGTTATGAGAGAACAGATAGCATGCGGTCCGACATCTCCCGGACTGCCTGGTCCGAGTTGCCCGGTTTGCCAATTGACGACTAATTTGAAGTCTTCCTCACGTAGTGGCCCTACGGTCGATATGGACCAAGGCGAAGCGAACGACGCTGATGCTCAGCGTTGATAGTGCGAGTGGCGCAACGTTATATGAAATATCCAATTTCCAACTAGTCGATATGGCGAATGTTTGTTGCCTATGTTGGTTTCCGATGCAGCCATGACCGCGCGTCCATGACCGCCGGCAACACTGCCAATGTCATATTGGTAAGGAGATGATGTTTGGCCAACCGTTCGGATAAAGAGACTGCCATCATCTGGCCGCTGATGACGACAAGTGACTATAATCGCGCCACCGCGATGTGTTTCGTAGAATAGCGGAAGGCAGATGATATAGTCTATTTCGTTAAATTGCCAAGCACATTTGGTTAATTCGTTTTGATGTATGCGTGTTCGCTATAGCGGACGATCGACGGCGTGGGCACTCGTTTCGCCCGGTGCGCTCGAAGCGGCGCGAGCTGGGCATCTCAACGTATTCGGTATCCAGCGATGTGAATTCGGGTGCAGCAAACGCTCATGGCAACTCATGGATGCGATTTGCTGTTTGCTACTCCTGCAGCGCGTGAATCTTGCTGTCCGGGACGACGGGGATAGTTGCATTTGCTCGAAAAGGCTCTGCTGGGCGCGGGAATCGGCATATCCGAGCCACGCTCATGACTTCCAACTGGTTGCTCGTTGATTCCGCAGCGAGATATCCCAGTTGACGCACCTTATGGTAGCGAGGATCGATGGCATCAGCGGCATACGCGAACTTGACGTGCGACCGTTGGCAACCCGGCGATCAAGTGCGGACTCCGAGGACGAATGGCTATGTCCTTCCCCGACCGCACGGGCAGGTTCGCGAAATTCGTTCTTGCCCCATCTCTTCTCATTATCCATTTCGGGGCCGTGGTTCCGTTCACCGCGGAGCGTCTCCTTCAAAGAATGGACGCACCCCCGCGTGTCTTGGTGCACACAAAGTCCGCTCGAAATGGCAGTAGCCATCTCGCACGACTCGGGGCATCGTCCGGCTCGACCAAGAAATGGAGGCGGTGCCGTGGTGACTCTCGTGCACCTCGGCGCCCGAGGGCAGCTCGGGTCGTGGGTCGCAACGATTCCGTTCGTTGCAATGCGGATCCGATGGACGCCCCGACGCAGAGTTAGTTGTTCACCTGCTTCGACGGACAAAAGAATCGATCGAGATTTTCGCACGGGGAGCAGCTGGCAAGTGCCGACGTTACAACGAAGCGCTCACGGCGAAATGGTGCAACGCATGGCAGGATCACGGACCCGCCAAGTGCCTGCGTGAAGCAAAACAGAGGTCGATGGTCGACCGGACGAAGCCCGCCAAGAAGGGAATGCGCCCAGAAGACGTGGACCCCGGAGCGGAAGTTTGCCGCCGTCATCGAGGGGGGCGCGACTCGGTGCGCCATGACGCTGCGGCCCCTACCTGTAATCGGACGATACCACCGTGTTGCGAGCGCACGAAGGTTGGCTATGCAGAAATGAAATACGGAGATCGACGATTTTTGGCGAGCCTTCCGCCAGTACGCGGATGCTCCCCCCATCCGCGTAGAGCGAGGCGTCGCCGTTGCTGGTATTCGAGTCGAGAGCTCGCTCGCGAACAACGTGTCGGTGGGCTTCTCGATACGCATCTAGTTGTTGCCATTACATACGAACCTTGTAACGAGGATCCACCTCCGCGAAACCGGTGCAAGAAAGACCAGCATTCGCCACCGTCCCCGTTCTTGGCATTGCACTCTTCGCTGGAACCTCGTTGTTGTGTGAGATGCAAACATCCGATGTCTCGAGAGTCTCCTCGTTGAGTCCTCCTCGCAGTCAGCTAGGATTGGATCAAAGGAAACCGGTGTCAAACGCCAAATCTGCTTTGCATTCACTTTGTCAAGCTCTCCGTTCCAACCGGTCGTACATGATAGACATAGCGGCCGCAACGGACGAACAGTCATCCGATGATGCCTGTCATTATTGTGACGTTCGTGAAGGCGAAGTGGCGGCAAGAAATGCCTAGAAAGGATTACTGCGCGAGCGCGTTGCTCGTTCCAATTTTGAAATCGCGCGTCACGCTCAAGCAGCATTGGCACAATGAGCCATCTTCAACAGCGGTTGCTGCTTACATCGGAGCAGTTTCCGCATGGCGTGTGGGGTGCGGTGCTGCTCGTGCAGCGGATACTGGTTCGCGTTCAGCCCGCGGAAGGTGCAATCGAAATGCGTACCAGCCGAAGCATACGAGCGACGCGGTTTCCGGCGATATTGCGAGACCTATCCGGCTACATCCAAGCGGATGCTCATTGTGTATGATTCACGTTTCGAGAGAGGCTCGCGCCCACCCGGAAGACAACGCTCCCGAGGAGGTTGCCGCCACCAAGTAACGTCTCCGGTCGGCCTTCTTCGCATGAAGAAGAAAGCGGTGCCGGGAGCGATCGAATGACATGGGACTCATATTCCGTGTAGCTCGACGAGCGAATCGCCGAACTTCACAATTGGGTTCATCGAGGATGCGTAGGCGCGCGGGCGTAGCAGCCGAATGAGCACCACGGTCACGCGGAGCATGTCGCCGCCATCGCGCACGCCCAAGTGCCGTCCTGCGGGTGACCACGGCGTGCAACGTGGCGCGCCGACGAGGAGATCGAGCCCGGCCCGGCGACCATCCATGTCGGACCTCCCGGTTGCCCATAGGCGCGGCAGGCGAACGCGAGCGCCGCCCGTGCGCTGGAGAACGCGTCTTGTCAAGGTTGCCGGCATCGATGGCAAGCCCTCTTCGGGGGCGCTCTCCGCCGCCCTCGGTGGCCATGGAGGCCGTCCAAATACAGCACAGCCCCGCAAAATTTGGCTCTTCTCCCGGCGAAATTCGCACCTCCTCGGGGACTGAAAATCCCCGTGTCGGCGGTTCGATTCCGTCCCTGGGCACTACGAGGTCGGCGTGATTTCCACCGCCGACCGTGGTGTGTCGCGAAGGGGCACGAAGGTCGCTGCTCGTGGCCTGGTTTGCTTCCTGTGCCGCACGAATTGGTCCTGCGCCCGCAGGATCTAGCCTGGCGAGATCATCGTCGTGCGCCTGGAACCTTGGCATGTGGGTCGACCATGTTGTTGCGCAGCACAATCGCGTGACCCGCAGGGTCGTAAAATCCCCAGCCATCGAAGAGGATCGCGTCGAGTGCGCGCGCTGCCTTCTTTGACGCTGCGAGCTGCCTAGGCTCCAAAGGACGCGTCGTTGCGATTCGTAGAGCCGCCTCGGATGCAACGAACGGCTCGATGGCCGCCCGGCGATAGCGGCCCTTGCCGACCTTCTTCACCGCGTCGAAGACGTCAAGCTCTCGCGCCAAGCGCTCGTCCCGGCGAGCGCCGTGCAATTCTACGACGGAGACCTCCGTTTCGTCGTCGATGACCAAGTTTTTGGCAGCGTCGCGTAGATCACTTGGTGACGATTTTGCCGAAAGGAGCCAAAGCGATCGCGGGGTAAGTGCGCGCGGGTCGAAGTCGCGTGAGGCGGAGAGGACGAGGCGGTCCACCTCATCTCGGATCTCCGTCTTCGAAACGACGATGCCGTGGATCACACGAGCAACCGTGCGCAACATGGATCCGTCACGATCCCCGAATGAGCCGCGGACTTCGACGGACACTTTCGAACTCGACAAGGCGAACAGGACTTTGTCGCGGCGCTCTTGGGCCTCGGGAGGCACACCCACGGCGAGCAGCTTGTCTCTCAAGTCGAGCACGCGGTCCGTTAGCTCGGACGCCATGCTCTCGGTCGACGTGTCGAGGATCACGAGGTTGCGGTGTGCGGACGCGATCGCCGAGCGGATGGCGTCCGGCCGCTCCCCCGACAGCACGAACCCCTTTTCGGTCCAGCTCCCTGCGGGGCCTGGCCGCGCGGGTGGCGATGGGAGGTGCGGAGAACCTGCTTGATGAAGTAACGGTTTTGCTCGCGTCAGCATTGGTCTCCCTGTTTCTGTGTCCGTCGCAACATGCGCCTCGCGCTTGGATTTCTACGGCTTCCGGTCCAGTGCGCTTGCAATGTTGGTTCGCCTATCATGCGCGGAAGTGAGCTCCGAGCCAATCCGTGTTGCGAAGCCCAGTGTTTTCCCGAGCGCAGCACACCACGGACGTGCGGCATCGCTTGCCTCCCACGCCGTAAACGCTCCCGTGGCACCGTCCGCGGCCGGGCCAAGGGAAACGTAGCAACTGTATTCGCCGGACCGACCGATGTCGAGAGCATGAGGCAGCAGCGGCGCAACGCCGTGCGGTAGATCATGGACGCTGTCCGTCGAGCCTTGGGCACCCAGAGAAGGTTAGACGGAACCGCTGGAACTTGCACTCATGCGTTGCCGCCGTGGCCTCTCACGCACGAGTGCGGCGACTCCGAGGCCATGACCGCGGAAGAGCGCGACTTGGCGAAAAGAGGCGGCGTGCCCGGCGGGACCGAGCGCGAAGGAATGGCGCCCGACGCGGGCTTCCTTCGCCCGACGCTTCCAACGAAGTTCCCCTCCGACGCCGCGCAACGATCCACCACCACCTTCCGGCAGGGTGCAGCTGAGCCTCCGATAGCCCGCCCGACACGCGGCGACTCGCTCGATGTCGTCCGCGGTGGAGAAGCGCAGTTGATGGATGGTGGCTCTCAAGGTCGAAGAGCGGCTATTCCCTCTCGAGCAAAATGTCAGCGAAAGCAGAAATTCGATATCGCGGTTTGAGTCACCCGCGGGTAGGTCGGCGGGAACCAAGCCCGCCTGGAGAATGAGCAGGCACCGCGAGCGGCCGTCGATTGTATCGGATGGACCGCTCGTGCGCCGGCTCGTCATCTTCCGACGTCCACCAATATATTACCTATCGCATTGATCGGCCTCGCCGGCTACCACGGTTTTCCCGTTGCTGCAGGCACACTCGTAGCGGCAGATTCCATGCGAGAAAGGCGGTTCATTGCTCCAATTGCACCAGTGGATTCCTCTGCTTCCTACGCCCGCGCCATAAATCTGTGGGCAATCCCAAGTCCGGCAGTTTCTCTGAACCGTCCGAATCTCCGCATTGGAACATCCGGACAAAAGGGCTTCTGTCGACGACGCGGTTTGGTCGGGTTCCTCGATTCGACTCGATTCGGCGGTATTCTCCTCATCGAGTTCGGTCGCGGCGCAACCAGCCAGGGGAAGCGAGAGCAGCATAGCGGCGATGATGGCTTTTGCGAATTTCATGGGTACCTCCCAGTTCGTCAATAGGCGGCGCTCCTCGAACAGGCTGCCGCGAATGGTTCGACGGATGCCGACAGCAATCGACGTGCCGGTGCACGAGACCGCCGTCAGGGTGGAAGGCTTCCAGGTGGAGCATGAAGAAGGACAAAAAGCGGCCTGTCGGACGCAGACCGCGTCAACGCCGTGTACCGCTACGGTGTACCGTCTGTCCCAGCCCGTCGGTACATCGAACCATGGTGGTACACCGACGTGCGGGGCACCGAGATTCTGAATCGGATTTAGAACTCGTGCGAGGGGGTCGCGAGGCCGGGTTTCGATCCCGGAATGGTGGTGCGCCCCTTCTCTTCGGGAACCCCATTGCCTCCCGGGCCAACCTTGATGACGGTGTCATTCAAAATCGGCGATAGTCCTCTGTAAAGAACGCCGATCGAAGGGCCACCACCGCCACTGCCACTCGCGCCGGCCAAGCCGCCGGCGCCGCCGGCGAATCCGCGGAGGGCATCTCCAAAAAGTGGAAGTGCCGGACCGGCCTCGCCTCCGGCCGTGGGCGCGCTTCCAAAGGTGCCTCGGCCTCCGGCGCCGCCGGAGGATGTCTCGACGGAGGCGTTACGAAGTTGAAAGGGGCTGTTCAGCGACACGATGGCCAAACTTGCGCCGCCGCCCTGGCCGGGCATACCGGCGATGCCCGGGCAGCCGCCGGCGCCCCCGCCGGAACCGGGTGGGCCCATGGCGATGGTTCCCTGCTTCGGGGTCAAGCCATTGCTCGTGGCGTTGCGGCCGCCGCCGCCGCCGCCCGCTTGGCCAGGCCGCCCATCCGTTCCAGGGGAGCCGTCGCTTGTGACGTACACGCTGTTTGGCGTCAGGAGGATGCCGCCGAAGTCACGACCACCGGACCCGCTCGTTCCCGGATCGCCGGGGTGTCCGTCGCGCCCGTTCGTGTTCGTATTGGCCTGGCCACCGGAGGCACAGGCTTCCGTTCCTCCGCCGAATGGCCGTCCGTCTTCCACCCATCCGTCCGTCCGTCGCCAGCCGGATAGGAGGTCGTACACGAACCAGGCGCTTCCCCCCGAAATCCCGCCCGAAGGCGTACCGTAGGTACGGCCATTGTCGTCGACGCATCCGCCGACTCCCCCGGGGCGGCTCGAATGCGTGGCCTCACAACTCGTCTTACGACCCGAGCAGGCACCGGTGACGTCGTAGAGGCAGCAGTCTTCCGTGCTCGGGGCACCGGCTCCGTCCATATTGGCCGCGGGCCGCAGGGTGGGACCTTCTTTGCCGTCGGCTCCGTTGCCCCCCACGCCTGCGTGAATCTTCGTGTTGACGATGGAGAGGCCCATCGAATCCGTGGCCAGGAGTCCGACCGAACTTCCCCCGGGCTCCCACGCGTCGGGCGCGACGATCTCGAAGCCATCGAAGTAGACGTTTTCAGCCAACACGGCGCGCACGGCAGGGCTCGTACGGGGCGCAATTTTCGCTCGCTCTTGGGTGACCTTCCAATGGCCGCCCGCGCAATCGAAGTAGCCAAACAACGAGACCTTGCCCGAAAGTACGATCGGCTCGACGTATTTTCCGGAGCACACGTAAACGCGCCGCCCTGTGTCCAGCGCGGCATAGATCGCCTTCTGCAGCGAGCCATACGGACGCGCCATGGTGCCATCCCCGGCGTTCGCCGCCGCACCGGCCGAGACGAACAATCCGCACCGATCGCTGATGCCCATCGGATCGTCGGCCGGGAACGCCGCCGGGCAATTCTCGGGAACTGGCCCGGGGTTGCCATCCGGTGCGTCGATCCCCCCGTCGGGCGGGGCAGCGCCCTCCTCCGAATCGGAGTTCCCACAGCCGTAAGCGAGAAACCAAGCTACCGAAAACGACGCAAGAAGGGCGACGTGTCGCATAAGAATTCTCCAGGGTTGCGTTGCAGCACCCTCGATATCGACCGCCACCCCCGAGCCGTTGCCAAAAATCGACGCCGTGTGTTGTCGAAAGTGGGTGTTCAATTTTGGCGCCACCGCACACGAGATCGCCTCGGTTGAAACGTTTTGTCCGGGGCCAGCGGTCGCTCGAAACACTGTGCGACGGCATGGCTGGGTTTGAAACGCATCTCATGCCACCATGGAGCTCGGGGGAGAGATGGTGGAAGGATTCACGATCGAGGCGACGATCTCCGCGAGCACGCGCTCCGTCGTTTATCGTGCGCGCCGTGCAGCAACGAGCGCCTCGGAATCCGGAACGGTCGTCCTGAAGGTGCTGCAAGGAACGAGTGCGCGCCGCGAAGACCGTGCGCGCTACCGCCACGAATTCGAAACGGTTCGGCGCGTTCGCTCCTCTTCCGTCATACGAGCGCACGAGCTTCGCACCGACGAAGGGACGACCTTTCTCGTGCTCGAAGATTTCGGCGCCACGTCCCTCGACAAACTTGCAGCCGAGCGGGCGTTCTCCCTCGAGCAGACGCTTCGAATCGTCGCCCAAGTCTGCTCGGCGCTCGATGCGATCCATGGCGCCCAAATCGTTCACAACGACGTCAAGCCGGCCAACATCGTATTCTGCCCCCAGTCGGGCGAGGCCAAACTCATCGACTTCGGAGCCAGCACGACGCTCACCACACCCGTCTCCAGCGATGCGAACCAGCAGGTCCCGCTGGAGCGTGAGTTCACGCTTGCCTATATTTCGCCCGAGCAGACGGGGTGTATGAATCGGGCCATCGATCACCGGACCGATTTGTATTCACTGGGGGTGACGCTGTACGAGCTCTTGACCCACCGCGTCCCGTTCCTCGGCAGCGATGCGCTCGAATGGGTGCATGCCCACCTGGCGCGACGCCCAAAGCCTCCGGCCGACGTCGACCCGACCATTCCGCGGGCCGTTTCCGAGGTCGTCATGAAGTTGCTCGAGAAGAATCCCGAGGACCGATACCAGAGCGCCATCGGCGTCAAGGCGGACCTCGAGCGCTGCATCGCCATCGGGCTCACGAACCGCGAGCAGTGTTTTCCGTTGGGGGAGGACGACATTCTCGACGCCTTCTCCATCCCGCAAAAGCTGTATGGGCGCGAATGGGAGATTGCGCGGCTGGTGGCTGCGTTCGAGCGTACGGTGGATGGGCCGTGTGAGTTGGTCCTCGTTTCAGGTTATTCGGGAATCGGAAAAACGTCGCTCATCCGCGAGCTTCACGTACCCGTCGGCCGCCGCCGCGGCTACCTCATCTCGGGAAAATTCGATCAGCTCCGCCGCAGTGTTCCGTATGCGGCCATTTCCGAGGCGTTCCATGAGCTGGTCCAGCAGCTCCTGTGCGAACCGCAACAGAGCCTCACGAGGTGGCGCAGCGAGATCCTCGGCGCCCTCGGCAACAAGGCGCGCGCGCTCTTCGACGTCATTCCCGATCTCGAACGGCTGCTCGGCCCGCAACCGGAGGTGCCGAAGCTCGGCACCATCGAGACGCAAAATCGCTTCGACCTCGTTTTTGGCAGCCTTCTCGACGTGCTTTGCCGGCCCGAGCATCCGCTCGTGCTCTTCATCGACGACCTCCACTGGATCGACTCTGCGTCGCTCCACCTTCTCGAGATGCTCGTGGCCGCGGGCGAGCGGCGCAATCTCTTGGTCATCGGTGCCTATCGCAACAACGAGGTCGGCCCTGCCCATCCGCTCAAGGGGTTCATCGACGGCAGAAGGGCCGCACAACTCGTTTTGGAGGACATCGCACTCGGTCCCCTCGAGCCGGCCGACATGGGCGCGCTTTGCGCCGACGTGTTCCATCGCAGCAAGGACGACGTCGAGCCCCTCGTCGAGCTGCTGCGGCAGAAAACCGATGGCAATCCCTTCTTCGTCAATCAGTTCCTCCGCGCTCTCCACGCCGACGGCGTGCTCACATTCGATGCGTCGGCACGCCATTTCACCTGGACAGCCGAGGCCATTCTCGAGCGCAACGTCACCGAGAACGTCGCCGATCTGTTGGCCCGTCGTCTCTGCTCCCTTTCGCCCGAGTGCCTTCGTACCGTGCACCTCGCCGCCTGCATTGGCAATCAGTTCGACATCAAGACGCTGGCCTGGATTTGCGATGCATCCGAGGAGGCTGCGTACGCCAAGCTCCTGCCGGCGCTCCACGACGGCTTCGTTCTCCCGACCTCCGGTCTCGAAACCACCACGGGCGATACCACTCCCGTACTCGTGCACCGCCAATTTCGCTTCTTGCACGACCGCGTCCAGCAGGCCGCTTACGATGCCGAGGACGTCGAAGCCCGAAAGCAATCGCATCTGCGCATCGGTCGCCGGTTGCTCGAGCACGCCGGGGCCGGCGAGGAGCACATCTTCGCCATCGCCGACCATCTGAACGCGGCCCGGGAGCTCGTCACCCCCGCCGAGCGACCCACGCTCGCGCATCTCAATTCGTTGGCCGGGCAGCACGCGAAGCGCGCCAATGCCTATGCTGCGGCGAGTGCTTATTACCAAGCGGGCTTTGCATGCGTTGGCCCCTGGGAACGAGAGCACGAGGCCAACATGAGCATGCGCCTCGAGTTGGCGGAGATCGAATACCTACTTGGCCACTTCGAGCTCTCCGAAAAGATCAGCCTCGAGCTCATGGATCGCGCGCGCACGCCGATCGAACGTGCCGAAGTTTGCAAATTGCTTTTGTGGCTCTATACACTCGAAACGAAGCATCGAGACGTTCTCCGATGGGGCTGCACTGGATTGCGCGCGCTCGGCATCGACATCGACGAAGATGGGGATCTGGACGCGGCACTCGACATCGAATTGACGGGAATCGAACGCGGCAGGGCCGGGCGCCCCATTGCCTCTCTCATCGATCTGCCGGAAATGACGGAACCCGCGATTCTCGTTGCGATGCGACTGCTCGTGGGCATGCTCCCGAGTTCGTACATGACGAACCAAGAGCTCGACGGAGTTCTGGCCGCCAAACTCGCCAATCTGTCGATCACTCATGGGAACTGCCCGGAGTCGTCGACCGCATATGCCATGTTCGGCATTTTCCTGAGTTCACGATGCGATGCTTACCGCGCGGGCTACGAGTATGGCATGCTCGGCTGGCGACTCAGCGAAAAACACGGCGAGCGCTCGCACACGTGCAAAGACGGCACGCACATGGGGGCATTTCTCTCGCCGTGGATGGAGCACCTTCAAGCGAGCCTGCCTTTCTTCGACGAAGGGTATCGCTGCGGGCTCGATGCTGGCGAATTGCAATGGGCCGGGTACAATCTGATGTTCCGGGCCATCAATCTTCTTCATCTCGGGGAACCGCTCGCGGAGGTCAATCGAGAAATTGGCGAAGCTTTGCGCTTTTCGGTCCAAACACGCAACGACGTGGCGCGCAGCTTTCTCGAAGCCATTCAGTTCCGGGTTCTCAATCTTCTCGGCAAAACCTCGGGCGAGAGCGTCTTCTCGCTCGGCGACGTCGATGTCACGTCGTGGTTGAAGAAGAACGAAGGGCAGGGGACCCAAGTTACGATTCTCCATATCGAAATAGCGCAGGCGCTGTACATTCATGGTGATGTCCCGCGCGCCCTCGAATGGTGCCGGAAGGCCGAGGAAAATCTGCCCTACATGCGGGGCCTCGTTCAAAACGCCCCGCACGCGCTCTTCCATGCGCTCGCATGGCTCGATGTCGGGGCCGCCGGGGAAGGTGCGGAGGCCATCGAGCAGTGCCGGCAAAGGCTTTCGCGCTGGGCCGAGACATGCCCGGCCAACTTTCGGCACATGCACTGGATCCTCGAGGCCGCCCTGGCGCGCGTGGCCGGCGATTCATGGCGCGCGCTCACCTTGCTCGACGATGCGAGCCGCGCGGCGAGCCGGCAAGGCTTTCGGCAGTACGCCGCGCTCGCATCCGAGCTCGCGGGCAAGCTCCTGATCGAGTCCGGCCGGCGCGAGATGGGCCTCCCCTACATCACCGAGGCGCGCGAGGCCTACCAGGCCTGGGGCGCCACGCGCAAAGTGGCACAACTCGATCGCATGTATGCACAAGTGTCGATACCTCGGCCGAAAGATAGCCGTCCCTCCGCGCCCTCGGCGGAGTGGAGTAGCTCGGGAAACCTCTCCGAGTCGATCGATCTCGCGGCGATTTTCAAGGCTTCCCAGACGATTTCCAGCGAAATGGAGCTCGATCGCGTCTTCGGCGTGCTTCTCGAAATGTGCCTCGCGGCCGCCGGCGCCGAAGCCGCCGTCTTAATGCTCGCCGAGGAGCGGGCCAGCGTTTCCTCCGGAGACCTGGAGCTTCGGGTCGTCGCCCGCGCCCGCGCGTTCGAGCAAGCCGAGGTTCGAGCCATCCCGCTCGAGGAGTGCTCCGACCTGGTCCCCGCCGTTGTCCATTTCGTCGCGAGAACGGGCGAGCCTCGCGTGCTCCACGACGCGATCTCCGACCCCATGTTCGGACGCGACGAGATCGTCCAGCGGCGCGTCCCCAAGTCCATTCTGTGCGTCCCCATCATGCGCGGTGGCGGTCTGATCGGCGTCCTTTATTTGGAGAACAACCAGACCACCGACGCCTTCACGGTGGCTCGAGTCCGGGTGCTCACCGTCCTCGCTTCCCAGGCCGCCATCTCCCTGGACAACGCCCGCTTGTATTCTGCACTGAAAGACAACAACGAGAAGCTCACCGTCGCACTCGACGCGGCGCGGGAGAGCGCTCGCCTCAAAACCGAGTTTCTCGCCAACACGTCGCACGAGCTCCGTACGCCGCTCAACGCCATCGTCAACATCCCCAACGGCCTCGCGGCCCGCCTCTCCGAGCGGGTCGCGTGGACGTGCTCCTCGTGCCACCAGCTCCTCATTGCACGAGCTCTTCCCATGGGTGAGGCCGCGTCGGGCTCGGGCGACGCGAATTGGTCACCGGATCATTGCCCCCGGTGCGGCGCCGTCGCAGCCTTTTCCAAGCAGAAGGTGTGCCTGTATCGCGGACAATGGGCGGACGCCATCGGATATCTCCGTGTCGTTCGCACCAACGGCGAGCAACTCATTGGCCTCGTGGAAGATCTGCTGGACATGAGCCGCCTCGATGCCGCGCGCATGCGCATCGAGCCGACGGAAGTCGATGCGCAAGACGCCGTACGCCAGGTGGTCGACAAGATGCGCGGGCTTGGCGAAGCGCGGCACATCGTCGTTCGACGCAGCGCGGACGGGAGCGCGTCCATGCTCGAAGCCGATCCGGGCAGGCTGCAGCAGGTGCTCATCAACCTGGTGGACAATGCCATCAAGTTTTCCCGCGAAGGGAGCACGGTCGAGGTCGGGGTCTCCAAGGAGCATGGCTTCGTGGTCTTCCGCGTTCGCGACGAGGGGATAGGTATCGCCGCGTCGGAGCAGGAGAAGATCTTCCAGAGCTTTTACCAAGTCGATGGAACGAACACGCGTCACGCGGGCGGCGCTGGACTGGGGTTGGCGATCTGCCGGGAAATCGTGCACCTCCATCACGGCAAGATATGGGTCGAGAGCTCGCCCGGACAGGGGTCGACCTTCTTCGTCCGACTCCCTTGCATCGAGGAGGCCCAGCGTGCCCGACGTCCCTGAAAGCATGCCCGCGCCGCGACCACTCGTGCTCTACGTGGACGATGATGCGGGCAACCTCGCGGCGGCTCGACTGCTTCTCGAGGATCACTATGAACTGCTCGAGGCTGAAAATGACGAGCAGGCGTGCACGTGCCTGAAACGCGAAGGCGAGCGCCTCGACATGATCCTGATGGACATCCAGTTGAAACGCTCGCACCTCGATGGCGTCGGGCTGGTGAAGTTGATACGTGGCACCCTCGATCGCGCCGGTCTCCCTGGGTACACACTCGACGTACCGGTTCTTGCGACGCCGGTCATCTTTCTCACCGCCTACGGTCGTCTGTATCCGTCCGACGAATTGTTTCGCGCCGGAGGGGCCGACATCGTCATCAAGCCGGTCGACTTCATCAAGCTCTCCAACGCCATGGCCCGCTACTTGACCCACCGGGCACTGTCCCGTCTCGGTTAGGCATCGAACGATGGGCTCCCTCGCAGGATTCACGATCGAAGCGGTGCTTTCCGAGAGCGCACGCTCCGTCGTTTGTCGCGCGCGCCCCGCGGCAAGGGGGACCATCGAATCCGAAACGGTCGTCCTAAAGGTCCTGCAAGGGGCGAGCGCGTGCCGCGAAGACCGTGCGCGCTACCGTCACGAATTCGAAACGGTTCGGCGCCTTCGCTCGTCGTTCGTCATTCGAGCTCACGGGCTCCGCACGGACGAGGGAACCACCTTTCTGGTGCTCGAAGATTTCGGCGCCACGTCCCTCGACAAGCTTGCAACCCAGGAGGCGTTCTCCATCGAGCAGACCCTTCGAATCGCAGCCCAAATCTGCACGGCGCTCGATACGATCCATGGCGCCCAAATCGTTCATAACGACGTCAAGCCGGCCAACATCGTCTATTGCCACAGATCGGAACGGGCGAAGCTCATCGACTTTGGGGCCAGCACCACGCTCAGCGCGCCGGTCTCCAGCGATGCAAGCCAGCAGGGCACCCTCCGGCGCGAATTTACACTTGCCTATATTTCGCCCGAGCAGACCGGGCGCATGAATCGGGCGATCGATCATCGGACCGATTTGTATTCGCTGGGGGTGACGCTGTATCAGCTCCTGACGCGGCGCCCCCCGTTCACGTGCAACGACGCGCTCGAATGGGTGCACGCACACTTGGCGCGACGTCCCATGCCGCCGGTCCAAGTCGATTCGAACATTCCGCGGTCCGTTTCCGACGTCGTCATGAAGTTGCTCGAGAAGAACCCCGAGGACCGATACCAAAGTGCCATGGGCGTCAAAGCGGATCTCGAGCGCTGCCTCGCGATCGGCCTCGCGAACCGCGCGGCGTGTCTCTCGCTGGGAGAAGATGACGTTCTCCAGGCCTTCTGCATCCCGCAAAAGCTCTATGGACGCGCCCGGGAGAGCGCGCGCCTGGTCGCCGCGTTCGAGCGCACGGTGGATGGCCCGTGCGAGCTCGTGCTCGTGTCGGGTTATTCGGGTATCGGGAAAACCTCGCTCATCCGAGAGCTTCACGTGCCGGTTACCCGCCGCCACGGATATTTCATTTCGGGGAAATTCGATCAACTTCGTCGCAGCGTCCCGTATGCGGCCATCACCGAAGCGTTCCACGAATTCGTTCAGCAGCTCCTGTGCGAGGCAGAACAACACTTGGCCAAATGGCGGAGTGAGATCCTCGGGGCGCTCGGCGACAAGGCGCGTGCGCTCTTCGACGTCATCCCCGATCTCGAACGACTCCTCGGGCCGCAGCCCGAAATGCCGAAGCTCGGTACCATCGAGACGCAGAATCGCTTCAACCTCGTTTTTGGCAAATTTCTCGATGTGCTCTGCCAACCCGAGCACCCGATCGTGCTCTTCATCGACGACCTCCAGTGGATCGATTCCGCTTCGCTCCGCCTTCTCGAGATGTTCGTGCCCGCCGAGGGGCGCCGCAATCTCTTGGTCATCGGCACCTACCGCGACAACGAGGTTGGCCCGGCCCATCCCCTCAAGGCATTCATCGAAAACAGGAGAGCGCAGCAACTCGTCTTCGAGGACGTCTCACTCGGCCCCATCGAGCCTGCCGACATGGCCGAGCTCTGCGCCGATGCCCTTCATCGCAGCAAAGACGATGTCGCGCCCCTCGTCGAGCTGCTGCGGCAGAAAACCGATGGCAATCCCTTCTTCGTCAATCAGTTCCTCCGGGCCCTCCACGCCGACGGCGTGCTCTCCTTCGATTCCAGTGCACGCCATTTCACCTGGACACCCGCGGCCATTCGCGAGCGGAGCGTGACCGAGAACGTCGCCAATCTCCTGGCACGACGCCTTTCCTCGCTTTCGCCCGATTGCCTTCGCACCTGCCATCTGGCGGCCTGCATCGGCAATCAGTTCGACCTCCCGACCCTGGCCTGGATTTGCGACGCAACCGAGGAGGCCACCTACGCCAAGCTCTTGCCCGCTCTCCACGCTGGCTTCGTTCTGCCGACCTCCGGCCTCGAGAGCACCGCGGGCGATGCCGCCCCCTCGCTCGTCCACCGTCAATTCCGCTTCCTGCACGACCGTGTCCAGCAGGCCGCCTACGACTCGGAGGAGGTGGAAGCGCGCAAGCAGTCGCACGTGCGCATCGGGCGACGTTTGCTCGAACGCGCCGGGGCCGACGAAGATGGCATCTTCGCCATCGCCGACCATTTGAACACCGCGCGCGAGCTCCTCACCCCCGCCGAGCGCGGCACCCTCGCGCACCTCAATCTCTTGGCCGGGCGTCGCGCCAAGCACGCCAATGCTTACGCGGCCGCAGGCGCCTATTACCAATCTGGGCTCGGCTGCGTCGACGGTTGGGAGCAAGAGCACGAGGCCAACATGAGCATGCGCCTCGAGCTGGCCGAGATCGAATACCTGCTCGGCCACTTCGAGATCTCCGAGAACATCAGCCTCGACCTGATGAATCGCGCCCGCACCCCCATCGAACGGGCGGAGGTTTGCAAGCTCCTCGTCTGGCAGTACACGCTCGAAATGAAGCACGAAGATGTCATTCGCTGGGGCCAGATCGGCTTGCGGGCGCTCGGCATCGACGTGGATGAGCGAGGCGATCTCGCTGCGGCGCTCGCCGCGGAGATGGCCGAGATCGAACGCCGGGTTGGCGGGAGGCCGATTCGGTCGCTCATCGACCTGCCGCAGATGACCAACCCTACGATCATCGCGGCCTTGCCCTTGCTCGTCGGCATGCTCCCGAGCGTGTACACGGCGAGGCAGCCGCTCCATCCGCTGCTCACGGCGACGTTGGCCAGATTGTCGATCACCTACGGCAATTGTCCGAAATCGGCCAATGCCTACACGGGATTCGCCTCATTCCTCGCCTACGGGCCGGGCGACTACCGCACCGCCTACGAATACGGCATGCTCGGCTGGGAACTCGGCCGGAGGCTCCACGGACTTGCGGAGACCTGCAAGGACGCGGTCATGTTCGGTGCATTCGTCTTGCCGTGGGTGAACCACCTTCAGGCGAGCCTGCCGATCTTCGACGAGGGTTACCGTTGCGGGCTCGATGGTGGAGACCTGCAATGGGCGTGTTACAATCTGCAGTTCAAGATCGAGTTGACGTTTCATCTGGGCGAGCCACTCGAGAAGTTCAATCGGGAGATCGGCGAGGCCTTGCGCTTCATCAAGCAGACGCGAAACGCTATCGCCATCGCGTTGACCGAGGCCGTCCAGTTTCCGGTCGTCAACCTGCTCGGGGAGACCGCCTCGGAGACGACGTTCACCCTCGGCGACGTCGACGTACCGTCGTGGTTGAAACAGAACGAGTCGCAAAAGAACCAAATCGTCATTCTGTACGTCGGTCTCGCACAAGCGCTGTACATCCATGGCCACGTCGAGCAGGCCATCGCGTGGTGCCGAAAGGCGGAGGAGATGCTGACCTTCGTGCGGGGTCTCATCACGAGTGCCGCGCACGAGCTCTTCTTCGGCCTCTGCCTGGTCGACACGGGCGCGGACGATGCCGTCTCCACGGCACGGCTCGAGGCATGCCGCGCGAAGCTCGCCCGTTGGGCCGGATCGTGCCCGGCCAACTTCCGGCACATGCATGGGATCCTCGAGGGCGCCGTGGCGCGTGCCGCGGGCGATTCATGGCGCGCGCTCACCCTGCTCGACGATGCGAGCCGCGCCGCGAACGACGAGGGCTTTCGCCAGTATCTCGCGCTCGCGTCGGAGCTCGCGGGCAAGCTTCTGATCGACTCCGGCCGGCGTGAGATGGGCCTGCCCTACATCGCCAAAGCGCGTGACGCGTACCGCGCCTGGGGCGCGGAGCGCAAAGTGTCGCAGCTCGATGGCATGTGCCCGCGGGGTCCGTCGGTCGCGCCGCGGCCCATGGAAAGCCAACCGTCGGTGACGACGTGGAGTAGCTCCGACAAGCTGGGCGAGTCGCTCGATCTCACGGCGATCTTCAAGGCTTCTCAGGCCATTTCCAGCGAGGTGGAACTCGATCGGGTCTTCGGCGTGCTTCTCGAAATGTGCCTCGCGTCGGCGGGCGCCGAGACGGCGGTCCTGGTGCTCGCCAACGGCGGAGATCTGCGCGCCGTTGCTCGTGCACGCGCCTTCGAGCGAGCCGAGATCCGATCCGTACCCCTCGACGAATGCCCTGACGTCGTGCCGGCCGTCGTCCGGTTCGTCGCGAGAACGGGCGAGTCCCGCGTCCTGCACGACGCGATCTCCGACCCCATGTTCGGGCGCGACGAGATCCTGCAGCGCCGGGCCCCCAAGTCCGCGCTCTGCGTTCCCGTCATCCGCGGCGGAAGCCTCATCGGCGTTCTCTATTTGGAAAACAACCAGACGACCAACGCCTTCACCGTCGCTCGCGTCCTTATCCTTTCCGTCCTCGCTTCCCAAGCCGCGATCTCCCTGGACAACGCTCGCTTGTACTCTGCACTGAAAGACAACAACGAGAAGCTCAGTGTCGCACTCGACGCGGCGCGCGAGAGCGCTCGCCTCAAAACGCAATTTCTCGCCAATACGTCCCACGAGCTCCGCACGCCCCTCAACGCCATCGTCAATATCCCCAACGGCCTCGCCGTCCGCCTTTCCGAACACGCCGCCTGGGCCTGCTCCTCCTGCGAGTCCCTCGTCGTCTCCACACCTTCGGAATCCGGCGAGGTGACTTGGTTACCCGAGCGTTGCCCACGCTGCGGTGCGGTCGGGCTCCTTTCCAAGCAGAAGGTGTGCCTGTATCGCGGACACTGTGCGGACGCGATTGGATATCTCGGCGTCGTTCGCACCAACGGCGAGCAACTCGTTGGCCTCGTCGAAGATCTGCTGGATATGAGCCGCCTCGATGCCGCGCGCATGCGCATCGAGCCGACGGAAGTCGATGCGCAGGACGCCGTGCGCCAAGTGGTCGACAAGATGCGTGGGCTTGGCGAAGCGCGGCACATCGTCGTCCGATGCCGCGCGGACGGGAGCGCGGCCAAGCTCGAAGCCGATCCGGGCAGGCTGCAGCAGGTGCTCATCAATCTCGTCGACAATGCCATCAAGTTTTCCCACGAAGGGGGCACGGTCGAGGTCGGGGTCTCCAAGGAGCATGGCTTCGTGGTTTTCCGCGTTGGCGACGAGGGGATAGGTATTGCCGTGTCGGAGCAGGAAAAGATCTTCCAGAGCTTTTATCAAGTCGATGGAACGAACACGCGTCACGTGGGCGGCGCTGGACTGGGGTTGGCGATCTGCCGAGAAATCGTGCACCTGCACCGCGGCAAGATCTCGGTCGAGAGCTCGCCCGGACAGGGGTCGACGTTCTTCGTCCGACTCCCTTGCGTCTAAGGCAACGGTCGATTGAATGTGTCAGGTATCACATGACCTGATCCATGAACCGCGGCAGCGGAACAAAACCGGCGAGCCCGGAGCGATGTGTGGTTCAGAAAATCGGGATCGCCATATCTTGGCGATCCTGGCGCTGGGCACGGACTAAGGCGCCGGTCTCGCCGGGAGTGTCCCGCTGCCGCTGCTCGCCAGCTAGCGACGCGCGAGTCCGCCATAATCAATCGACTTTTGCGTTAGGCGGGCTGGCTCGGCGCCGGGATGGTTTCCCGGCGGCGCACGCGCACCCGAACCCCCACCGGCTGCAGCGCAATCACCGGGCGCGGGCGAACGGCGGACGGGTCGACGAGCTCGAGTCGAAAGCGGCGGTTGATCTCCGCGAGGAGGATCACCGCTTCGGTGGTCGCGACGGCGGCGCCGATGCAGGCGCGTGGACCCAGCCCAAACGGGAAATACGAGCCACGAATCGGTGGATTCGACGAATCGAGCCACCTTTCGGGGACGAATCGATGGGCATCCGAAAAGAAGCGCGGATCGCGATGGGTGACCCATTGGCTCACCGTGACGGTGGTCCCTCGGGGGATGCGATGGCCTGCGTATTCGACATCGCAAAGGCAATCGCGGCTGGTGATCCAGACCGGAGAATACAGACGCATCGCCTCCTTCAGCACGGCGTGCGTGTACCGGAGCGATTCCATTCGTTCGACGCTCGGCGCCTTCTTCTGCGTCGCCGCGTCGGCTTCTTCCGCGACGCGCTGGGCGGCGTTTGGATGTTGTGCGAGCAGATAGGATGCCCAAACGACGGCGTCGTTGGTGGTCTCGTATCCGGCCATCACCAGCGTGGCGAATTCGTCCCGCAGCTCCGCACTGGAGAGCTTGGGCGTTGCGCTCATCAGCGCGTGAAGTACGGGAGCCCGCTCGCGATCGCGCGCGAGTGGCGATGTGGCGACCCGGGCCAGGACTTCGTCGAGCTGCCGCAGTGAGCGGCGGATGCGCACGACCTTCGGCGTCGGCACCCACTCGGGCAAAATGATGGGGGTGGTGGCCAAATCCATCACGGCGGCGACCAACTTCGCGACAATCTCCACGTCGGAAGACGAAAAGGACTCCCCGAACAGAAGCCGCGTGACCACGCGCAAGGTAAGCCGAGCCACGTGCTCTTGCAGATCCTGCACGCTCCCCAATGCCCAGCCATTCAGCGTCCGTTCGGCCTCGACCCGCACCACCTCGGCGGCGGTCGTGGTCATATGGCGCGAAAAGGACGGTTGCAGACGGTCGCGTTTGGTGCGCCAGTCGTCTCCGTCGCTGTTCATCATGGCGTGGGGAAAGCCCTGGCCACGACGGCCCTCGCTGCTGCCCGGCACCCTCGCCTTCGAAAAGCGGCCCTCGCGGTCGACGAGCATATTTTCAATGTCGCGTGGGTGGGTGAGCAGCACGTTGTGCGAGCCGATGGCGACGACATCGCCATGTTCTCGCGCCGCGTGCGTGAGAAATGTCAGCGGGTCGGACGAAAAATCGAAGAGATTACCGAGCACCCGGCGCCCGGTGGGCCCAGGAATGGAAAGCTTTTCAACGGTATCGGTGGCGTTGTTCATAGGCCGGTTGCCTCTTTCCCGGAGCGTAGGAAGCCCCTCGAATGGGAGAGAGGCGACCGGGTTTACGGTTTCAGCGACAGGTCATCTCAATAGTACATGTACGGCAGCGTGAGGCGGTCCTTGCGCGCATGACCAGTGAGCACCGCGGCAACGAGAACGATTTTGCGGATCATGTATGACTCCTTGAGGATTTTAGGTGTCGCGCGCTTCATGATGCAAAGCGCGTTGATCGTTAATACGAAAAGAGATTGAGCTATTTTCGAACGGTGGATCAAATGATGATTATGGCGCGCGAAGTCCCAAAACGAGCTGCAAGTTGGCTGGATGCCCTACGCGTCGCATCATTTCGAGCGGTTTTCGTTGCTCACGTTATTTCGTTGTCCGGTACACTCATTGCCCAAGTGGCCCTCTCCGTGAGAATCCACGAGCGCACGGGCTCGTCTTTTCTCTCCGCGCTCACGTTCGGCCTTGGACTGTTGCCCCACGCCCTGGCGGGTGCACTGTGGTCTCGATGCCGTCTACCGGCCCGACGCACGTTGATCGGGTGCGAGCTCCTGGCAGGGGCCCTGATCGCGGGCATGGTCGTGCCGGAGCTCCCTGTCGCGATGCTGCTCGCCGCGACATTCGTCGCGGGCACGTTCGGATCGCTGTTTGCGGTGACACGCGCTGCGAGCCTTCCGGATCTCGTGCCTCCCGGGGTTTATCCATTGGCGCATTCGATACTGCGAATGTCTTCGAACTCGGCGCAGATCGCGAGCTATGCCTTTGGCGGCTTTCTTCTGACGCAATGGTCCAGCGGTACCATTCTGCTCTTCGATGCCGCGACGTTCTTGCTCTCGGCCATCATCTTGTGTCGCGGATTGCCGGTCGCCCAGGTGCCCGCGGCGCGTCGCCCGGCCGCATCGCCGGCGATCCATCGCGGCGTAAGGCAACGGTCGATTGAATGTGTCAGGCTCGAACCTGCCTGGTGCTGGGACCGCGGCAGCGAGAGGAAACCGGCGGAACCGGCGCGACGTGTCAGGGTTGAACGCCAGGGTCGCCACTCTGCCTGGCGATCCTCTCCTTGGAGACGGACTAAGGCGCCGGCCCCGCCGGGGTTGTCCCGCTGCCGCTGCTCGACTGCGAGGCAATCGTCGATCTGCCACGTTCAATCGACTTTTGCGTTAGGGGTGGCTCTTCGCACACCGGAGCTGCGAGCGTTGCTCCTGTTGGGATGGTTGCTCCCGGTCCTCTGTGTGGTGCCCGAGGCCCTGGCGGTTCCCTATGCGCGGCAGATGAACGGAACGGGATGGGATGTCGGTGTGCTTCTTGCGGCATTGCCGGCCGGCTCGGTCGTGGGCGAACTCTGGGCGGGTCGCGCGCTCGGCGAACGCGCGCGGGTCGCCGCCATCTTGCCGCTCGGGCTGATGCAGCTGGTTCCTTTGCTCGTGTATGCGATGGCCCCCGTCGTGCCGATCGCGGCGGTTGCGCTCTTCGTCTCGGGTCTCGGTGCCGGTCATCGATTGGGGCTCGATCAGCGCGTCCTCGAATTGACCGACCCGCAAACGCGGGGACCAGTCCTCG
This sequence comes from Sorangiineae bacterium MSr11367, assembly GCA_037157805.1. Taxonomy (NCBI): domain Bacteria; kingdom Pseudomonadati; phylum Myxococcota; class Myxococcia; order Myxococcales; family Pendulisporaceae; genus Pendulispora; species Pendulispora rubella. The sequence goes on along the minus strand of CP089983.1, from coordinate 5,595,365 downwards.
CGACCGCCACCGCCGGATTGATGCTCGCCCAGGGAGCGGCCTTTGCCGTGGCAGGGGCTCTTGGCGACGGCTTCACCCCTCACGGGGTCGTTGCAGGCAGCGCCGTCGCCGGAATTCCCTGCGCACTGCTCCTCATGGTGGCGTCTCGCCCGCGTCGTTCGCGCTGAAGGCCTCACCAGCTCGTGCCGTTGGCGCGTTTGCCGGCGGAGCTTGCGCGGCTGGCGAGGGTCGTGTGGAGCGCGTAGGTTCCCGGGGTGCCGTCGGGGGACAGGTTGAACGAGACGCCGTCCGCTCCTGCGAGGGAGGCCGGGTAGGTGACGGCTTGGACCGTGGCGCCGGTTGCGTCTTTGAGGATGACACGGTCGCCGCCGTTGCCGAGGCTCAAGGTGCCGTCGGAGGCTGCGACAGCGTCCGTCGAGCCGCTCGGGATGGCGGAAGGCCCCCCGAAGACGGTGATGGCCCGACCCGCGCCGAGGGTGGTGGTGCGCGCGAAGACATGGCGCACGCTCGCAGTGTCCGAGAGGGTCCAGCCGCTCAAGTCGACCGCCTCGGACCCAATGTTCACGAGCTCGATGAACTCGGCGGCGGTGTCCGAGCCGCGTTCGTTGGCGAGGACTTCATTGATGACCACTTTTCCCGTGCCGCCGCCGCCCGAATCCGTACCCGCGTCCGTACCGAGGGAGCCCCACGCGATGCGCGTGAGCACCGGGTAATGGTCACTCGTGGTGTTCGCGTAGTTCGTCACGTATTGGTCGACGCGGTATACCTGCGCGGAGCCCGCGAGGTATTGGGCCCGTAGCTCGTTGGTGTAAAGGTGGTGATCGATGGCGTCCGAAAATCCGGTGGTGGTCGATGTGTTCGAATCGGAGAGTGCCTTCGTCGGGAAGTCGTAGCGCTCGGTGTCGCCCACGAAGTTGACATAGGGACTGGTGCTGCCGGATGTGATGGAGGTATCCACATCGTCATTGAAGTCGCCGAGAACGACGACGCGTTGCGTGGGATAGGTACCATCGAGATACGACTTTAGTGCGTGCGAGCCCGCGAGGCGTCTGTCGTAGCTATTCCGATCGGCCCCGGCTTTCGCGTGCAGGACGATGGCTACGAGATCTGCGGTATTACCATTGAGTGTCACCTCGAAGGTCGCCTCCAATGGCGGGCGCCCCCCGAAGCTCGACTCGTTGGCGGTGAGGATCACCCTGGCGCTCTTGAGCTGAAGAACGCTGCTCTTGTAGATGAAACCGACCTTTTGCTCGCTGGCTCCGTAATACGAGGAACCATTGGCGACCGAATCTTCGTCGGCGAGAAATCCAGAGTAGCCTGGAAGTTGTGATTTGAGCTCTTCGAATTGAGCGTGCGCGACGATTTCGGCGACGCCCCACATGTCGAAATCGGTTCCTTTGATGATGTCCCGCGCATTGTTTAATTGAAGTACTTCGTTGGCGGGGCCCGACGAGGTGTGTCCAAACCATTCGATGTTCCAACTCGCGATATCCAACGATGCTTCGTTGCCTCGCGTAGGAATGTTCACCAGCGCGCGCGCTTGCGGCGCACCGGCACTCTCGACTTCGCCGGTGCGTGAGGCGCTGCACGCGGCAAAACATGCGGAAATCAACAGCGAAAGCGATACGAGACTGCGCGCGACCACGCGATGTTTTGATGGAAACATGGGCAACTCCCCTGTGCGGAACTCGACGTTCCGACATGTGGGCAAGGAGCGCGCCTTGCGCGAAGTTGCGTGTTTCCGGGCTGGCACCGGGTTGCTGCCGTCGCACGCCGCAACACGCAACGTTGCGAATGCATCAGCCGCCCCAGAGTCGTGAGCTTCTAGGCCTTCTTGTAAAAGGAAGGATCTTCGCCAACGTGGATGTGAATGTCGCCTTTGGCAACACGTTTGATCCCCCCACCACGCGACCACGGTAACTCGTCCGCAATTGCAACTTGGGCGGTGCATTCTTTTGCGCAATCCGCCTCTGGCGAACGAAGTAAATGACCGCGCCAATCGCAAGGGCGACGACGGGAGTCCAATCAGCCATCGAAGCGGCTCTTATGAAAATCGTGGTATTTCGAGTTCATTGGCCCATCGCAGCCCGCATGCCCGCGAGCCTTGCAGCCATTGCGTCGAGATTGGCGCACGCATCGTTCGAGGGCAGGGGACCCGCTTCCACGTGCCCTTGCATGCCCTGACTGTTGAGGCGACTCAAATCAATGGCGCGATCGAACATGACGACGGAAGGCTGCTGCGCGGCAAACGGAGATGCCAGACTGGTACGATCCACCAGAACGCGGCAACGCCCGTCCGGAGCGGAGAGATCCGAGAGTTCCACGGCCCGGCGTGATGCGAGCTCCGCCGATGCAGCGCTTTCGTGCTCCGCCCGGCTGGCATGTCGCGCTGTGGCGCACGCGCACGTCGCCAGCGCGCAGCACGCCCCTAGGAGTCGCAAGGCAACCATCGAACGCTGCATCGTTGCATCATACCCCCGTGGACCGTGTGCGCCACCCTTGGCCGGATTGGAATGGCCAGGGGCAAGGCGCGTTGCATCATGGTGCGCCGGTTTCGCGACGCGCAGGCTGGATTCTGCCGGACCCAAAGGATTTCGATCCGCCATCGTAGAGGCATTGGGCAATGATCAAGCGTCAGTATACGCCCGTCTCCAAGGAAACCAGTGCAGCGTGTGCGGACGACTTGATCGGGTGGATACGTGGCTATGCCGAGCGGCGGATCAATTCCCGACTCATCGACGAGCGGCGATGCATCCCGCCCTACATCGTGCTCGACTTTGCGAACCGCGGATTGTTGGGCATTCAGGTCGAGAAAGAGTATGGCGGTCTTGCGCTCTGGAATCGGGATATTGCACGCATTCTCGAACAGGCGGCGGCCATCGATCTCGGACTGGGCACCTGGCTCACGACGTCCGTCTTCCCCGGGATCCGGCCCATTGCCACCTTTGCCCGCGAACCGTTCAAGGGGGACGTCCTGCCCCAGCTCGCGCGGGGGCGGATGCTCGGTGCGTACGCACAAACGGAGGTCGGTGCGGGCTCCGACTTCACGAAGATTTCGACGAAGGCCATTCCAACCTCCGGTGGCGGGTGGAAACTCTCGGGCGACAAGGTGTGGATTGGAAACGGTTCATGGTCCGGTGTCATGACCGTGATGGCCCACGTTTGCGACAACGAGGGTAACCCAGGCGAAATGGGCGCGTTCGCAGTTCGAACCGAGCAACCCGGCGTCGTCTTGGGAGAAGAGCTGCTTTCGATGGGGTTGCGCGGTATGGTGCAGAGCAAGGTCCACTTGCGGGACGTTCATGTCGAAGGTTCGCAGGTGTTGGGCGAGGTTGGCGATGGTCTTCGCGTGGGCGTGGATTCCATGATGCTCACGCGCTTCGCCTTGGGCGCGTGTGCGGTCGGAGCGATGAAGCGCTGTCTGCAACTCATGAATCGATATGCCACGCGGCGCCCTATTGGGTCCGGCAAACTCAATGAGAATATCGCTTATTCGATGAGTTTGGGCGAGCTGGTGGCCAAAACGGCCGCGGCGGACGCATTGCTGTACGCCGTGGCGGATCTCCTCGATTCCGGCAATGCCGTACCCCTCGAGGCCTTCGTTGCGTGCAAGATGGTGTCCTCCGAGTTCCTTTGGAAAGCGGCGGATCGTTTGATTCAGGTGCTTGGCGCACGCGGGTACGACGAAGCCAATCTGGCGCCGCAGATCCTTCGGGATGCGCGCGTCTTTCGCATCTTCGAGGGCCCCACGGAGGTGCTTGCCGAGTTCTTGGGCTCGCGGGGCCTTTTGGCGGGATCGCCCGGGGTCTATGGCTTCCTTCGAAACGAGCTTGCGAGTCCCGAGGTTGCGGCCAAGGTTGCCAGCTGCATGGATGCACTCCGTGTTGCCGAGTTGGGGCCGCACGTTCCGGCAACCGGAAGCGTGGCGTACTCCTGGCGGTGCGCCTTGGCCGGGGACGTCGTGGCGTGGGCACTTCTCGTCGGAAGTCTAAACCGACGCCGGGCGACGACGCAGCCGCAGATTCTCGAGTGGGCACGCGCCTCGCTGGATACCGCCATGGCGCGAGCCTTGGGCGGACGTTCTTCTCGGTCGGCGCTGTCCTCACCCTCGGACCTGTCGGCGGCGATTTCTCACTATGGCCGAGACATCGGGCGGGTGGAGCAATCTCTCGCCGGCGAATCGCGAGAGATCGATCCATTGTTGCGTCTCACGTGAAGGCGACGATGCCTCCGAACAGGAGCTCGGGGTGGCGTTCCGCTTCGGGATAGACGTGATACTCCTGAAACCCCGCGTCGCGGAGCGAGAGCTGCCACTCTTCGAGGGTCAGGTACCCGTAGTTGACCCTCCGAGGCGGATCGAGCTTCGCGCGATAGAAGCTGTGAAGCGTGGATTGGAGTATTTCGGCCGGGAAAAACAGCGCCGGGCGCTGACGATGCGCCATCGTGAAGATCAGGCGTCCACCCGGCCGCAGCATCCTCCGGAACGTGGTCAACACCTCGTGCAGGTCGATGACGTCGTAGAGAACGTACTCGAGGATGATCACGTCGACGGATTCGTCCCGCGTATAGGGCAATGCCTGAAGCACCGTCCGATCGAGATCGTGGATCTCGAAGCGCATTCGCCGTGTCAGCTCGGGGGGAGCGTTCGCGCGGAGCCACTTTTTGCCGATGTTCAATAGGAGCGGGCTGATCTCCGTGAAATAGTATTGTTCGATATTCGTGATAGCGGTGCGGAAGCGCGGCATCGACAGCGCGTGTCGAAGCACGGCACCGACGCCGGCCCCACCTTCCAGGACGACGCACGGCCCACGCTCCAGCCGCTGCAGGAGCGCGCGTGCGGTCATCGCGATCCCCGGTACCCGCACCGGCAGCTCGACCATCGCCGAGCTCCAATGCTCGAGCGCGGCCTCCATGCCGTATTTCTGTCCGATCGCTTGAAAGCCATCCGTGCCCGATAGGACCGCATCGACGACGTCGGTGAGCTGCGTGAGCAGAAGGTAGCCCTGGCAACTCGGCTCTTCCACGGGTTCGTCCCCGATCGGCACGCTCAGCTCCGGAGACGCGACGAGCGTGCCATCCTCCTGCAGGAGGAGATCGCCTTTGTCGATCAGATACTCGAATAGCCGCTTCTTGAAGTGATACGCGCTGCGTCCGGTCGCCGCCGCGGGCTCTTCACCCAGGATGGTGCGAAGAGGGCGCCGATCCCGTGCGAAGTGCCGCTGGTAGGCTTGCCTCGCCACGCGTTCGGCCAAGCGTGCCCCCTCCGCGACGCCGCGCAGAAAAGCCTCGCCGTACAACTCCTGAAGATCCAACGGTTCGCGCATTTCTCTTTTCTTTTCAGTACGTGTTGCGGATGGACGCGAGAACGTCGGAGACACGGCTCGCGGCGAGTCCCGAAAGGCGCTCCAAGAGATCGCACGTGCTGGCAACCAAGGGCAGAATCACATGGTCGGGCAATTCGAACTCGTAATGGAAGAACTGCAAATCGAGCGTGGGACGCAATGCGATGCAGACGAATCGAATCGGGTGCTCGGTTTGCGTCTGGCCATCGATGAAGTCGGCGGAGGTGCGCTGCCGCGGGCCTTGGTCGCCGAGGCCGACATCGGCGCTCATGGGCCAATTGATGAAGACCAGGGACGAATCGAACAGCGATGTGTCCTCCGTGCGGCGGGACCAGCGCCGGATATCCGGAAGGGAAGCGTGGTGGTGCGCCGTCAGATCGGCCTGGATGCGCGGGATTTCCTGCACCCAATCGATGAGCCGTTGCTCGCCGGCGATGGGCACGTTCATGGGGAGAACGTTGGTGAAGATCCCCACCATGCGCTCGTAATCCAAGAGACTGGCCGAGCGACCCGACATCATGCTTCCGAACGACACGTGCGAGCGGCCGGTGTATCGGGCCAAAATGAGGCACCAGGCAGCCTGCACCAGGTTGTTCAACGTGACGCGCGCTCGTTTGGCCAGCGCGCGCAGCGAAGTGGTGGCCTCGGCCGAGATCGAGCGATCCTTGCGCAGGTAGGCACCGGCCTGCGCTGGGGGCAATCGCCTGCCACCGAGCGATTCGACGAGCGGCGTGACGCCGTCGAACGAGAGCATGGTGCGACGCCAAAAGCTCTCCGTCGCGGTGAGGTCGAGGGAACGCTGGTATTCGATGTACCGCCGATAAGGATTGGCCGGCGGCAGCCCGGAGGGGGCACGCCGAAGCATGGCATCGTAAAGGGTGACGAAATCCCCGAGAACGAAGGAGGCGCTCCACCCGTCGGAGAACATATAATGATAAAGCCAGACCATGACGACGTCGTCGGGTGCGGTTTGGAACAGGGCAATTCGGACGTGCCCCGGGCGCTCCAGGACGAAGCCTTCCTGTCGCAGTTCTTGGACCCACCGCTGGATCGTTTCGGTGCGCTCGGCCGCGGTCAATGCCGATACATCGTGGCGTTCGACGCGGAGGGGTGCGGGCGGATGGACGACCTGAAACGGCTCCGGCAGGTCCTGCCAGTGAAGCGACGAGCGAAACGAGGCGTGGCGCTCGGCGACGGCTTGCCAGGCGGCTTCGACGAGGTCCAGATCGATGGACCCGGGCGCGCGAAGCTGGGTCGTCATGTTTTGGACGTAGAGCCCCACGGGCGGATTCGATAACCGATTTCGAAGTTGCTCGCGCTGATACGCGGACAGCGGATACGCATCCTCGATGGGCGCCCCGGCGCGCGCGGCGATTCGTTCGAGCAGGGCAGGCGAGAGCTCGGGAATCGGCCGCGAGGGAACGACCGGCTCCTTTGCCGTGCCGCCATCCCGCATCGCGGCCGCGAGGGCGCGAATGGACTGGTGGCGCACGATGTCCTGGGGCGTGACGCGCAGGCCCGCCTCGTTGGCGCGTGCGACGACTTGGATGCTGAGCACCGAGTCACCGCCCAGCTCGAAGAAGCTGCTTTCGATGCCGACGCGTTCGAGGCCGAGAACCTGCGTCCAAATGGTGGCGAGCTCCCGCTCGGCCGCGGTGCGCGGTACGTCCTCCTCGGCAACCTCCGCCACGATGTGGACGGGGGGAGGCAGTGCATCGCGATCCAGCTTTCCGTTGGGCGATACCGGCAGCCGATCCAGGATCATGAAGGCGTGGGGGACCATGAATTCGGGAAGCTTGTCCCCGAGGTAGCTGCGCAGCTCGGGAACGAGCTTGCGCGCGAGCTTCGCGTGGAGCGGGTCGTTGTTGCGTGGGATGCCCGCCGTGTTCTCGTGGCCGAGCGCAGCGAGCACGCACGACGGCACGACGCTCGCGGCCCCGGCGCCCCCGTGCGGGGTGAGCACGACGTCGAAGTACTCGGGGTCATCGAACCCCGTCCAGAGCACGTCGATGTCGTAGGGAAGGCGCTCCGCGAGCGCGAAGAAGGACTCCGGACTTTCGCCGTCGTCGCCGCCTCGTGCTCCATCGACGATGGCGCCGAGGGGCTCGCCGTCGGGCGCCCTCCGCAGAGCCTTGAGCCGACGTGCGGCGGTGGTCAATCGACGATTTGGCACGCGCCGCACGTGAATCGGGCTGCGTTCGTGGCCCGGGAGTCGCTCCACGAGCCTTCCAAGGCTCTGCACATCGGTCGCCCAATCGAGGGTGACGGCGTTCTCGGAGGAGGCCCGCGGGGGGCGGCCGACATGCAGCCGCACGTCGTAGCGGAATCGTGTGAGCTCGTTGTCGGCGCGACCCCGCTTGAGCAGAATGCGCACGCCGGCGATGCGCGGAAACACCTTCTCGAGCTCGAGGAAGAACAGGGGCGAGAGCGCAAGCTCGTTGTCCTGGAACGTGCGCCGATCGATGCGCTGGCGGATTTGCGCCGCGGTCGCATCCGGGGCGGCATTCGCCATCTCCACGGAGGCGTGGAACGTCTCCAGCCGCGCATGATCGCGGATGTCTCCGAGAAAGATGGTGCCGCCGTCCTCGACCAGGGTCAGGCAACCGGCGATCACGCGCGCAAGGTAATCCGCGCTGGGAAAATACTGTGCGACCGAGTTCAGCACGACGGTGTCGAAGCTCCCCGGCTCGAGCCCATCGAAGCGCTCGGCGGAGCGCTTCTCGAGCGTGACGTTCCCGAGGTCTGCGGTGTGCGCGCGCAGGTAGCGCAACGCCGTTTCGGACGTGTCCGTGCCCAGGAACGACTCGCAATGCGGCGCAATTCGCTGGAGCAAAAGGCCCGTGCCGCATCCGATTTCGAGCACGCGGCGCGGTTTGGTCTCCAAGATACGCTCGACGGTGTGGACGGTCCACTCGAGCATCTCGTCCTTCGGAATCGGCTTTCCGTCGTAGCTACTGGTCCATCCCGCCAGGTTCAGCGCGGGATCGAGCTCGGCGTCGGGCGCGTCGTAGGCTCGATCGAAGACGTGCTCCCACTGGGATACGTGGTCGTCGGAGGCGGCCATGCCTTCGCGCGTGTCGCGCGTCGGGACCACGTACGCTGCGAGCTGTTGGCGCTCCTCGCCCGATGCATCTTGCGTCGGGCGCACCAGCACCGCCGCATTGGCGACGAGATCGTGCATGCGCAGCGCATGTTCGATCTCCTCGAGCTCGATGCGCAGGCCACGCAGCTTCACCTGCGAATCCAAGCGCCCCATGAAATCGACATCGCCGCTCGGCAGCCACCGCGCGCGATCGCCCGTTCGGTACATCTTCCGGCCCGGCGTGTCCGCGAACGGATCGCGAACGAATCGCTCGGCATCGAGCTCGGGGCGATTCAGATAGCCGCGCCCCACGTTGGTGCCGCCGATGTAGAGCTCTCCCGGGACGCCGATGGGGGCAGGCTGGCCGTGCACGTCGAGGATGTAAATCTGCGTATTCGCGATGGGCTTGCCGATGGGAACGGTCGGCGACGTATCCTCTTTTCGGCACTGCCAAAAGGTGACATCGACGGCGGCCTCGGTGGGGCCATACAGGTTGTGCATCTCCGCCGCCGGCAGCTTCGTGAAGAATCGGTCGCGAAACTCGGCCGGCAGCGCCTCGCCGCTGCAGACGACGCGCGTCAGCGAGGTGCACCTTGCGAACCCGGGATGATCGAGCATCAGTTGAAGCATCGACGGCACGAAGTGAATCGTGGTGATGCCCTCGCTCGTGATGGTCTCCGCGATGTACGCGGGGTCCTTGTGCCCCTCGGGGCGCGCCACCACGAGGCGCGCGCCGGTCATCAGAGGCCAGAAGAACTCCCACACCGACACGTCGAAGCTGAAAGGCGTCTTCTGCAGCACGCGATCGCCCGCCCCGAGCCCATAGGCGTCCTGCATCCAGAGCAGGCGATTGCAGATGCCTCGGTGCGTGTTCATCGCCCCCTTGGGAAGCCCCGTGGAGCCCGAGGTGAAGATCACGTAGGCCAAGTGCTCCATGCCCATGGCCACGGCCGGCCTTCGCGTCGGATACCCCGCCAGCTCCGACCCATCGTCCAGCTTCACGGTGCGCGTCGCGACATCGGAGAGCCGCGCGGTCAATCGCTCCGGAAGCCCCCGGTCCGTGAGCAACACCGGCACCGCCGTATCGCGGATCATGTGCTCCACGCGCCCGTCCGGATACGAGGGATCCAGCGGAACGTACGCGGCGCCGCTCTTCAGGACCCCCAGCAGCGCCACCACGAGGTTCAGCGAGCGCTCCGCGTAGACGCCCACGAGCGTATCCGGCCTCACGCCCGCGTCGACGAGCAAGTGAGCGAGCTGATTGGCGCGCGCATCGAGCTCGGCATAGGTCAAGGTTCGACCTTCGAACGACACCGCCACGGCATGCGGCGTCCGGTCGACCTGCGCTTCGATGTGCTCGTGGAGCGGGCGCGCCGGCCCGTAATCCTTTGCCGTATCGTTGAATCGGGTGAGCACGTCGAGGCGCTCCTCCGCGTCGAGCAGCGGGATCGCCGAAAGCGTGAGCTCGGGGCTTTCGGTGACCGACTCGAGCACCTTCACCAGATGCTTCGACATGCGGGCGATGGTCGCTTCGTCGAAGAGATCGGTGGCGTATTCGAAGGTCGCTTGCCACCTAGTGCCGATTTGCATCCATTGAAGCCAAATATCGAACTTGGATGTTCCCGAGGGGATCTCTCCAAAGGTCGACACGAGGCCCTCGATGGGCGTTTGCGTGATCGTATTTTGCAGCACCATCATGACCTGGAAGATGGGATTGCGGCTCGTATCCCGCTTGATCTCCAGCTCGTTCACCAGCCATTCGAAGGGCAGCTCCTGGTGCTGGAACGCCGCCAGCGAGCGGACGCGGATGCGGCCGAGCAATTCACGGAACGACGGATCGTTCGATAGATCGGTGCGCAAAACGATGGTGTTCGAAAAAAAGCCGATGAGCCCTTCGGTTTCGACACGGCCTCGATTCGCGATGGGCGAGCCCACGGCCACGTCGTCCTGGCCCGAATAGCGCGCGAGGAGCGTGGTGAACGCGGCCAGGAAGAACATGTACGGCGTGACGTCTTCGCGCAGGCAGGCAGACTGGATCGCGGGCGTCAGGGCCTCGGGCAACGCGAACTCCACGCGCGCCCCGCGGAAGGTCTGCACGGGCGGTCGCGGACGATCCGTCGGGAGCGCGAGGGGCGAAAGGCCGGTGAGTTCGCGCCTCCAGAAATCGAGGTCGGGCTTGCATGCGCCCTCCGCCAGCCGTTGCTGCTGCCACGTGGCGAAGTCGGCATATTGAATGGGAAGCTCCGGCAAGGGGCTGGGCTTGCCCGCGGCGTACGCGGCGTAGAGCGCGGCGAGCTCGCGGTTGAAGACACCGAGCGACCAGCCATCGGACACGATGTGGTGGATCGTGAACAGGCAAAGGTGCTCGTCGTCGGCAAGGCGCAGAAGCCGCGCGGCGAACAGCGGTCCGGATTCGAGCGGGAGGAGCTGCCTGGACTCGGACTGCAGCGCCTGGGAGGTTCGCGCGTCTCGTTCGGCCGGGGGCACGCCGCGCAGATCCTCGAACGCGATTTGGACTTCGAACGGTGCAGTGAGAATGGGCTTGGCGCGCCCTCCGGCGGTCGGGAAAATCGTTCGCAGCGTCTCGTGGCGGCGCACGATTTCGGTGAGCGCCCGCTGGAGTGCGGGCACATCGAGCCGGCCTTCGAAGCGTGCGAAGAAGGGGACGTTGTACGCGGGGCTTCCGGGGACGAGTTGATCGAGGTACCAGAGACGCTGCTGCATCGACGAGAGCGGTGCGCCGTTTTCCGTACGGGTCGCGCGCGGGATGTCGACCTTCGTCGCCTCTGCACCGCCGCGTTTCCATCGTGCAAGGAGTGCGCGTTTCGCGGAGGACATGTCATGGGAGCGCGTCGCCCCGGCGTCATCATCGGGCATGGATTCCTCGGTTTGCTTGGGCGTAGGTCGAAAGGAGCCGCTCGGCCTCCCCGTCGGATAGCTCGTCGAGCGCGGCAACGAGGTGCTCCTCGATGCGAGGTGCCAGGGCCGCGATGGTGGGGTTTCCGAAGAAGAGATCGAAACGGATCGGAACGGGAAACGATCGTTTGAGGCGTGCGAGCACTTGGCCTGCAAGGGCGGAGTTGCCGCCGAGCTCGAAGAAGTCGTCATGGATGCCGACCTCGCGAATGCCGAGCACCTGTCCCCAGGCCTCGGCGAGGACGCACTCGATGTCCTCCTTGGGGGGCACGTAGGGCGTCGAGAGCGGCGGTCGCGGATGCAGGGGCGCTCCGGAGGGACCACTGGATGCATCGGTGGCCTGGGCCGCGTCCGTCGCGCCGTCGTGGGAGAATCGCCGGCGCTGGAAGGCGTACGTCGGAAGCGGGATCGCTTTCGCGGACGGGAGAACCTTGGACCAGTCGAGCGCGTGACCATGGGCGTGGAGCTTCCCGAGCGAGAGAAGCCATCGCTCGAGCGTGCCGTTGCCCCGCTCGAGTGAATCGACGACGGCGCCTGCCACACCGCGGGTGTCGAGCGCCTCTTGCAGGAGCAGCTCGAGCACGGCGTTCGGGCTTACCTCGACGAAGAAGCGATAATCGTCGGTGAGGAGCCTTTGCGTGGCCGCCGCGAAGAGCACCGGCTGGCGCAGGTTCCGGTACCAGTACGCGCCGTCGAGCGTGTGGCCTTCGACCGGTTCGCCGGTCACGCTGGAGTAGATCGGCACCGTCGCCGCGCGCGGCGAGAGCCCGCGGAGGTGCTGCGCGAGCTCCTCGCGAAACACTTCGACCTGAGGGCCGTGGGAGGCATAATCCACGCGGATTTTGCGCGCAAAAATGGGAGGCGTCGAAGTTTCCGCGAGCCCCGCAAGAAGCGCGTCGACGGCCTCGGGATCGCCCGATACCAGCGTGGTGTGCGGGCCATTGATGCCGGCGATGGTGATGCGTCGCTCGAGACGCGACAGCCGCGCTTCCAGATCGTCCGCGGGCAGCTCGATGGACGCCATGGCGCCTTTTCCTCGAATGGCGCAGAGGGTACGGCTTCGCAGCGCCACGACCTTGGCGGCATCCTCGAGCGACAAGGCCCCTGCGACGTAGGCCGCCGCGATTTCGCCTTGGCTATGTCCGACGACGGCATCGGGCTCGACCCCGGCCGCGCGCCACATGGCGGCGAGCGACACCATGACGATGAAAAGCAGCACTTGCGCGACGTCGACCCGATCGAGCGATGGGGCTTCGCTGTCCGCATCGCCGCGCAGAATCGCCAGAGGTGACCAGCCCGTGTGGGGCAAGAGCGCGCGATCGCATGCTTCGACGCACGCGCGAAAGGCGCTCTGCGCCGGAGCGTGCTCGCCCGGCGCGAGCAGAGCACGCGCCATCTCGGTCCATTGCGAGCCCTGGCCTGGAAAGACGAAGACCACTTTGCCTTGCGGTATTCGCCGGCCCACCCGCACCTGGGGTACGATTTGGTCCTGCGCAATGGCTCGAAGGCCTTGCACGAGCGAATGGCCATCACGTGCCACGACGACGGCGCGATGCGCGAAGTGCGTTCGCGTCGTGGCCAGCGAGTACGCGAGATCGGCCAAGGTGGCGTCAGGTGTCGATGCGACGTGCGCGGAGAGACGCTCGGCTTGCGCCCGCAACGCCGTCTCGGACGGGCCCGAGAGCACGAAAGGAAGCGCGGCACCTTCGCTGCTCTCCTCGGGCGCGGGAGCGGGAGGCGGCGCTTCCTCCAGCACGACGTGGGCATTGGTCCCACTGACGCTGAAGGAGGACACGCCGGCGCGCCGCGGCCGCCCGTGCATCGTCCAGGGCAAGGCCTCCTTCAGCAAGCGGACGGTCCCAGGCGACCATTCCACGTGCGGCGAGGGCGTGTCCGCATGCAGCGTCTTCGGCAGCAGCCCGTGCTGCATGGCGAGCACCATCTTCATCACGCCGCCGACGCCCGCGGACGCCTGCGTGTGCCCGATGTTGGACTTGAGCGAGCCAAGCCACAGCGGATTCTCCTTGGAATGCGCTTCTCCGTAGGTGGCGAGCAACGCGTGCGCCTCGATGGGATCCCCGAGCGCGGTGCCCGTGCCATGGGCCTCGACCGCATCGACCTCGCTCGCCGAAATGCGCGCGGCCTCGAGCGCCTGGCGGATCACACGCTGCTGCGCGGAGCCGTTGGGCGCGGTAAATCCCTGGCTCTTGCCGTCCTGATTCACCGCCGAGCCGCGAAGGACGGCCAGCACCGGGTGCCCGTTGCGCTGCGCATCCGAGAGCCGCTCGAGGAGAAGGAGCCCGAGTCCGTCGGCCAACCCCGTCCCATTGGCATCGGTGGAAAATGCGCGGCTGCGGCCATCGGGCGAGAGCGCACCCAGTCGGCAGAACTCGAGGAACATGACGGGCGTGGCCATCAACGTGACCCCCCCGGCGAGGGCAAGCTGGCAGCTACCATCGCGCAGCGCCTGGCAGGCGAGGTGGATCGACACGAGCGACGAGCTGCACGCGGTATCGACGGTGATGGCTGGCCCTTCGAGCCCGAACTTGTACGCGATGCGCCCGGAAGCTGCACTGCCGGCGCTGCCGAGAAGCGATTGCGTCTCCGGGGCGAGGCGGCGAAGGTAATCGTTGGCGAAGATGCCCACGAAGACACCGGTCGGCGATCCCTGGAGGCTCGAAGGAACGATGCCGCCACGCTCGAAGGCTTCCCACGCTGCTTCCAGGAGCAGCCGCTGTTGTGGATCGATGCTCGTGACGTCTTGTGGGGCGATCCCGAAGAAGGCGGCGTCGAACGCGTCGGTATCCTGGACGAAGGCACCCCGGCGCACGTACGACTTGCCGGCCTTTCCCTGCTCCGGATCGTAGATGGTCTCCACGTTCCATCCGCGGTCGTCGGGGAAGTCGGAGGTGGCGTCGCGTCCCTCGCGCAAGACCTCCCAGAGGCCCTCGGGCGACTGCACGCCGCCGGGAAAACGGCAGCTCATGGAGACGATGGCGATGGGCTCGTTGCGACGTTCTTCGAGCTCGTGCAGTTGCGTCTTGAGCGTATGAAGCTCGTGGGTAAGCCGTTTCAGATACTGGACGAGTTTTTCCTCACGATCCGCGGACATCGGGCTCGCCTCCAAATTGCTGGTCCAGGATGTGAAAGAGCTCGTCGACGTTGGCGGAATCGAGCTTCTCCGCGAAATCGGGCGCGCCCCGTTCGCTCGTCCACTTCGTCACGAGCGCCCGCATGCGAAGCGTAAGCATCTCCCGCGCGGCCTCGTTGGCATGGAGCGCCATCAGGGCGCTCTCGAGCTTGTCGACCTCCGAGGCGATGGTGTGCGAGCTCGAGGCGGCGCCCGCGTCCACGAGCTGCGCGAGAATGAATTTCGTGAGCGCGGCGGGCGTCGGCTGCTCGAAGAGCAAGGTGGCGTGAAAGCGCAGCCCGGTGGCAGCCCCGATCCGGTTTCGCAGCTCCAGCGCCATGAGCGAATCGAGCCCGAGCTCCTGGAGCGGACCATCGGCCTCGATGGCGTGGGTCGACGCGAGCCCCATGACGCTGGCGATCTCGCCGTACACGACGCTGGAGAGCGCTCGCTCACGCTCGGCCGGAGGCAGTCCGGCGAGGCGTTGTGCGAGCGAGGACGACGGCGTCGACGTCGAGGATGGCACAGCGCGGTTTCGAACGAGCCCCCGGAACGCCGGTGAGAGGGCCGCGGGCACGAGGGTGGCGTCCGGACGAACGAGCGCGGCGTCGAAAAGGGCGAGCCCTTCGTCGCTCGAAAGCGCGCGAACGCCACTGCGCGCGATGCGCTGGCGGTCGGCCTGGCCGAGGTGCGAAGTGAGGCCCGATGGCTGGTCCCAGTAGCCCCAATCGAGTGCGATGGCAGGTAGATCGCTCGCCTTGCGATGGTGGGCGAGTGCGTCGAGGAAGGTGTTGGCGGCCGCATAGTTGGCCTGGCCCGGACTTCCGAGGACGCCGGCAAGCGAGGAGAAGAGAACGAAGGCGTCCAGATCGCGCTCGCGGGTCAATTCGTGCAGGTGGAACGCCGAATCGAGCTTCGCGCGCAAGACGTGGTGCAGTCTCTCCGGCGTGAGCGCGGTGACGAGGCCATCGTCGAGCGCACCGGCGGCATGGATGACCGCGGTGAGCGGGCGGCCGGAGGGAATGGCGGCGAAGAGCGCTTCGAGCGCGGCGCGGTCGGAGGCGTCGCAGGCGGCGATGGTAACGGTCGCCCCGGCGGATTCGAGCTCGCGCTGGAGTGCCTGCGCCCCGGGAGCCGCCAAACCTTGGCGCGAGACGAGGAGGAGGTCTTCGACCCCGTGGTTCTTGACGAGATGCCGTGCGACAAGCGCGCCGAGCGCTCCGGTGCCCCCGGTGACGAGCACCGTGCCTTCCCGGAAGAAGGGGCCGCTCGGGATGTTCTCGGAGGCGACGCGTGCGAGCCTCGGAACGAGGCGCTGGCCATGCCGGAGGGCGAGTTGGGGCTCGCTGGAATCGAGTGCGCCGTGGAGAGCGCGGCGTGAGGCATCGGTGTCGTCGGTGTCCACGAGCAGGATGGTTCGCTGCGGGTGTTCGGCTTGCGCCGAGCGGACGAGTCCCCAAAGAGGCGCGTGGACGAGATCGCGCACGTCTTCGTCGGGGCGCGCGGCCATCGCACAGTGGGTGAGCAGCACCAGGGTGCCCGAGGCCGAGCGCTCGTCGGCCAACCAGGCTTGAAGCTGTTCGAGCGCGTCTTCGGTGGCACGGTGCGCATCGACCACGATGTTGGCGGAGGACATGGGGTCGAAGCGAAGGAGGGTGACCTCCGAAGGCGCCTCGGGTGGCGGCGAGGGGGCCTCGACCCATGCCACGCGGTGGAGGTCACGGGCCGTGGCGCTTGGGAGGAACCGCTCCGCGGGCGCGCGTCGCCCGGTCAGGCCGACGATGGCGGCCACCGGAGCACCGTTCGCGTCCCACAATGCGAGATCGCCCACCGAACCGTCCGCATCGAGGCTGGCGTCCTCGCGTCGGACGAATTCCGCCCAGCACGGCATCGCACGATGTCCGTGCCAGACGACCCGCTCGATGGCGAAGGGCAAGAGTGGCGTACGGTTCGAGTCTTCCGCGCGACTTGCGGCGGCACCGATGACGCTGCCGACCCCGAATGCATTGTCGAGGAGCCCGCCCGGAAGGGGCGCATCGTCCGAGGGCACGCCTTCGGGGGCTTCCAAATAGCCGAGCCCTGTCCGTTCCCGCACCTGGGCGAGGCGACGAAGCCATTGCCATTGCGGCCCCCAATCCACGGAGAGCTCGCGCAACGTTTCGAGCATGCCTGCGACCCCGGCGGAATCGTCGCCCAGGGTGAGCGCATGGTTGGCCGCCGGCCGCTCCACACCGCGGGAAAGCGTGGCGGTGGCGTGCGTCGTCCACGCGGCGTCGTAGGAGGTGGAGACCGTGGCCGAGAACGCAGGGGCATCGCCCTCGCACGGCGTGAGATGGACGTGGAGGGTGACGACGTCGGAAGGTGAATCGAAGGTCAGGGCGCGGACGAATTGGACATCGCGCAGCTCGAGAGGTTGCCCCGGCCAGTGGGACTCGGCGACCGCGAGAAGCACGGCGACATGAAAGGCGCCCGCCGCGACCAGATGTCCGTGAACGGCGTGGTCGACGAGGTAGGGTTGAGCGCCCGGCCCGACGTCGACGACGTGAAGAACGGAGCCATCGGGAAGATCGAGCCGGCGTCCCGCGAGCGGGTAACGCCCCGCGGGTGCTTGGTTTCGAACGGGCTTCGGGGCATCGAGCCAGAAGCGCTCTCGTTGGAAGGCATACGTGGGAAGCGGCACGCGCTGCGGATGGAACGGTGCGAAGAAGGCCGGCCAATCGACGGGGATCCCGCGGGTGTGCAAGGCGCCGAGCGCGGACACCAGAGCGTCGACGCCGCGTTGCTCGTGCAGGGTGTGAACGAAGGAGAGCTCTCCCTCGAGGCAAGCTTGCGCGAGCGGCGAGAGGATCCCGTGCGGGCCCACCTCCAGGAACGTGGTCACGCCCTCGGAATGGAGGGTGCGCACGCCCTCGAGGAAGCGAACGGCGTGACGGGCATGGCGCACCCAGTACTCGGCCGAAGCGATATCGGACGGGTCGATGCGGCGTCCCGTGACGTTGGAGACGATGGGGATGCGCGGAAGCGCGTAGGAGAGCTTTTCGGCCTCGCGACGGAAGTCGTCCAGCATGGGCTCGACGCGCGCCGAGTGAAAGGCGTGGCTTACCCCCAGCCGCGAGGTTTTTCGTCCGAGGCCCTCGAAGTGCAGGGCGATGGCTCGAACGGCCTCATCATCGCCAGCGATGACCGTGGAATTCGGAGCATTGACCGCCGCCACATCGACGCGGGGGTCGAGGTGAGGCCGGATCTCGTCTTCCGATGCCTGCAGGGCCACCATCGCACCGCCCGGGGGAAGCGCCTGCATCAACCGCGCGCGCGCGGCCACGAGGGTGCATGCATCCCGAAGGGACAGCACGCCGGCAACATGGGCGGCCACGAGCTCTCCAATCGAGTGACCGAGGAGGAAATCGGCACGAAGGCCCCAGCTCTCGAGCAGCCGGAAGAGCGCCACCTCGAGGGCAAAGAGAGCCGGCTGCGTGAAGCCCGTCTCGTGGATCGGCGAGGCCTCCGGCGAACCCGGGATCGCGAAGAGGACATCGCGCAAGGGTCGAGCGAGGTGCGGGTCGAACTCCGCGCAAACCGCATCGAGTGCATCCCGAAAGACCGGGAAAGCCTCGTACGGAGCGCGCCCCATGCCGGGGTGCTGGCTGCCCTGGCCGGTGAAAAGCATGGCGAGCTTGCCGGTCGCAGAGGCGCGGCCTTCCGTGGCGGAAGAGGGGAGAGCTCGCGCGAAACCATCGAGGGCCGTGAGCAACGCATCGCGGCCGTCGGCGACGAAGGCGGCGCGGTGCTCGAAGAGGGAGCGCGTGGTGACGAGCGACGAGGCGACATCCGCGAGGGCGAGCTCGGGATGCGTCAAAAGATGCGCGTGCAATCGATTCGCCTGCGCACGCAGCGCCGCGTCGCTCTTGGCCGAGAGGAGCATCGGCATGGCGATTTCCGGCGCCGCCGCAGGTGTCTCTGGCCGCGCCGGCGCGTGAAGCGGCGGAGCTTCCTCGACGATCACGTGCGCATTGGTCCCCGAGATGCCAAATGAGGACACGCCGGCGCGTCGTGGCCGGCCGTGCGGGGCTTGCCCCGCCGGCCCTTCAACGCAGCCGTTGCTGGTCCACGGGACGGCTTGCTGCAGCAGGCGGACGGTTCCGTCGGACCAATCGATGTGGGGCGACGGCGATTGCGCGTGCAAGGTCTTCGGCAAGAGCGCGTGCTGGAGCGCGAGGACCATCTTGATGACGCTGCCGACGCCGGCGGCGGCCTGGGCATGGCCGAGATTGGACTTGAGGCTCCCGAGCCAAAGCGGCGTTTCCCTGGAATGCGCCTGTCCGTAGGTGGCAAAAATGGCCTGGGCCTCGATGGGATCGCCCAAGCGGGTGCCGGTGCCGTGCGCTTCCACGGCATCGACGTCGGCGGGTGAAAGGCTGGCGTGGCTCAACGCCAGGCGAATGACCCGCTGTTGCGCGGGGCCATTCGGAGCGGTCAGCCCCTGACTCTTTCCATCCTGATTGACGGCCGAGCCGCGGAGCAAGGCCAGAACGGGATGGCCATGTTTCTGGGCATCGGAGAGCCGCTCCAAGAGAAGCATCCCCGCGCCCTCGGACCATCCCGTCCCATCGGCGTCGGCGGAGAACGACTTGCATCGCCCATCGGGGGACATGGCACGCTGGCGGCTGAATCCGACGAACATCCCCGGCGTGGCCATGACGGTGACACCGCCAGCGAGTGCGAGGGCGCACTCCCCTTGACGCAAGGCTTGGCAAGCGACGTGAATGGCCACGAGCGACGAACTGCACGCCGTGTCGACGCTGATGGCAGGTCCCTCGAGCCCGAG
The DNA here is from genome assembly GCA_037157805.1 of Sorangiineae bacterium MSr11367. NCBI lineage: Bacteria > Pseudomonadati > Myxococcota > Myxococcia > Myxococcales > Pendulisporaceae > Pendulispora > Pendulispora rubella. The sequence continues at coordinate 5,576,070 of CP089983.1, read as the reverse complement.
TGCGTACGCGATCCGCCCCGAGGCGGCACTCGGCGCGCTTCCAATGCCGACGTACCCTTCGAGGTCGTCCGGCGCCTCGGTCAGTCGCGCACCGTAGTCGCTGTGGCAGATGCCCACGAAGACACCGGTTTGCGATCGCGGAAGCGACCTGGAATCGATACCGGCCCGCTCCAGCGTCTCCCAGGAAAGCTCGAGCAAGAGTCGCTGTTGCGGATCGATGGCGAGCGTCTCGCGCGGGCTGATGCCGAAGAACGCGGGATCGAACTGGTCCGCGTCGTGGAGAAAGCCGCCCTCGCGGGCATAGGTCTTCCCCACGGCCTCCGGATCCGGATCGTAAAGCTCGTCGAGGTTCCAGCCTCGATTGTGGGGGAATCCCGAAACGACGTCGCGCCCGTCGCGCACGAGTTCCCAGAGATCGTCGGGCGTGCGGACACCGCCCGGAAAGCGACAACCCATGGCCACGATGGCAATCGGGTCACGCGCTTTTTCTTTCGCGTCTTCCGCCTCCTTCGCGCTTTGCCGCCGCTGTTGCAGTTCGACGACGGCTTGTTCGAGGCGTTGGCGAAGCTTGGCTTCCATGGCAGTCATGCGGCGGATCCTTGGCCGGTGGCGAGTTCTTCATCGAACATGTTCAAGAGCTCCTCATCGGTGAGCGCGCGCAGCTGGCCGGCGAGTCCGGCACCATCGGATGCGGCCTCCGCGTCACCTCGTCGAACGAGCTTTTCGAGCAGCAGTTTCGTCAGCGCCCTCGGGGTGGGGTAATCGAAGAGCAGGGTGGGCGGCAGCCGCAATCCCGCGGCGGCACCGAGTCGGTTTCGCAAGTCCACGGCCATGAGCGAATCGAGCCCCAGCTCGTGCAGCGGACGCTCGCCGTCGAGGGCCGCCGTTGCCGGAAGCCCCAAGACGATCCCCACCTCGCTGGCCACGAGCTCGAAGAGCGTCCGCTCGCATTCCCCCGACGGCATCGTGGCAAGGCGCTGCTCGAGCGTCGAGGCGGCGGCCGGAGGCGCCGACCTCGCCCGAACGAGCCCTCGGAGCATCGGAGCAAGCGCGTGGCTGCGAGCCGCGCCCTCGATCCGATGGGCATCGATCGGCGCCGGCACGAGTGCCGCGTCGGTGCGACCGAGTGCGGCATCGAAGAGGGCGAGTCCCTCGTCGTCCGAAAGGGCACGGAAACCACTGCGGGCGATGCGCCGGCGATCGGCTTCGCCGAGGTGCGCCGTGAGGCCGGAAGCCTGGGCCCAATAGCCCCAATCCAGTGCGAGCGCGGGCAGGCCGCTTGCCTTGCGATGGTGCGCGAGGGCGTCGAGAAAGGCGTTGGCCGCCGCGTAATTCGCTTGCCCCGGACCACCGAGCACGCCGGAGAGCGACGAGAAGAGCACGAAGGCATCGAGGTCGAGCTCGCGCGTCAGCTCGTGCAGGTGGAAGGCGGCATCGAGCTTGGCGCGCAAGACGGGGTGGAGTCGTTCGGGCGTGAGCGCGGCCAGAACGCCGTCGTCGAGCGCGGCGGCTGCATGCACGACGGTGGAGAGCGGGTGCTCGGGTGCGATGGACGCGATGAGCGTCCGGAGGGCGTCGCGGTCGGCGACGTCGCAGGCGGCGAGGGTGACGGCGGCGCCGGCGGATTCGAGCTCCCGTTGGAGGAGCGCGGCGCCCGGCGCGGAGGGACCGTGCCGCGAGACGAGGAGAAGGTGTTTCACCCCATGGCTCTCGACGAGATGCCGCGCGAGCAGCGACCCGAGGGCACCCGTTCCACCCGTGATCAGCACGGTGCCTTCGGGACGGAAATCGCGCCGCGTGGACTCGGCGGTGGCACGCGCCAGCCGAGGGACGAGGCGCTGGCCATCGCGAAGGGCGAGCTGCGGCTCGGTGGAATCGAGTGCCCCATGGAGCGCGCGGCGCGAGGCCTCGGTGTCGTCCGTGTCGACGAGGAGAATCGTGCGGTCGGGGTTTTCGGCTTGTGCAGAGCGGACGAGCCCCCACAGTGGGGCATGGACGAGATCGCGAATGTCTTCGTCGGGGTGCGCGGCGATGGCGCGGTGGGTGAGCATCACGAGGGTGGCCGAGGCCTGTCGCTCGTCTGCGAGCCACGCTTGGAGCTGCGCGAGGGCAAGCTCGGTAGCCTGGTGTGCATCGGCCACGACGTGCGCGGACGACGTGGCGATGAAGGGGAGGACGGTGACCTCGGAATGGGCCTGCGATGAAGGCGGCGGTGCCTCGACCCACGTCACACGATGAAGGTTGCGCGCGGGCAGGTTTGGAAGAAATCGCTCCGCGGGCGCCCGGCGGGACATGAGGCCCGTGATCGTCGCGACGGGCGAGCCGTCGGCATCCCATAGTGCGATATCGCCCACGGAGTGCTCCCCGCGCAGGGCGAAATCGGCCCAGCACGCCGTGCCGCGGTACCCGTACCAAACGAGCCGCTCGACACCAAAGGCCAACAGGGGAGCGGTGCCTGCGCCTTGATTCGGGTGTGCACCGAGAAGGCACGGGAGCCCCACACCGAAGGCGCTGTCGAGGAGCCCGCCGGGGAGGGGCGCATCGTCCGTGGATGCGCCCTCGGGTGCTTCCAAATAACCGAGCCCGGTCCGCTCCTGCGCGGACGCGAGGCGACGGATCCAGTGCCATCGGGGCCCCCACTCCACGGAGAGCTCGTGCAAGGACCCGAGCACGCTCGCCACATCGGAGGCATCCCCCGCGATGACCCGAGGCTGCGGAGACGCCGATGGCCGTCGGGCGGTGGATTCAACGGGGGCGAGGGTTGCCGTGGCGTGGGTGGTCCAAACGTGGTCGCGCTGGGTGGAGACCGCTGCGGAGAACGCCGGCCGATCGCCCGCGGACGGCGTGAGTTGGACGCAGAGGGTCACGACGTCCGACGGTGCGTCGAAGATCAGCGCCCGAACGAATTGCACATCGCGCAGCTCGAGAGGTTGCCCCGGCCAGTGCGACTCGGCGATGGCGAGCAGCACGGCGACGTGAAAGGCCCCCGCCGCGACCACGTGACCATGAACGACGTGATCGGCCAGGTAGGCCTGGGCGCCGGGGCCGACATCGACGGAGTGAAGGATCGAGCCATCGGGAAGATCGAGCCGCTGTCCGGCGAGCGGGTACCGTCCGGCGGGGGCGTGTTTCTTGGCGGGCTTCGGCGCATCGAGCCAAAAGCGTTCCCGTTGAAAGGCATAGGTGGGAAGCGGGACGCGCTGCGCCTGGAACGGCGCGAAGAAGGCCGGCCAATCGAGATGGTGTCCGCGCGTATGCAGCGTGCCGAGCGCGGAGAGGAGCGACCCCACCTCGGATCGATCGCTGCGCAATGCGGGGGCGAAGCAAGCGCGGTCCTGTACTTCGCCCGACAGGGCGTCGTGTGCCAGGGCGCAGAGAACGCCGCTGGGCCCGAGCTCGAAGAAGGCGGTGACCCCGTCGTCTTCGAGGGCACGCACGCCGTCGAGAAAGCGGACGGCATCACGGACATGGCGCACCCAGTAATCCGGTGAGGCGAGCTCGGCGTCGGATGCGTGTGCGCCCGTCAGGTTGGAGATGATGGGAATGCGCGGAGCGTGGAAGGAGAGGCCGCGCGCAACGCGGCCGAAGTCGCCCAGCATGGCGTCCATGCGATGGGAGTGAAAGGCATGGCTCACACGCAAGCGCGACGTCTTGCGGCCGAGGCTCGAGAAGTGAGCGGCGAGCTCGAGCACCGCATCTTCATCGCCGCTGATGACGGTGGAGGCAGGGCCGTTGAGTGCGGCGATGGAGACACGGCCCTGGGCCGCCTCCAGCTGCGCGGCGATCTCGCCCTCGGAGGCTTGCACGGTGACCATGGCGCCCCCGGGCGGAAGGGCTTGCATGCATCGAGCGCGGGCCGAGACGAGTGCACACGCATCCTCGAGGGAGAGGACCCCGGCAACGTGGGCCGCGACGAGCTCACCGATGGAGTGGCCGAGGAGGACGTCGGGCCGAAGACCCCACGACTCGACGAGGCGAAAGAGCGCCACCTCGAGCGCAAACAAGGCCGTCTGCGTAAAGGCGGTGTGATGCAGGCGAGCATCGTCGGGCGCGAAGAGCACCTCGCGCACCTCGGGCAAATGCGGATCGAAGTGGGCCATGACGGCGTCGAGCGCATCGCGAAACCGTGGAAACGCGTCGTACAGCGCACGGCCCATCGCATGCCGCTGGCTGCCCTGGCCGGTGAAAAGCACGGCGAGCTTGCCGGTCGCAGAGGCGCGGCCTTCCATGGCGGAAGAGGGGAGAGCTCGCGCGAAACCATCGAGGGCCGTGAGCAACGCATCGCGGCCGTCGGCGACGAAGGCGGCGCGGTGCTCGAAGAGGGAGCGCGTGGTGACGAGCGATGAGGCGACATCCGCGAGGGCGAGCTCGGGATGCGTCAAAAGATGCGCGTGCAATCGATTCGCCTGCGCACGCAGCGCCGCGTCGCTCTTGGCCGAGAGGAGCACCGGCATGGCGATTTCCGGCGCCGCCGCAGGTGTCTCTGGCCGCGCAGGCGGGTGAAGCGGCGGAGCTTCCTCGACGATCACGTGCGCATTGGTTCCCGAAATGCCAAATGAGGACACGCCGGCGCGTCGCGGCCGGCCGTGCGGGGCTTGCCCCGCCGGCCCTTCAACGCAGCCGTTGCTCGCCCACGGGACGGCTTGTTGCAACAGGCGGACGGTTCCATCGGACCAATCGATGTGGGGCGAGGGTGATTGCGCATGCAAGGTCTTCGGCAAGAGCGCGTGCTGGAGCGCGAGGACCATCTTGATGACGCTGCCGACGCCGGCGGCGGCCTGGGCATGCCCGAGATTGGACTTGAGGCTCCCGAGCCAAAGCGGCGTTTCCCTGGAATGCGCCTGCCCGTAGGTGGCAAAAATGGCCTGGGCCTCGATGGGATCGCCCAAGCTGGTGCCGGTGCCGTGGGCCTCTACGGCATCGATGTCGGCGGGTGAAAGGCCGGCATGGCTCAACGCCAGGCGAATGACCCGCTGTTGCGCGGGCCCATTCGGAGCGGTCAGTCCCTGACTCTTTCCATCCTGATTGACGGCCGAACCGCGGAGCAAGGCCAGAACGGGATGGCCATGCTTCTGGGCATCGGAGAGCCGCTCCAAGAGAAGCATTCCGGCGCCCTCCGACCACCCCGCGCCATCGGCGTCGGCGGAGAACGACTTGCATCGCCCATCGGGCGCCCCCGCGCTGTCCACACTCATCTCGAGGAAGGTCGACGGGGTGGCCATGACCGTGACGCCACCCACCAAGGCCAGCGAGCATTCCCCTTGCCGCAAGGCCTGGCTCGCGAGATGAATCGCCACGAGGGACGAGCTGCACGCCGTGTCGACGCTGATGGCCGGCCCCTCCAGCCCCAGGGTGTACGCGATCCGGCCCGAGGCGACGCTCCCGAAGCCTCCAATGCTCACGTAGCCGCGCAGGGCCTCGAGATCGGCCGGCGACACCCGTTGGGTGACGTAGCCGTTCTCGAAGAGCCCCACGAAGACGCCGCATGACGTCCCTTGGAGCGAGGCCGGATCGATGCCCGCACGTTCCAGTGCCTCCCACGAGAGTTCGAGCACCAGTCGCTGCTGCGGATCGATGGCGAGCGTCTCGCGTGGACTGATGCCGAAGAACTCCGGATCGAACCGATCGGCATCGTGAAGAAAGCCTCCTTCGCGCGTGTAGCGCTTTCCGCAAGCTTGGCCCGAAGCAAAGAGCTCGTCGACGTCCCACCCGCGGTTGTCGGGGAACGCCGAGATGGCATCCCTTTCCTGGAGCAGCAGCTGCCAAAGATCCTCGGGTGTGTCGACGCCGCCAGGGTAGCGACACGCCATGGCCACGATGGCGATCGGATCGTCTTTCACCGAGAGGGGCAGCGAGACCGCGTCCGCCTTCGGCGCGGTTTGGTCCGTGTCGTCGCCCCGAAGCTGCCGGGCCAGAAAGCGCGCCAGGGCGTGGGGCGTCGGGTGGTCGAACAGCAGCGTGGCGGGCAGTCTCGAACCGCAGTGGGTCGCAAGCCGGTTTCGCAGTTCGACGGCCATGAGGGAATCGAGCCCGAGCTCGCGGAGCGGCCGCCGTTCCTCGAGAAGGCCCGATGCGGGAAGCCCCAGAACGGCGCCCACCTCCGCACGAAGGATCTCGAGCAGCTTCTGTTCGCAGTCGGCGGCGGGCAGGGCGCGAAGGCGCTGTTCGAGTGTTGCGTCACCCGCTGCAGCCGCAGCGCGCCGCAGCCGGTTCGGAGCGCGGCCGAGACCGCGCAGCATCGTCCCCAGCGATTCGCCCCGCGCCGCACGCACCCCGAGCGCGGCCACATCGATGGCCGCCGCGACCAGCGCCGCATCGGGACGCGCGAAGGCCGCATCGAAGAGCGCGAGCCCTTCGTCCGATGCGAGCGCACCGAGCCCGTCGCGCGCCCATCGCTGCAGATCGGCCTCGCGAAGGTGCGCGGTCAGGCCCGTCTTCTGGGCCCAGTAGCCCCAGTCGATCGACACGGCGGCAAACCCCTGCGCGCGACGATGGTGCGCCAGCGCGTCGAGAAAGCTGTTCGCCGCCGCATAACTCGCTTGACCGGCGCCGCCGAGGATACCCGAGAAGGAGGAAAAGAGGACGAAGGCATCGAGGTCGAGCTCGCGCGTGAGCTCGTGCAAATGGAGCGCACCATCGAGCTTGGCGCGGAGCACGGCGTGGACCCGCTCGGGCGTGAGGGACGTCAGCACGCCATCGTCGAGCGCCGCCGCGGTGTGGACGACGGCCGTGAGGGCGCGCTCGCGCGGAATGCTCGCGAGGAGCCCTTCGAGCGCACCTCGGTCGGCCACGTCGCACGCCGCCAAGGTCACGGAGGCACCGGCCGATTCCAGCTCGCGCTGCAGATCCTCCGCCCCCGGCGCCGCGGCGCCCTGCCGTGACGTCAGGAGCAGATCCCGCACCCCGAGCTCGTGCACGAGGTGCCGTGCCAGCAGCGCACCCAAGGTACCCGTCCCGCCGGTCACGAGAACCGTTCCCGCCGATGCCGTGATCGTGCGCGGAAGCGTGAGGACGACCTTCCCGACGTACTTCGCCTGGGCGAGCCCGCGAAAGGCTTGCAGCGCATGCCGAACGTCGTACGCCGTGATGGGCGGCGGACGAAGGATGCCGCGTTCGAACAGCGCCAAGAGCTCGCCGAGCATTCGCTGGATGCGATCGGGGCCCGCCTCGAAGAGATCGAACGCGCGATAGGCCACGCCCGGATGCTCGGCGGCGACCGCCTCCGGATCGCGGATGTCGCTCTTCCCCATTTCGAGAAAGCGCCCGCCCTCGGGTGACACCAGGCGAAGCGACGCATCGACGAACTCGCGCGCGAGGCAGTCGAGGATGACGTCGAAGCCTCGTCCTCGAGTCGCCACGCGGAAGCGCGGCTCGAAGTCGAGATCGCGCGAGGACGCGATGTGCGCATCGGAAAGCCCGAAGGCGCGAAGCGTCTCCCACTTGCCGGGGCTCGCGGTGGCGAAGACTTCCGCTCCGAGGTGGCGAGCGATCTGCATCGCCGCCGTGCCCACCCCGCCGGCGCCGGCATGGATGAGCACACGCTCGCCCGGCTGAAGGCGTCCCAGGTCGACGAGCGCATAGTAGGCTGTCAGAAAGACGATGGGGACGCTCGCAGCCTCGGAGAAGGACCAGCCGGGCGGCATGCGAACGAGCATCCGATGGTCCGCCACCGCGACGGGGCCGAAGGCGGCGTCGAACACGCCCATGACGCGCTCGCCGACGGCGATGCCGGAGACGCCGGGCCCGATCTCGAGGACGATGCCCGCTCCCTCCGATCCCAGAGCTCGCACGTCGCCTGGCAGCAAACCAAGGGCCGCGACCACATCGCGAAAGTTGAGCCCTGCCGCGCGCACGGCGACCCGGATCTGTCCGTGGGCAAGCGGCGCTTGGGGATGCGGCGCGAGCACGAGGCTCTCGAGGGTCCCCTTGGCCGGAATGTCCAGACGCCACTCCGAATCCGCCGGTGGAACGAGAGCGTCGTGCACCCGAGCGCGCTCCAATCGCGGAACGAGCGTGCGGCCCTGGCGCAGGGCGAACTGGGGCTCCGTGGCATCGAGCTCGATTCCCCGATCGAGCGCGCTGCGCGATGCCTCATGGTCATCGGTGTCGACGAGAAGCAGGGCGCGGTCCGGGTTCTCCGATTGGGCGGAGCGAACGAGTCCCCAAAGTGGGGCATGGACGAGGTCTTGAACCGCTTCGTTGGGATGCGCAGCCATCGCACGCCGCGTGAGCACGACCAGCGCGCACGAAACGAGTTGCTCGTCGGCCAGCCACGCTTGCAGAAGGGCGAGGGCGCGCACCGTGGCTTCGTGCGCCGCGCGAGCCAAATCCGCCGCCTCGGACGGGCGCGTCGCCACGAACGAAGCCACGATGACGTCCGGCACGGGCGCGCCCTTGGCGAGCGCATCGCCGAGGGCTGCAATGTCCGCATAGCCATCGTCCGTGCCGAGCCACACCCAGTGCCCGGCCCGTGCCGGCGCCATGGGGATCTCGGACCAGTCGACTCGGAAAAGCGCTTCCTTTCGCGTCTGCAGAATCCCGCGAAGCTTGTCCCCGGACACGGACCGCACGGTGAGCGACTCGATGGCGGCCACCGCCTCGCCCGTGGCATCCGCGATGTGGAGCGCGACGCTTTCGGGAGAGCGTCGCTCGATGCGAACACGCAACGCGCAGGCATGCGTCGCGTAGAGGGAGACGCCCGACCAGGAAAAAGGCATCGTCACGCCGCCGGCACCGGAGCGCTCGAGCGCCAGCGCGTGCAGCGCCGCGTCGAGCCGCGCCGGATGCAGCATGAAATGGCCGCTCGAAGACCGATCTTCCGGAAGCTCCACCTCGGCAAAGAGGTCTTCTCCACGCTCCCAGGTCGCCTTCAGCCCTCGGAATTCGGGGCCATACGCGAGCCCCGCGGCCGAGAGGCGCTCGTACAGCCCATCGAGAGACACCGGTGTCGCGCCTGGCGGTGGCCACGCGCGCAGCTCGTCACGCGAGGGCAGGGCCGACGTGAGCGTGCCCGTCGCGTGCCGCGTCCACGCCGCATCGCCCTCGTTCGAGCTTTCCGGGCGAGCATGGATGGCGAGCGACCTTCGTCCGGCTTCGTCCGCCGCGCCGACCGACACCTGCACCCGCACCGCACCGTGCGCCGGCAGTGCGAGGGGCGTCTCCAGCGCGAGCTCTTCGACGCCATCGAGCCCCACGCGCTGCGCCGCCAGCAGCGCAAGCTCCAGGAACGCCGTTCCAGGTAGAATCACGGTACCAAAGACCTGGTGACCGGAAAGCCACGGCTGCTCCGACCGCGATACGCGACCGGCCAGCAGATACCCTCCGCTGTCCGCGAGCGGTGTGGCTGCACCCAACAGCGGATGGTCCGCCGAGCCCAGACCCGCCGAGGCCAGGTCCGCAACGTGTGCCTTCGGGCGATCGAGCCAGAATCGTTCCCCCTGGAACGCATACGTCGGGAGGTCCACACGTCGCGGACGTACCGGTCGAAAGAACGCCGCCCAGTCGACGCGATGACCGCGCGCATGCAGCTCACCGAGCGACAGAAGAAGCCGCGCGAGGTCCCCTTGATCGCGGTGGAGCGAGGCGACCACGGCCGATGGCGCGTCGGCCTCCTCGAGGGTCTCGGTCAACGCGAGCGTCAGAACGGGATGGGGACTGATCTCGACGAAGTAGCGGTGCCCGTCTCGAAGCAGCCTTCGCGTGGTGTCTTCGAAGTGCACCGTTCGTCGAAGGTTTCGAAACCAATACGCGGCATCGAGCTCGGTTCCCTCGAGCGTGCCGCCCGTGACGGTGGAGTAAAATGGGATGTGGCTCGGGCGCGGCACGATGCCGGCCAGCTCGGAGACGAGCTCGCGCTCGAGAGGCTGCACGTGCGCGCCGTGCGACGCGTAGTCGACGCGGATCTTTCGAGCAAAGACCTGGGCCGTGGTCAGCTCGCGCAGCAACGCATCGATGGCCTCCGGATCGCCCGAAACCAACACCGCGCGCGGACTGTTCACACCGGCGATGGACAATCGTTCCCCAAAGGGCGCGAGGTAAGCTTGCAGTGCGGGCTCCCCCAGCTCCACGGCGGCCATGGCCCCCGTGCCCGCCAATCGCCGGAGCAGCCGGCTCCGCAGGAGCACGACCTTGGCGGCGTCCTCGAGAGAAAGGGCTCCTGCGACGAAGGCTGCCGCTATCTCGCCCTGGCTATGGCCGACCACGGCGTCGGGCACGATTCCCATGGATCGCCAGAGCGCGGCCAGGGCGATCATCACCGCGAAGAGCGCGGGCTGAACGACATCGACGCGTTCGAGCTGCGCACCATCGCCCTGGAGAACCGCGAGCAGCGACCAGTCGACGTGCGCCGAGAACGCGCGCTCGCAGGCTTCGATCTGCTCGCGAAAGATGGGAGCACCCTCGAGCAGCGCCCTCGCCATGCCCTGCCACTGCGAACCTTGTCCTGGAAAAACGAACACGACGAGACCGTCGCCGGCCGGACTCCCCGTGACCGCACCCGACGTCGGCAAACCGCGGGCGAAGGACGCGAGCGCGGCGATCAGCTGCGCGCGATCGCGGGTGACGAACGCGGCGCGGTGCTCGAAGTGGGAGCGCGTCGTCGCGAGTGAATAGGCGACGTCGACCCGTGCTCGATCCGGGTGGGCGACGAGGTAGGCATGCAGCCGATCGGCTTGCGCCCGCAGCGTCGCTTCGCTCTTCGCCGAAAGCAGCATGGGCCACGGTGACCCTTCGTCGAGGGGGCTCGCTGACTCGGCGCCCTCGACCTGCGCGGGCGCTTCCTCCAGAATGATGTGGGCATTCGATCCGGAGACGCCGAAGGACGACACGCCCGCACGGCGCGGCCTCCCTTTCGGGGGCCACGGAACGGCCTCGGTCAAGAGACGAACGGTACCCGGCGACCAATCGATGTGCGGCGACGCCGTTTCCGCGTGCAGCGTCTTGGGCAAAAGCTGGTGCTGCAGCGCGAGCACCATCTTGATCACGCCGCCGACCCCGGCGGCCGCCTGCGTGTGCCCCAGATTGGACTTCAGACTTCCCAACCAGAGGGCCTCGTCCCGAGAACGCCCCTCGCCATAGCTGGCCAAGAGCGCGTGCGCCTCGATGGGATCGCCGAGGCTCGTCCCCGTGCCGTGGGCTTCCACGGCATCGACGTCGTGCGCACCGAGTCGAGCATTCTCCAGGGCCTGACGAATGACGCGCTCCTGCGCGGGCCCATTCGGTGCCGTCAGTCCTTGGCTCTTGCCATCCTGGTTGGTGGCCGACCCGCGGACCACGGCGAGAACGCGATGTCCGTTTCGCGTGGCGTCCGAAAGCCGCTCCAGCAGCAGCACGCCGACGCCCTCGCTCCAACCCGCGCCGTTCGCCTCGGCCGCGAACGCACGGCAACGCCCATCGGGCGCACCGGCCCCCAGATCGGCCGGTCCATCGAACGCGCTTTGCGTCGCCATGACGGTGACGCCCCCCGCCAGGGCCAGCGAGCACTCGCCTTGGCGCAAGGACTGGCACGCCAGATGAATCGCCACCAACGACGAACTGCATGCCGTGTCCACGCTGATCGCCGGACCTTGCAGCCCGAACGCGTACGCGATGCGACCGGAAGCCACGCTCGGGGAACGGCCCGTGAGCAGGTGGCCCTTCGAATCGACGGCCCCGCTCTCGGAAAGGCGCCGGTCTGCGTTGTAGTGGTTGCCGAAGATGCCGATGAAGACCCCCGTCGGGCTGCCTTGCAGCGAGGAGGCATCGAGGCCGGCACGCTCCAGGACTTCCCACGACGTTTCGAGCAGCAGGCGCTGCTGCGGATCGATGGTCAGTGCCTCGCGCGGGCTGATGCCGAAAAATGCCGCGTCGAAACGGCCCGCATCCTCGAGAAAGCCACCTTGCCGGACGCGCGGTGTCGCATCGTCGTCGAAACTCCACCCGCGGTCTTCGGGAAAGTCCGCGATCACGTCTTCACCGTCGCGCAAGACCCTCCACAGATCGTCCGGAGAGTTCACGCCACCCGGAAAGCGACATCCCATGGCCACGATGGCGATCGGTTCCCGCGCGGCCTTGACGAGCTCGCGATTTCGCTCGCGCATCTTTTCGTAGTTCGTCACCGCGCTGCGGAGCGCCTCGACGAGATCGTCTTGGGAATGACTCATGGGTTGCTTTACGCGTCGTCGGACGACGATTGATTGAGAACCAATTTGATGAGCTCACTGGCGTTCATCGCCTCGACCGCCTTGGACGGAATCGCGGGGCGAACCTCGTCGTCGTGCATCCGCGGTGGTTGTTCAGCGGGGCGCGAACCATCGATGCGAGACGAAAGAAATCCGGCGAGTGCGTTTGCTGTCGGATAATCGAATAGCAAGTTGCTTTGGAGGCGCAATCCCGAAGCGGCGGCAAGTCGATTTCGCACTTCGACCGCCAAAAGCGAATCGAGACCGAGTTCCCGGAGCGCGCGATCGGTCTGGACGGCCGCCGCCGACGGCAACCCCAACGCCGTGGCGACCTCGGTGCAAACGAGATCGAGCATGGCGCGCTCACGGCCTTTGGGTGCGAGGGACGGAAGCCCTTGCTGGAGCGTCGAGGTGTTGGTCGCCGCCCGTCGCATCGCCGCGCCGCGCGCGAGCTTGCGTGTCATGGGGGTCGCCGAGGCTGCCAACGCGGCAGGATCGGGGGTCGCGAGCACCAAGGCCGATTCGGGTCTCAGGAGCGCCGCATCGAAGAGTGCGAGTCCATCGCGGGAGGAGAGCGGACGGAATCCGCCGCGTCGCAGGCGCGAAAGGTCGGCCGCGCCCAGATGCCGTGTGAGGCCGCTTCGCTCGGACCAATAGCCCCACGCGAGCGACGTGGCCGCCAAGCCGCGTGCGGTGCGGTGATGGGCGAGGGCGTCGAGAAAGGCGTTTGCGGCGGCATAGTTGGACTGCCCCGGATTGCCGAGGACACCCGCCAGCGAGGAGAAGAGAACGAACGCCGCGAGATCGCGGTCTTTGGTGAGCTCGTGCAGATGCGCGGCGGCGTCGAGTTTGGGCGCGAAGACCGCGCCCATGCGCTCTTCCGTCATCGCATCGAGCACGCCATCGTCCAGCGTGCCTGCTGCATGAACGACCGCCGTGAGGGGATGCTCGGCTCCCATCCCATCGAGCAGCGCCCGAAGCGCTTCCCGATCGGCGACGTCGCATGCGGCCAACGTGACGCGAGCACCGGCCGCTTCCAGCTCGAGCTGCAGGTCTCGGGCCCCCGGCGCCGAGGCCCCCTGTCGAGAGACCAGCAGCAGGTGCTTTGCACCATGGGTCTTCACCAAATGCTGCGCGACGAGGGCGCCGAGCGTGCCCGTTCCCCCGGTCATGAGCACCGTGCCTTTCGGGTCGAGCCGTTGCGGGACGGTGAGTACGCATTTTCCGACGTGCGCGGCGCGGGCCAATGTGCGGAACGCCTCGGGCGCACGGCGAACGTCCCAGCACGTGATCGGCGGCGGGCGAAGCACGCCGCGATCGAAGAGCGCGCCGAGCTCGGCGAGCATCTGCTGAATGCGATCCGGCCCCGCCTCGAGAAGGTCGAAGGCGCGGTAGACGACCCCCGGGTGCTCTTCGGCGATGCGATTCGGATCGCGGATATCGGTTTTGCCCATTTCGATGAAGCGACCGCCTCGGGGCAAGAGGCGCAGTGAGGCATCCACGAACGCGTGGGCGAGGCTGTCGAGCACGACGTCGAAGCCGGCTCCCTGGGTGGATATCCGAAACTGGTGCTCGAACTCGAGGGTGCGTGACGACGCCATGTGGGGATCGTCGAACCCCAGCGTGCGCAGCGTGGTCCATTTGCCGGGGCTGGCGGTGGCAAAGACCTCCGCACCGAGATGGCGCGCGAGCTGCGTCGCGGCCATCCCGACGCCTCCCGCCGCGGCGTGAACGAGGATGCGTTCGCCGGGCGCGAGGCGCGCAAGATCGACCAACGCGTAATAGGCCGTGAGAAAGATCACGGGGACGCTCGCCGCTTGGGCGAAGGACCAGCCGGCCGGCATGCGGATCAGGGTCCGAGCATCGGCCACGGCCATCGGTCCAAAGGCGGCCGACACCACGCCCATCACACGATCGCCCACGGCAAGCGCCGTCACGTCGGGACCTACCTCGGTGACGACACCGGCAGCCTCGGTGCCGAGCGGTCCAGGGTCGTCCGGGTACATGCCCAGCGTATCCAGCACGTCGCGAAAGTTCAGCCCTGCGGCGTGCACCGCGAGGCGTACCTGGCCGCGGGCGAGCGGCGCCGTCGCCTCGGGGGACGCGATGAGCGTGAGATCTTCGATGCTCCCTTTGGTGGGGATATGCAGCCGCCAGGCGGGGACTTCGGGCGGTCGCAGGCTGTCGGTCGGGCGCGGGCGCGACAGGCGAGGAACGAGGCGGCGCCCATCGCGCAACGCGAATTGCCGTTCGTCGTCGGAGCTCGCGAGTGAATCCCGAAGGGCGTCGCGCGAAGCGTCGCTATCGTCGATGTCGATGGCGTAGAGGTGGCGGTCCGGGTTCTCCGTTTGCGCGGAGCGAACCAGACCCCAAAGCGGGGCATGGGCAAGGTCCTCGACGTCTTCGTCGCCATGGGTGGCCATGGCCCGCCGCGTGATCACAGCGAGGCGCGTCGAGGCGAATCGCTCGTCCGCGAGCCAGGTCTGCAGCAGCGCGAGTGCCCGCGCGGTGGCTCGATGCGCGGCGGCGGGGAGATCCCCTTCGGTGTGCTCCGTGAACCGCGCAACCAGGACATCCGGCGAGGCGACCCCCTGCTCGAGCGCCACCTGGAGATCGGCCAGGCTCGGGTACGGGGTACCATCGCCGAGCAGTGCCCAGTTCGCGCCGGCGTTCGCAACTGAGGCCGCGGGCGTTACCTCGCTCCAGTCGACACGGAGAAGCGCCTGATCGTGCGAGGAGGCGCGCGAGTGAAACTTTTCGGCGGAGACGGGGCGGCAGGTGAGCGCATCGATGCGGGCAAGCGGATCGCCGGCCGCATCGGCGAGCACCATCGAAACGGTGCTCCGCTCCTCGCGGTAGCGGAAGGACACCCTCGCGAGGGAGGCTCCCACGGAGCGCAGCGAAACGTCGCTCCAGGTGAAGGGGAGCACGACGTCGCCCGTGCGCTCGACGGATTCGACGGCCAGCGCATGCAACGCGGCATCGAGGAGCGCGGGATGGATGGCGAAGCGAGGTGCGTCCTTGGCGGCATCGTGGGGCAGAGCCACCTCGGCGAAGAGCTCGTCGTTGCGCCTCCACATCGCGCGCAGGCCTTGGAAATCCGGACCGTAGGAGAGCCCGCTGCGGGCGAGACGTTCGTAGACACCGTCGAGTGAAACGGGCGTCGCATCGCGGGGCGGCCAAGTACGGAGACCGCCATCGACGGACGCGGAGGCCGGGGCGAGCGTGCCGGTGGCGTGCCTCGTCCACGGAATATGCTCGTCGGAGACGAGATCGGCAGAATCCGCCGCGCGGGTGTGGACCGTCAGGGAGCGCTTGCGGTCGTTCACCGGGCCGAGCGCGAGCTGCACCCACGTCGCGCCGTGCGGGGGCAGGGCGATGGGGCTCTCCAAGGTGAGCTCTTCGATCCGGTCGAGCCCCACCCGGTGCGCCGCCGCCAGCGCAAGCTCGACGAACGCGGCACCGGGCAAAATGACCTCGCCGAAGACTTGGTGGCCGGCGAGCCAGGGCTGCTCGGCGAGGGACAGACGGCCGGTGAAGACGACGCCTTGGCCCTCGGGCAAGGGCACCGCGGCGCCAAGCAAGGGGTGATCCATGGTCGCCAACCCCGCGGAGGCCACATCGGCGCTGGTCTTGCTCACGCTCGAGGCGTCGAGCCAATGGCGTTGCCGTTGAAAGGCGTAGGTTGGCAGATCGGTGCGCCGGCCCGATGGCACGAGACGCGTCCAATCGAGGGGCAGTCCTCGCGTATGGAGTTCGCCGGCCGCGAGCAGGATCCGTCCGAAGTCGCCTTCATGGCGGCGGAGCGTTCCGACGACGACGGGCTCCGAGTCGCCTGCGTGCTCGCGGGGGCTCTGCATGGCGAGGGTGAGCACGGGATGAGGGCTCACCTCGACGAAGTAGCGAAATCCCTCACGACGCAGCGACTCGGTGACGTCGGCAAAGCGGACGGTTCGACGAAGATTCTGGAACCAATACTCGGCATCGAGCTCCGGTCCTTCGAGCGACGTCGCCGTCACGGTCGAACGCAGTGGGATCGCGCAGCGGCGTGGGGTGATGGTGGCAAGTCCCGAGACGATGTCCTCGCGGACCGCTTCGACGTGGGCCGAGTGGGAAGCGTAGTCGACCTGCACCTTTCGCGCGAACACGCCGGACTCGAGGTTCTCCAAGAACGCATCGACGGCATCGGAATCGCCGGAGACGAGGGTGGCGGTGGGGCCATTGATGGCGGCGACGGCCAGCCGGTCCCCGAAGGGGGCCAGGTTGGAACGCAGCTCGGCGACGCTCGACTCGACGGAAGCCATGGCGCCAGCGCCGGCCAGACGCCTGAGCGCGCGACTGCGCCATGCGACGATCTTGGCCGCATCCTCGAGGGAGAGCGCGCCTGCGACGTGGGCGGCGGCGATCTCGCCCTGACTATGGCCCACGACCGCGTCGGGCTCGACGCCGAGCGATCGCCAAAGGGCGGCGAGTGAGACCATGACGGCGAACAGGGCCGGCTGGACCACGTCGACACGATCGAGCGACGGGGCGCCGTCTTCGCCGCGGAGCACGGCGAGAAGTGACCAGTCGATGTGCGGCGCGAGGGCTCGTTCGCACGCCTCGAGGTGCTGGCGAAAGAGCGGTGAGGTTCGGAGGAGCTCGACGGCCATGCCAGGCCATTGCGATCCCTGCCCGGGAAAGACGAAGACGACCTTGCTGCCCGCCGCGCTACGTCCAACCGCGGCGCGAGGGAATGGGCGTCCCTCCGCGAGCGCATCGAGGGCGTCGAGGAGCTGAGCGCGCTCGTTCGCAACGAAGCTGGCGCGATGCTCGAAGTGGGTCCGCGTGGTGGCGAGGGAAAAGGCGAGATCCTCCAACGCGCGATCGGCATGTCCCGCCACGTGATCGCGGAGGAGTGCGGCCTGGGCACGGAGCGCGGCCTCGGTTTTCCCGGAGATGGGAAACAACATGCCCCGCACGGGCGAGGGCTCCACCCGCAGCTGCGCACCGTGCGCGACGAGGGTGTCCAGCGATGCGAGGAGGCTTTCCCGCTCCTCTTCGTCGCGGTGGCACGACGCGACCGCAGCCCCGCTCACCGAACCGGCCGCAATCATCGCTTGGATGGACCGCACGAGAACGGGGTGCGGGCCGAGCTCGACGAAGAGGGCAGGCCCCTCGGATCCCAGGCGCTCCACGGCCTGCTGGAACCGCACCGGCTCCTGCAGGTTCCTGACCCAGTAGCGCGGACCACATTCGCTGCCCGCGAGGTCCTCGCCGCCGAGCACCGTCGAGACCATGCGCACGGTGGCAGGGCAGGGGGTCAATCCGGCGAGCCGCGCCGAAAGCTCGCCCTCCAAAGCCTTCATCGCCGGGCTGTGCGACGCATAATCGACATCGATCCGTGCCGCGCGTAGCCCGTCCGCGTCCAGTCGGAGCAGCGCGCGCTCGATGGCGGAGACCTCGCCACTCAGCACCGTGGCGGCAGGCCCGCTATGCGCCGCGACGACCAGCCCGTCTTCACCTGCGGCGCGCAGGGCGTCGCCGGCAGGTAGCGCGACGGAGAGCATGCCACCGGGTGGCGCCTTGTCGTAGAGAAGCGCGCTGCGTACGCAGACGATCCGCGCGGCATCCTCCAGCGACAGGATCCCGGCAAGATGGGCCGCCGCCATCTCGCCTTGGCTGAAGCCCACCAAGGCGTCGGGGCGAATCCCCCAACTCTCCCAGAGCCGGGCCATGGCGACCTGCATCGCAAAGAGGACCGGCTGCACGACATCCGTTCTTCCCAGTCCCGTGGTGCCCGTGAGTCGTTCGAGGACGCTCCATCCCGTGTGCGCTCGAATGGCGCGATCGCAGGCTTCGAGCGCAAACCGAAAGACGGCTTCCTCGCGCAGCAGCGCCACCCCCATGCCCGACCACTGACCGCCTTGCCCAGGGCACACGAACACGATGCGCGGCGGCACGGAGGGCACGGGCGGGCGGGCCTCCCGCCAGACGTCGGCCGGGCGACGGGGGGCGGGATATCCGCGCACGACGAGGTGACAATTCGTGCCTCCGAAGCCGAACGAACTCACCCCGGCGATCCGCGGATCCCCCGAATCCGAGTCCTTGGAATCGGCATCGTCCATGCTCGGCCACGGTTCCAGCGTGCTTTGCACCTCGAGCCGCAGCGACTCGAAGTCGATATGTGGATTGGCCGTCTCGAAATGAAGATTCGGCGGGAGCCGATCGTGCTCGAGCGCGAGCAGGACCTTGAGCAGCCCGGCAATCCCCGCGGCGGCCTCGGTGTGCCCCAAGTTGGTCTTCACCGACCCGATGCGCAGCGGCCGATCGGCGCGCCGGCCTGCGCCGAGCACCTTCCCGAGTGCGCCGGCCTCGATGGGATCGCCCAGCAGCGTTCCCGGTCCGTGCGTTTCGACGTACGCCACCTTTCGTGGCGCGATGCGCGCGCGCGCATACGCCGTGCGCAGCATCTGCTCCTGCGCTTTCGGATTGGGCGCGGTGAGGCCATTGGAGAAACCATCGTTGTTGACCGCGCTCGCGAGCACGACACCGCGAATCCGGTCGCGGTCCGCGATCGCGCGCGACAACCTTTTCAGCACGACCAAGCCGCCGCCTTCGCCGCGCACATAGCCGTCGGCGCGCAGGTCGAACGCTTTGCATCGCCCGTCGGTCGAGAGCGCACCGAATTTCGTCATCGCGATGGTGCTCAGCGGCGAGAGCACCAGGTGCACGCCGCCCGCCAGTGCCACCTCCGATTCCCCGTCCCGCAGGCTCTGGCACGCCAGGTGAACCGCGACGAGGGACGAGGAGCACGCCGTGTTGATGGACATCGCCGGGCCTTGCAGACCGAACGTGTACGCAACGCGCGCCGCGATGATGCTCGTGTCATGGCCGGTGGCGGTGTGCTGCTCGATCCGCTCGGGCTCCGTTCCGAACATGCGCGCGTAGTCGCTACCCATGACCCCGACGAACACGCCCGTAGCGCTCGACTGGAGTGCCTCGGGAAGCGTCGCGGCGTCCTCCAGCGCTTCCCACGCAAGCTCGAGAAGCAAGCGCTGCTGCGGGTCCATCTGCATGGCCTCGCGTGGCGAGATGCCGAAAAACTCTGCATCGAAGCGATCGACGCCATCGACGAAGCCCCCCCGCCGGGTGTTCATTTTTCCGGGCGTGGTCCGGTCTGCGTCGAAAAATGCATCGACGTTCCAGCGATCCGCGGGCACGTCGGAGATGGCATCGCCCCCGCGTTCGAGCAGCTGCCAGAACGATTCCAACGAACGGACCCCGCCGGCAAACCGGCACGAGGCGCCCACGATGGCGATCGGCTCCTCGGCATTCCGCGCCCGCGCCAGGGGAATGGGCTCTTCTCCCGCCGCACCATGGTCCGCCGCCGTCGGAGACACGAGATGCCGGGCGACCGCCTCCACGGTGGCGTATTCCCAAAAGAGGGTTACCGGGAGAGGCCGCTGCAACCGTTGCCCGAGTCGGGCGATGATGGCGGTCGCGTGCGCGGAATCCAAACCGAGTTGCTTGAATCGTGTGCGCACGTCGATTCGCTCGACACCCACATCGAGCGCCGCGGCCAGCTCGCGGCATAACCATGCCTCGACGCCAGAAGTATCCATTGCAGGCGCAGGGCTCTCGTTTCGCGGGCCATTCATTGGTTCCATTGCGATATCTCCCGATTCAGAGCCAATGCGTCGCCCTCTCCAATCTGCTTACGCAGCGAGGGGCGAGTTCATTTGAAGTTCGGCTCTGGGCACGTCGCGCCAGTGACGTGGCGGAATAGTTACATCGACGAGCCGGCGCGCCGCATAGGCAGCGTCACGCGCCACGAGGCGACATCGCTTATCGATGATTCAATGAATTGGATTGTCGCTACATCGTAATGAATCGGGCGACGAAAGGCCGAGTTGATTCGGCTACTTCGGGAAACGCAAAGCCTCGAGCTCGCGCAGGATCGCGTCGACGTCCGCGTGCTCCTTTGGCGTCTTCGCGTATCGGCGCGCGAGCTCGAGGTGCTCCTTGCCGCGGGGTTGGTCACCCGCGCGCCAGAATACCTGACCGAGGTTGAAGTGCTGTTCGTGGCTCTCGCCGATCGCGCGGGCGACGATCTCGGCGTGTTCACGCGCACGCTCGACGGCACCGCACATCGAGAGCGCAAACGCATAAGCAAGGCGGTATCCCACATTGTCGGGTGCCCCGGCAACGATCCGGGCCAGGTCGTCCAAGGCGGCCTGCCGGCCCGCGCCGGAGCCCTTCATGGCGGCCACCACCAGCTCGTCCGCCCGCGCCTGACGTTGTCGAACGAAATCATTGTCCTTCGCGTCGGCCGCCGATTCGGCAACGATCGAAAGCAGCCGCGACTGCGGTGCGATGCGCTCCAGCTTTTCAAGCGCCGCATCGAGACGCGCGTGCGGGCCGGTTCGCAGATAACAGGCAATGAGGTACTCGAGGACGGTTACGTCACTCGGAAACGCGGCGTGCCCGTCTTCGAGGACGGCAATGGCTTCATCCAGTGCGCCCTGCAGGGGTTCGAGCTTCTCTTCACGGAGCAGATGCCTCCCTAGAGCGGCATAGTCCTCGGGGCGTTCGCGGCGCGCGACGGCGCTTCGGAGGGCTTCCATTTGATGTTCGCGAAGCGCTCTTGCGTCCGGGGTAAGGCCGAGCATCTCCTCGTAGCCTCTCAGCTGTTCCTGCGCGCTCCGGCGAATGTCCGGACTGCTGCCCTTCTCGGCGAGAAGACTCAAATGGTGTCGGCATCCCGCGACTTCTTGCGCCTGGGACAGCGATATGGCCAGGTTCATTCGATACGCGTCACCATTCGGGTGCGCTCGAACGAGGCGCTCGAAGATGGGCCGTGCGATGGAATGCTGCCCTGCTCGCGAATACGCAATGCCCGCCGTATTCCAATGGTCTGCGTCTTTCGTCATTTCCGCGCGCTTGCGCAATGCCATGAGCGCTCGTTCGCGCTCGTCATCCGTCCCATGCTCGACGCGCTCGAGGAGCGCCTGGGCATCTGGATCGCTGCGCGCGTGAGTGAACGTCATCCTGAACTCGGACATGCCCGTACCCTCTCATGCCAGCACAGCATAGGACTGTCTGTCTGCACACGTTGAATGCGAATCGGCGCGCCGCTGGCGCAGTTCGTCCTAGAACGTCGCCCCCCCGTGTGCCGCGCTGGCACCGAGTGTGCTTGAACGTGGGACGGATGTCGCTATGACTTCGCTTGCGGGCAACGCGCAGCTAGGGGCCGTGCGCGGTCGATGTGTCGGGAAGGAGACCGACGCATGAAGACGCGGGCATGGGCTTGCATCCAGAATGGGATGGCGAGCCTCTCCCTTCCCGCGCCGGAGGGAGGAAAAGTGAAGGTCGTCTACCCTCTCATCTTTTCCCCACGCGGCGACTAAGTCAGACCGTCGCCCAGGGCGGACCCTCGCTCCAAAGCCAAATGGCCGTGGTTCCATATGCAAGTATCACGGCCGGGAAGTAGGCGCGGTCATTGAATGGCTCCAGCCACGCGAGCCCCGCATATCCGCCGAGGATGCGCGCCAGCACGGTTGTCCCATAGAGACTCCATCCCAGCGCCGGCACGCGAACCTTCCACCGAGGCTCCGTTCCAAGCGCGAATGCAAAGCAGATGACGGCCACGAGAAGCACGAGCAGCAGTGGGAAGTAGAGTGCCGTGACGATGCCGTCCCACTGAATGGTGCGTTCCAGGAGTTGCTGCTCGAGCGCATCGTCGGTCGCCACGCGATAGGCACGTGCCCATTGCAGGCTGACGACGAAAAGATCGATCGAGCGATACCAAAGCTCCAGCGCGACCCAGAGTACCGCAAAGGGAAGCCCGAGCAGTACGGCTCCTGGTGAACTTCTCACCCGATGGGCGGCGATGGCCACGAAGACCACCATGCCCATCAGGATGGCCAATAGGATGAGGGTTGCGCGGAGCAGGTCGATGGTCTCACACCGAATGAGAAGCGCCTGCGCCGGCGATGGATGGGCGGGAAAATGGCCCAGGATGACCTGTTGCACACCTGCCGCAAGCACGTAGATGAATGCGCAGGCCGCGCCAAGGTGCGAGAGCCGAAGGCGCGATTGCTCGAACCTCTCGCGAAAGTGTTCCACGGTCGATTCCCTTGCGCGTCGATTAGCGGTGGTCGCTTGCGGGCATATGGCTCTCGAACCAATCCAGCATGGGCTTTGGCCGCCGCTGGAATTCGAGGTAGCCATCCCAGCGGGCCGATGTTTCACGGATCCAGTGGAGCTTTTTGTCGGCCACGGGAATGTTGTCGAACATGGTCTGCACGTCGCTGGGCTTGGTCAGCACGTCGTCGTGAACCTGGTAGAGGAAGGTCGGGACGCACACGCTCTTGGCCCAGTCTTTCGTATCCCTGGCCGCGAATCCAATGCCCGTGCGACGCAGGACGTACGTGTCCAAGTCCTCGATGCGCTCGGCCGGTACGCCCGCGCGCACGAGGAGCTGTTCGGAAATGGTTTTCGGCGTGACCGGCTGCGGCCCGAGCAAACAGCGTACGCCGTCGAAAGCTTGCGGCTCCTTGGTCATCGCATGGAACGTGGCATTGCAACCCAGGCATCGGCTGAAGAGCGCCATGCGCATGCCGCGCGTGTCTTTGCGATCGCGTGCGTACCGCAACGAGCCGAGGACATCGCGCGATTCGAAGATTCCGCTCGAGGCGATGCCGCCGTTGGCGGCGCCACTGAGCCCGGCGTTGCGCAAGTCGTAGGCGAGAACGTTGTAGCCGGCGTCGTGCAAGATTTTGTAGTCCACGACGAAGTCCACCTCGGCGGTGTTGCCGCTCGGACCCCAGATGGACTTCCACGGCTCGAGGTGCGTGGGCAGCCCGGCGCGGGTGAACCCCATAGGGTGATTGGCGATGATGAGGCGGTCGGAGCCCGGGGCGGGGATGAACCACCCCTCGAGGGGCACGCCGTCCAGAGAAGGGAAGGAGACGTCTTCGTAGCTCAGTCCGTGCTCCGACGGCGAATGCAGAATGGGCGATCGAAGCTGCAGACCATATCGGTCGGCCATTCCCTGCAAGATGCGGTCAATCTGCTCTTCGGTGAGATGCATGCAACGCAGAATGCACGTTCGTCGTCGATGCGGCCAACGCATCTTCGTCATCGTTACAATGATTTTGTGTCATCATGCGCTCATGGACGCGCGGTTGCTCGGTGGGCTCGAAGTTCTGGCGGCGGTTGCAAACGCGAAAAGCTTCGTTCACGCAAGCGAAGCGCTCGGGTTGACGCAGTCCGGTGTCAGTCGGGCGATTGCGCGGCTCGAAGCGCGGGTAGGGGTGCGCCTCTTCGACCGCACGCCGCGCTCGGTCGAGCTCACCGACGAAGGGCGCCGCTTCTATGCGCAGGTCATGCCGCTGTACGCGGGCATCGAAGAAACGGTGAACGAGATCGGCCGCGCGCGTTCCACACCGCGAGGGCGGCTGCGGGTCAACACGGATTCGGCGGCCGTGCGCCTGCTGCTCGCGCCGCTCATGGGCGCGTTTCTGCGCGCGCACCCGGAAGTGACGGTCGAATTGGTGGTGCGCGATCGGTTGCCGGACCTCGTCGCCGAGGGCTTCGACGTGGCGGTTCGGTTTGGCGACCCGGAGCCATCATCGGCCATTGCCCGTCGCCTGCTCGAAACGCGCATTCTCACGTGTGCCGCACCGGCCTACTTGGCGCGCCACGGAACGCCGAAGCACCCGCGCGAGCTCGGTCATGGGCGACGCGAATGCATTCTGTTTCGCGATCCGACGACGGGCCGCCCCTTCTCGTGGGAATTTCACCGTGGAGGTCGGATCCTGCGTGTGCCCGTCTCGGGGCAATTCACGGTGAATGATCTCGCGACGGGCTTATCCATGTGCACCGAGGGGTTCGGGATCGCCCAATTCTTCGAGCTTGGACTCGATGATCTCTTGCAATCGGGGGCACTCGTCGAGCTATTCCCGAATTGGGCGGAGGAGCGGTTTCCCGTCTACAGCCTCCACCCGTCGCGGCATCTGCCCTCGGCCAAGGTGCGAGCCTTCGTGGACTTCCTCGCCTCGTCGCTTCGCACGAAAACCTAGCTCGCGCCGTGTCCCATCAAAGCGGCTTCTCGGCTTTGACGACGATCGACGCCCCGCGGCGAACGCCGAGCGTCACCGTGGAGCCTTCCGGCGCTTCGGCGAGTGTATGGTACATGTATCCGAGAGCGCCCACCACGTCTTGCCCCTCGACCGAGACGATCTCGTCGCCCATGACGAGCCCCGCTTTCGCGGCCGGGCCGTTCGGCCGCACGGTGCTCACCATGAACCGCGTTTGCTCGAGATCGGCGTCGGGGGGCATTTCCTGGATGAGAAAACCGAGGTCGCCGCCTTTGCCGAATCCCTTCGTCCGACGCCGCGGAGCGCGGAGCGGCGGTGCTTCATGGCTTTGGCCGGCCTCGAGGGTAAGCGGCACCTCCGCAAAGCCGTATTCGGATACCGCATAGTCTCCCGGAAAGGCATACAGGTTTACGCGGCCCGGCGGACAATGCTGGATCTCGAAGCGGCCGTCCGCATCGGTCACATTCTTTCGGTCCCCCTCGTCCATCACGCCCATCGGCCGTCCACGTCCGCCCTTGGCCGCTTCCACGAACACGACCATCCTCGCGATGGGCTGCCCGCTGTCGAACGCCACGACGCGGCCTCGGAGCGATGCGCCTCCTTCGAGCGTCAACGCGAGCCCGTCGTACTTCTCTCCCTGTGCGAGCGGAACTTGTGCGAGGGCGCGCCCCTCGGTGGCCTCGGCGGAGACCTCGAAGTCGCCGGGTGGCAAATCGCGCATCTTGAACGCCCCGCCGGTTCGGAAGAACGACTCCTGCCGCTCGAAGCCCTTCTTCTTGTCGACGACCGCCACGGTGAACCGCTCGGGGGGCTTTCCTCGGGCGCCGGTGACGGTTCCCGCGATGGAGCTCGCCCGGCGGATCGTCAGGGTGACGTTGCCGCCCACTTGCACTTCCTTGGCCACCGCCTCGCCGCCGCCCTTTCGGTGGGCGCGCACCGTATACGTTCCGGGGGAAAGCTTCTTGACCGTGAATTTGCCGTCGAGATCCGTCAGCGCGGGCGTCTCAT
Organism: Sorangiineae bacterium MSr11367; assembly: GCA_037157805.1. NCBI lineage: Bacteria > Pseudomonadati > Myxococcota > Myxococcia > Myxococcales > Pendulisporaceae > Pendulispora > Pendulispora rubella. The sequence goes on along the minus strand of CP089983.1, from coordinate 5,550,821 downwards.
GGTTCCACTCCCACCGCGTCTCGCGTTCCGCATCCCCCGGAGACCGGCCCGCGCTGTCCGATTCGCGCGCGGCTTCGATGAAGGCGTCGGTCACCGGTTGGCCGCCGTCATCCACCACGCGCCCGCGGATTTCACCGCGCTGGGCCTCCACCACGAGCTTCGCGCGCGTCGTGCTTCGAACGCGCACCGTCACCAGGATGCCCTGCACGTCGTCGTCTTTCGTTCCGGGCGCTCGCACGGCCCCCCACCAACGATGGGTGGCCCGCAAACGGTATTCACCTGGGTGCAGGCTCTTGAGCACGAAGGTTCCATCGTCCAGCGCGAACGTCTCGCCCCCGAGGTCGAAGCGGTCGCCCTGCGCTTCGACGCGTAGCTTCGGAACGGGGGCGCCGGTGCCATCGACGACGGTTCCCTCGATGGATCCGCTGGCAGGGAGCACGATGCGAAGGCCGTCGATGTTGCGATCGACCTTCACCTCCAAAGGCTCTTTCATCGCCGTGGTTCCTTGGTCGTCCACGTGCACCCGGTACGTCGCCGGCGCGAGGCCTCGCAGGCGAAACGCACCGTCCTTCTCCGACCTCGCGTCTTTCCAGGCGACCCGCGCACGCGGATCGCGCCCCTGGCCAACCGTTTGCGCCAAGACCGTTGCTCCAGCAACGGGTTGGCCCGTGGCGTCCACGATCTTGCCCTGCACGGTGAATCCCGACTTCACGTTCCACGTGGCCCCCGTCACGTCTTCGGTGGCCACGGTGATCGGCGGGTAGCTGTCCTCGAGTGCGGCATCGGGGCACGTGATGGCGACGTCGTAGCGACCTGGCAGTACGCCTTCGATCCGCACGTGCCCATCGTGGTCCGGCTTCGCACCGCGTCGTTCGCCGGTGGTGACCTCGACCAAGTCCACCGAGCCTTCGCTGCAGGCCGGAGCCTTGCTGTCCGCGAGCTCGACGCGGCCGCTCACCAGGAGCGCCGGATGCACCTCGATGATCACTTCGCTCGAGGACTCGCCCACGCCGAGAAGAACGCTCTCGCGGGCGATTCCCCAGCGGTGCGCGCTCCGTGCTTCCGGCTTGTAGCGCCCGGGCTCGAGCCCCGAAATGCGAAAGTGCCCTTCCGCGTCGGTGAGCGCCGTGGCCCGCTCGGCCGAGACGCGCGCCCCTGCCACCGGGGTATCCGTTCCAGCCTCCACGACGCGGCCCTCCAATACGGATTCGGGCGTCAGCGATATTTCGATGAACTGGCCCGGGGCGATTCCCTCCGCGGAGCCTTCCGTGTAGCCCGCCGCCGTGGCGCGCGCTTCGATCCGTCCCGGTGCGGCCCAGGCCACCCACTCGCCCTTGGCATCGCTCTCGGCGACCGATTCGTTGCCCACGGTCACCACCGCGCCCGTGATGATGCCACCGGCAATGTCATTGACCCGGCCGCGCACCTCGACGCCGCCTGGAAGCAAAACGACGTCGACGCCGTCGCGCGTTTCGCCAGCCGCCAACTCGAGGGTGTGGCCGCCCGTCGTGGGATCCCGCCATCGTCCCGGTCGGTATCGCGGCGCCGATGCGCTGATTTCGTAGTTCGCCACGAGGAGCCCCTCGATGCGGTAGCGCCCATCGGCACCGCTCGTTGCACAGTGGGGCGTCCGCGTTTCGGCCGAGACGAGGCGCTCCGACGATGCAAACGCGCAAACCGAGGCCCCCGCGATGGGCTTCGACGTGGGATCGGTGACTTTGCCCGCGAGAATGGCGCGGGCCAAGGCCGCGTCGCTGCTTGGTTCGTCGGGCGGAAGCATGTCCCCCGAACGGGTGACCGATTCGACGCCCGCGGCGTCCGCCACGTGCGCCACGCCTCGGGCTGCGCGATGGCGAAAGGCCAACCATGCCGCCAGGGCCATGACGAGCACGACCAGTGCCCAAGGAAGCCGTCGGATCGGGGATGCGCGCATGCTCTCGAAGGGAAGACGCCTGGAGGGCGCCTACCGTGCAGTCGTCGTGAGCGATTTTTCGAGTGGCCCGCTCAGAATGCGACGGTTGCCGAGCGCAGGCTCGCCTGCCAAGAATCGTCGTGTGCCGTTCCGGTGATGCGCAGCATACCGTCGAACGCGGCACGTACATGACCGCGCACGGGGATTCGCATTTCGACATCCTCGTGACCGCCGCCGGCCAAGGCCATGGGGCCTTTGTGCGGAAAGCCGGCCTCGATGCGCACGCCCGTATCGCGTTCGAGGAAAGGCGGATCGTCGTTGTCGAGCAGCACGGTCAGCGTTCGTGTTCCCGGGTTCGCGAATCGAATCGCGGCCCGCCCCGGAGTTTTCCCCGGCACGAGCTCGAGCCGAAGCGCGGCACGCGGCGACGCGCGTGTGGCCGCAACGGCGTCGTTGACGTGCCGAACGAAGTCCGCACCCACCGTCGACGGCAGCGGCGAAGTCCATTCCGCAGCGCGCGCACCGCTGCGTAGTTTGGCGTGGATCGTGGGCATGTCGGGCCTTGCCCCCTGCGCAGATGCCTTGGGAAAGGTGCCCTCGAGGGTGCGCACCGCGTCGGCCGAGAGGCAGGCAGCAAACTCGCCGACGGCATCGCCGGGGGCGGGGGCCTCGCGACGAAGGGTCACGGCGCTGTTGCCGTCCACGAACAATGTCACCGGGGCCGGCGGAAAGCCGGAGCCGATCACGACCTCGAGATGAACGTCCGGCGCAGGCTCCCCGCATCCGCCCTTCGGGTCCATGGCCGGAGGCGCGGCGTCGCCCGTGCTCGACGGCGCGGGCAGCTCCGTTCGTGCACGAGGCGCGCTGGCCTCTTCGCGCGGGGCCGACGACGTCGTGGTCACACCGCGGCCTCGATCGCAGCCCGCGCACGCAAACACCGCCATCAACCATGCCGCGGTCTTCATGGAATTTCCACGACCACGTCGGGCGAAATCGCGCAGCCGCGGAACCGGCGCCGGCCGGCCACGGACCCCGGCTGGGCGTAGGTGGAATAGAGCACGTGGAAACGGTATATGCCCGGACCCGTCGTACAAAGAGCCGTTCCCGCGACCGTGTCGCTTCCACCGGCTGCAAGCCAGCGCAGAGGCGCACCGTCACGCCCGTCACGCATGCCGCGCGTGTCGATAGGCGCCGTCAAATACGTGATGGGCAGAGGGCTCTCGTTGGGGCGGACGGGCATCTGCCTTCCGTATCGAAGGAGGAGCCCTTCGTAGGGGGCATCCTCGTCATCGTACGCGAGCGACGAAGGGGCGGGGAGCCACAGGCCTTCGGTCCCGGCATTTCGCAGGGCAACGCTCGCATTCACCGCCGCGTCCCCGCGCCCCACGGGGCCAAGCTGGAGCTGCGCGTCGAGCGTCGCGACCGGGTGCTGCCGCACCAGCTCTTTGATCCGACCAAGTTCCGCCAAGAGTTCTTGCGCCGCTGCGCGTGTTTGCGGCTGCGAGCCGCCGAGATGCCAGCGATGCTCCGAGCCGCCGAGCACCATCGATAGGGATAATTGCATATCGTGAAGCCCGGCGCGGCCTTGCCCGAGAGCCTCGAAATCCGTGCGCGCGAGCCTTTGGAGCAATCGAGAAATATCTCCCTCGGAAAGTCGCGCGCGGAATTCCCCGACCGGCTCGCCGCCCAAGTCCGCGGCCGAACGCAGCGTCGTGAGCTTTGCGTCCCCGGTGCCTTCGAGCAAGAGCGTCTCGTGCCAAATCGGCGGGGAAATTGCGGCAAATTCGAGTCCGAAGCCGCCGAGTAGTGGCGTGTCTCCTCGAAGGGCGAGCTCGATGGTCGTTCTTAGCGTATCCATGCCAGGTTCCTCAGGTAATGGCCACGGCTTCGTATTTGTCGTCGCGCCCGTATTTCGTTTTTAGCAGCCGCTGCACCATGGCCGCGAAGGCATGATAGTGACGCTTCTTCACGGTGTTGCCGCCGCCCATGATCGTGCTGCTATCGAGCCCGTTGGTCGCGCCGTCGGTATTCACCGAGGGGTCGATCGCACCTTTGTCGTATTCGTCGGGGCAGTCCATATGGTGCCCCGCCTCGTGCGCAGCGAGCGAAGGCCGATTGTCCCCCATGCAAAAGACCCCCGCGTGGGAGCGTTGATTGCCAGGCGCGAGCACGACGACGCCCTCGCCCGGCGCCGTCACGAGCTTGAACCGCAGTTCGACATCCACGTCGTAGCGGCAGCAGCGGACGGTCTTGTCGGAATGGCACGCCTTTCGATGAAGGTGCCACTTTCGAGACCATATTTTCTTTGCGACGGATATCCATCGTTTTCGCACCGCGATGTACGTAGGGTCATCGAAATTGTAATCGGGAAAGGCCTCGGGATAAACGAACGACGCCCCTTCGGGTGAGACGAAGGTCGTGCCAGAACGGTAAAAACTCCGGCTGAAGAAGTTCCCCGCCCCGGGGACGAACCCGGTCGGAAGCGGCTGCCACGCCGTGCCGTCGTGGTATTCGTCGGGGGCCATGGCGCCGGTGGTCGAACGCGCCCAGCGCATGTTGTTGCCCGGCCCACCCGTTACGGCTCCCGTCACCGGCGTGCCCGTGAGATCGACGTACGTAGCCGCCCAACCTTTGAGCACCGAAATGGTCACGACGACCTTGGCGATGTACTTCTCGATCTTTTGGTCGAACTTCGGCTTCATGGCGAAGTTGTTCCAATTGCGGGTTGCCGTGAACGTGCCCACCGGGGCATTGGGCATGCCTCGCGCGCGGTAGAACGTGGGCAGGTTCGACGGCGGCACGGGGGCGCTTTCGCTTTCGACCTGCACCTGCACGTCTTCGAAGGCTTTGCGATCTTCCGGCTTCTCCCCAAGCTGCAGAAAGGGGACGTTCTTGATCTCCATCGACTTGGGCGTGGCGATATCCACGTCCAAGGTCGTGAGCTTGGGCGTCTCGAGCTCCACGCCTTTGAATTTGAGCTTTACGGTGCCGCTCGTGACCGTCCCGTCGCAGGTGATGGTCAGCTTCTCGCCACAATACCCCGTGCTTGGATTGAATTTGACATTGAGCACCTCGTCCTTCCGGGGCGTTGGCGGAGGAGGTTTCGAGGGCGGTTGATCGGGAACGAAGGGCGCGAGGCCGGGCGTAGGCAAGCGCAGGGCCACGAGCTCGTTGGAGCGGAGAGCACGGAGGATCGATTGCACGATGGCGTCGTCACGGTCTTCACCGGCTTCCCGCATCGCATCGAACGGGACCCATCGCGGCGCGCCGGCCAACTCCCGGTGCAGGTCGAGGAGAGGTTCGCGCGTCCATGCGCGCTTGAGCCAGCGCTCCACGTCCCATGGCGCGATAGGTTCGGCGGCGGCGCCTTTGATCGTGGAAGCTTCCGCCGCGCGAACGAACACGATGTCTCCGAGCGGCTCATGGACCACCCACCGGACTTCAGGGGTGCTCCTGCCTCGTTTCGGTTCGGACCGGTTCATGCCTCGTCGACGATACACCCTACGGGTCCCTGGTTCGAAGTCCTCGGCATGGATAAGTTGGTCGTCCATTTGGTTCGCGTCGACCCGACGCACTATGGTGAGATCGTGAATAACTTGATGTCCATGTTCGACGGCGCGGTGGACACGCTCGCGTTCGAACTCCAGGCCGGGCCGCACGACAAGGCATCCCTGGTGGTCGCTGGCTTCTCGGCGACGGAAAAACTTTCGGAACTGTTCCGTTTCGACATCGACGTGGTCGTCGACCCCGACAAGATTTCCACGCTCGACGATACCCTCGGCCTCGATGCCGAGTTCCAAATCTTGCGGAACGACACCGTGCTTCGTGTGGTTCGCGGCATCGTCGAAGAGGTGACTCCACGGCGTGCGGGGGCTCGTCAACGGCTGATCACCCTCACGATCGTGCCCAAGCTCGCGGAGCTGCAATACACCTCCGACTCTCGAATCTTCCAGGATTTGCCCGTTCACGAGATCGTGGCGGACCTGGTGAAGCCGCACAACATCGAGCTCGAATGGCGGGTGGACAAGCGACCGGACCCGAGACCCTACCGCGTCCAGAAGGACGAGAGCGACTACACCTTCCTTTGCCGGATTCTTGCAGATGCCGGCATCCACTTTCACGTCGTGGCCGACGACAAGAGCACCAAGCTGGTCTTGGTCAATCACCCGAAGGGGTACACCCCCATCGACGGAGAGCTCGAGATTCCCTACAACGAGACGGCCGGGGCGGTCACCGTCGACCATGTCGGAAGTATGGTGCGGCCGCGCCTCCTTCGTCCGGGATCCGTCGTGATGCGCGATTACGACTTCAAACGGTCGCGCGCCGACCTCACGACCAAGACCGAGCTCGACGGGCCGCACAATTCGGAAATGGCGCCCAAACGGGAACTGTACCTGCACCCCGGCGACTACACGGATGCTGCGGGAGAAGGAAAGATGCTCGCGAGCCGGCGCCTGCAGGAATCGCGCTCGGATGCCATCTCGTTTCAAGGAAATACGTCGTGCATTCGCTTCCAAGTGGGGCGCAAGTTCAAGCTCGATGGGCATCCCGACGAGTCGTTCAACCAGGAGCTCACCATCACCGAATTGAAGCTTGGCGGGCGCAAAGCTGGCGTGCTTGCCGATACGGGGCATGGCGGCGGCGGACCTGGCTTCACGGCGGTCTTCAGCGCCGCGCCGAGTGGCACGCGGCTCCAACCGGTGCGGGCAAAGCTGCCCTATGCGCCGCCCGAGTCGGCTCGCGTCGTCGGGCCAGAAGAGGGCACGCCCTTCGTGGACGAATTTGGCCGCGTCAAGGTGCAGTTCGTTTGGGATCGCGAGGGCAAGTGGGACGAGAAAAGCTCGTGTTGGCTCCGGGTGATGACGCCCGCGGCCGCAGCGGGGCGTGGCATTTGGTTTCCACCGCGCGTGGGGGACGAAGTCATCGTGCAGTATTTGAATGGCGATATCGATCGACCGTTCGTAGCCGGTACGATTTACAATGCCCAGGAGGCGCAGCCCAATGCCCTGCCGGCCGATGCTTCGAAGAGCACCATCAGAACGTTGACCATTCCCGGCGGGAAGGGATTCAACGAGCTTACCTTTCAGGATCGGGCCGGACAGGAAGAGATATTCCTGCACGCGCAAAAGGACCGCAAGACGGTGGTTCTGCACAACCACAACGAAACGGTGGGCGCCAATCAGACGTCCTCGATAGGTGCCAATCAGACCATTTCCGTCGGCGCCAATCAGACCGTCTCCGTCGGTGCGAATCAGACCGTGTCCGTGGGGGCGAACCGCACGTTGTCCGTTGGCGCCAACGAGACGACCAGCATTACCGCAAAGCGTACGGAAACCGTTGGCAACGGTGAAGACGTGACCGTGACCGCGGGCCGCTCGCACACCGTCTCGACGGGCGACGACAAGCTCACCGTGTCCGCGGGCAACCGCGCGGCGACGGTGGCCCTGAAGGATACCCTCGGTGCGCAGTCGAAGGTGGATACCATTGGCACGACGTTCGAAATCAGCGTGGGAACGTCGATGACGATCCATCACGGGGGCGACGCCACGCTGCTGCTCGAGGCCGGGAAGGCGTCGCTCAAGACTTCGACGGAAATCGAGACCTCGAATCCTTCCGGTTCGCTCAAGCTCAAAGACAGCAAGGTCGAAATCGTCGCGACCAGCGAACTCGTTTTGAGATGCGGAAGTGCATCCATTTCGCTGTCGAAGGATGGGAAAATAGCCATCAACGGGGCGACGGAGGTCGGCATCGGTTGCCAGTCGTCGACGGTGAAGCTCGAGCCGTCGCAGGCCACCGTCAATGGCGCCGCGGTCACCACCACAGCGTCGGGCATGATGCAAATCTCCGGGGCGCTCATCAAGATCAATTGAGGACGGCATGGTCCAGCCGCTGGAAGAACTGAACGAAGCGCTCGGGTCGTTCGTCGAGCAGGGCGAGCGATTCGTGCTTCTCCTTACGTCGCAGGACGAGGAGATCCCTTTGATCGTCAAAGCGCTCGACGCGCTCGATGGGGAGTCTCCGTCCGACGTCTTTTTCACGGACGTGACGCCGGTGCGGAATGGCAAGCAGTATGCCGACGAGGTGATTCGCAATGCCTGGAACCAGCTCGCCGAGGTCAATGCCGAGCGGCAGGAGAAGGGGATGCCTCCCCTGGCGGAATTCCCGCCGGGCTGCTGGGCGCCTGAATGGACACCGGCGCAGAGGCTTGCCACGCTGATTCGGCACATGACCTCGTGGTTGCCTGCCGGTGAGGATGGGGCGCAGCACCGCCTCGTGTTCACACTGCTCCCGGCGGACATTCAGGATCGCGAAGCGCACGCCCAGATCCTGGGCTCACTCGTGCCGTTCCAGGACTACGAACCGTGGATGAGCAGCATCCGGCTCGTTCTGCGCGACGATGCCGTCGCGCCGTTTGCCCAGAGTGCGTTGCGAAAGGCCGGCGTGCGCAGCGTTTACATGTACAATACACGCCTCACCGTCGCTGCCATTGCCGACGCGACCGCGCAGCAAGCCGAGAATACCGAGCTGCCGCCCGCCATCCGCATCAATGCCTTTTTGCAATGTGCCACGTTCGACGTGGCCATGGGGCGATACGATGCGGCGCTTCAGAAATTTGGTCAGCTCTATCTCTATTACGAGCAGTACCAATTGACCGAGATGAAAGCGCTCGTCACCCATGCCGTGGGCGACATCCTGATGCGCGTAGCTCGGTTTCCCGCGGCGCGTGACAAATTCCTTCAGGCGTTGGATCTCGCCTCGGATGCGAAATCGCTTGCCCTGATCATGCAAATTGCAGCGTCGCTTGGCGATGTCGACATGCAGATGCGCGCATTTCCCGAGGCGGCGAAGAGTTACGGTATCGGCGCGAATGCTGCAGAGAAGATTGGAAACAGCTACGCGCGCGCAGACTTGCTCGAGAAGTGCGGCGTGGCGCACGCGTCGCTCGGCGATCTGCGTGGGGCGGTCGAGGCGTGGACTGCGGCCGCCGTGGCGGCACGAAGCTTCTTCTACCATCAGCGCCTGTCGAGCGTACTCGAGCGGCTGCGTGACGTATCGGCGCAGGGCGGCTACCGCGATGTCGCGGCCAACTACGAGCGTGAATTGCGCGAGGTGCGGCAGCGTCTCTCGGCGCCGGTATGACCGAGCCGGTGACGGTGGTAGAAAGGAACGCCAATGACTCAGCCCGGAAATGGTGAAGGACAAGCAGGACCGCCGCAGTGGCAACCGCCGCCGCCGCTCATGCAGGCGGAGTCCGGAAATGCCGTGACCAACGCGGTCGCCGACATCGTCAATCAGAGCGCACAGCCCTTTCAAAGTCTGAGCAACCCGAACGCGAGCACGCTCGACAAGGCTTCGGCGGTGGTCAACGGCGTCATGGGACTCGCTCAGGCGCCAACGGCCTTTCTGGACAACGCGTTCGCAAGGCTGACCGATCCGCTTGCGAAGATTCTTCCATCGTTTCCCGCTGCAGTCATGGGCATGCCGGTCCTGGGGATCCCGCACACCCATACTCATCCGCCCGCGATGCCGGTTCCTCTTCCCGCGCTCGGAGCGATCCTCACCGCGTGCCCCACGGTGCTCATCGGCGGGCTGCCTGCGGCTCGCTCGGGCGATTACGGGCTTGGGCCAACGTGCGGATCCGTCGCCCCGGTGTTCGAGATTTTCACGGGCTCGAGCAAAGTCTTCATCGGCGGCTCGCGCGCCGCGCGCATGCTCGATCTGACGCGCCAGTGCATGCCGGCGCCGCCCCCCGCGGCTGCAGCGGCCATGTCGAAATTGAAGAAGGCGATGAGCGTCGCGCAGAAAGCGGCCCCGTTCGTGGCCATGGGCATGGGCCTCGCGGGCTCGGTGGGGCAAGCGGTGAGTGCCGATGACGCGGCCGATGCCGCTGCGGATGGCGCGGCGTCGGCGGCGGAGGCCCAATCGGCCGCGGCGGAAGCCGCGGGGGCTGCGCTTGGCGCGGCGATGATGGGTGCGGACACGGCCATGAGCCTGGTGCAAATGGCGATGGGGGCACTCATGGGGAAGGACCCAGGCGCGCCGCCCTGCATTGGTGTCGTGATGCTCGGGGTGCCCAACGTGCTCGTGGGCGGATTTCCCATGCCATCGTGGAGCGATATCGCGAAGGGGTTGAAGAAGCTCGTCGCGGCCTTGAAGAAAGGGCGGCGGATGGGCAAGGAGCAAGGTAAGGCATTTTGCTTTAGGTGCATGTGATGACGGTTTCTACATCTATCGATGACCTGTTCGCGGCTCTCATGGGGGAACTTGGGAAATTGGGCGCGCTGAATCCAACCGCCACCCAGCGGCGCAAGCGCGAGGAGACGATTCGGAATTATATCGCGAGCTCCGAGACCAATCCTGAGTTGAAAACTTGGACGCGATTTCTAAAATCGATAGGCGCCGAGGTGGGGCCAGGGGGTGACGCTGCCTTGTTGCAGAAGGCGCTGGCGCAAGCCGACGAGCATCCGGTCACGCTCGCCGCCGAGCGGTGGCTCTCGGAAGTGGGATTCGACAAACCGTATTTTCGTTTGCTCAATCGCCCTGCGGGCACCGGGCCTCGCCAACCTCGTACAATCCTTTCCAAGCATTGCAAAGAGGCCGTCGCCGTGGGCCCGGACGGCTGCACCGTTGCCGTGGCCGACGGGAATCGCGTGGCCATCTACGACGCCGTGAAGGGGACCCTGCGCAAGAAATTCAAGACGAAGCATCCAGAGGAGATTCGAAGGCTTGCAATCCACCCCGACGGTCGCCAGCTGATTAGCGGTCGCGGGCTCAACGATTCGGTCGTACGCATCCATGACATGGATACGGGCAAGCAAGTTCGGACGCTCGGTGGCCGCGGCGATACGCAAGATTTTGCTCTTTCCCCCGACGGGCAACACGTCTTGGGCGGGGACGAAGCGTTGCGATTGTGGGCTGTCGACGGGACGGCGGCGAAGCCCGAGTGGGCGGCGGGCGACGGGGAGGGTTACTACACACCGGCGCTTACCCCGAATGGGCGGGAGTGCGTGGTGCGAGTCGGAGAACGCCTCAAGGTCTACACGGTAGGGGATGGCTCGCTGGCGCGGACGGTTCTACTCAAGTTTTCCAATACGCGGCTGGAAGACTCCGACCGGGAAGCGCTCGTTCTCGCCGATGGGAAGCGTGGCCTCTTCGCGGTCGACAACGGAAAGCCGGTGGTCGAGGTCTTCGATCTCGAGACGGGTGCGCACCTAAAGACGCTCGAGGGGCATTCGAAACCCGTCAACGATTTGGCGCTCTCCCCCGACGGCAATCGCTTCGCGACGGCCGCGGACGACGGCTACGTGCGCATTTGGAAAGCGCAATCGCTCGAGTGCGTCTGGGCGGAGCGCGCGCACCGAGGCGCTGCGTTGGGAGTCGCATTTCTCACGAACGATACCGTGGTGAGCACCGGCAACGACGGCGTCGGGCGCGTTTGGGATATCGATGAGGGAGCACCGCCAGCACGCTCCACGGAACCGACCGACAACGTCCTCGTCATGCAGACCATGCCGGATGGCAAGCACGTATTGGTGCTCCACGATGACGGGGTCCTGCGCGAGTGGGAGATCGCCACAGCGACGTGCTCGCGACGGTTCGATGCTTCCAAGATTCCGCCGGATGGCAACTTTCGGCTCTGGATCGCGTCCGATGGGGCCACGGCCTTGATTACGCGCGATCGCAACTCGTGGAGCCTCGACAAGATCAAGCCGCCTAGCACGGCTTCGGTCTTCCGCTTCGACTTGCAAACGGGCGAATGCAGGCTGTTTTACAAGTCGAAGGAGCCCTCCGTCGATGCGCCAGCCGTCATCATCGACCAAGCGCTCTACCTCACCACCGCGGATCGCGGTCTCGTTCGGTTTCCGCTCTCGCCGGACGGCGAGGTCCAGGCGGAGAGCCGACAGAAGCTATCGGACTGGAGCTTCTTCAACCACGTCGTCGTCGCGGACCGCTGGCTTCTCGCTTGCGCGAACACGAACATCATGAGCCTCTTCGATACGAAGATGCCCGAGGCGTCCAACATCAGGCTGGCTTCGACGACCCCCGGTTTCTCATTTACGGCACTCTGCGAGCGAAAGGAACAAGACCGCACCCTCGTCGCCGTCGCCTCGAGCGACACGCAGGCACTCCTCTTGGCGTTCCCGGAGGGTAAGATCCTTCGACGATTCGGAAGTCCGGCGCCGGATATCGAAGTCGACCCTTCCGGTATCGCCTTTTCCGTGGATGGTCGGACCCTCTACACCAGCGGCATAGGTCCGAATCTCGTGGAATCCGCGCTGGATGGCGAGGCAAGCGAATCTTGGGCACTGCCCGATGGTCCCGTCCACGCAATTTACGCGCATCCATCTTTGGGAAAGCAACTCGTCGTCCAGACGTGGCCCGCGATGATGCTCGTCGATGCGAGGGAACGAGCTGTTTGGGCACGTTGGGGATATTCACTCGCCCCCGCGTCGGATTTCGAGCCGTCAAGTCTTCAAGATCGCTACACCGCGATCGACGACGGCGTGCAGGCGATGTGGCTTGGCGAGGAGCTCCTGTTCCTCAAGTCAATTCGGAATTAGCTCTCACCAGCGCATGGCGGATACGCTGTCCTCTTCCTTCCGGGGGGATGTACGAGGATGACCGTTCGCTTTGCCTTGTCGGCGAGCTCCTGTGCGAGGCCGGCGACAACGGTAGAGCATCCCCGCACATTCTTGCCGCACGGTGGCCGGCAGATTGTTATCCGAATGGGTTTACTTCGATTCCCTTTGTTAGGATCTGCATGGTCGATCAAGTGCGTAAACGCCCACATTTCCGAATGTGACCAGTGATCGTTGCCAATTTGACCGAATTTATCTGGGTCGTGACGGCTCCCTCCTTCTCGCCAATCCCCATTGAAGAAAGCCATCTCGCGTTTTTCGTCGTTGAAACCGGTCACCCTCGTCGCCGTCACCCCACCTTCCGCGGTCGTACTCGCGTAGAGTCCGCGTTCGTTATTTTCAATTTGCTGATCGGTCCTGAACGTATAACCCTTCCCGCTTCTACTTCGAGTTGCATTGAGGTCGGACTTGCTGGGATCATCCGGCTCGTAGTGGCGGGATCCACGCTTGTTTTGATAGTACGGCCCCGAGTATCGGCCCGAGGGTTGGCGAGGGGCCAGTCCAAGCTCGTCGTACTCGTCGATCGGAGACCGAATCGCCGCGTACACGTTCCAACCACCCGCAATATCGGCAGGATCCGGCGAGATGTACCGTCCGATGTCGGGATCGTAGTAACGAAAGACGTTGTAATGAAGCCCCGTTTCCTCATCCAGGACTTGTCCGAAGAAAGGGGTACCACCGGGGCCCGAGCGAAAACCTTCGCCCCAAGTTCCCTTGGAGGCCGCCCATTCGAGCTCGCCCTTCGCGTTAACCATCTCGCTCGTCCCGCAGATCTGGTCGGGGAGAAGGTAATGGACCTCACCGTCGTCACGCACGATCGCTGGGCCGCCCGAGGGATCATAGGCACATCGCTCCACCACCTCGTCATCGCAGAGCACCTGCACGACCTGGCTGCAGTTCCATACGTAACGCCAGACTCGCCCTTCGGGCGTGCGCTTCTCGATGCGCCTGCCGCACCCGTCATATCGGTAACGCCAGGTTCTCCCGTCGGGCGGCGTCGCCTCTACCAGCTGGCCACGCGCATTCCAGGCGAGGCGAAGCGTTCGTACGCCGTTGGCGTCGGTCTCCGTTTTGCTGATGACGCAGCCGTTGGCGTCGTATTCGTATTCGAGCTTGTGACCGATCGCCTCGACGCACACCAGCCGTCCATTCTGGTCGTACGTGGTTGTGGCGAGTGTGGCGCCGCCGTGGGCCGCGGCCTGCGGCAGCCTTGCTCCCGTCCGAAGTGCCGCCAGCACTTCGTCGCCGCGAGAGCCGTGCGCCTGATTGTAACGATTACCCTCGCCATCAACCTCGTAGAAGTCCGAAATGCCATTTTGACGAAGCGCCGCGAGCAAGCTTCCATTGGGATCGTACAGGAAGGCCGTTTGCCCGCGCAGTGAATCGTCGATGCCGGCGATCTTCCCGCGAGCCTCATAGGAATAGCTCCGCGAGAACACACCAGCCTGTGAGGACCGCTGACTGGGGGTGAACGTTTGCGAGAGCAACCTGCCCACGCGATCATAGGTCTGGGCAAAGACGCCCGCACCCGGGAGGGTCCGTGAGAGCTCGTTGCCCATCGCGTCCCGTTGAAAGGTCACCTGAAGAGCGCCGCGGGACAACGTCATCAAGTCGTTGTTCGACGACCATTCGTAGCGGGTCTCGTCGCCTGCAGCCTCGAGCTTCAGCAACCTTCCCAGGTCGTCGAACTCGCGCACCAGGCCAATCCCGTCCTGGTCTTCCGTGACGCATAGGCCGCGTTCGTCGTAACCGAGCTTGACCACCCCGTCGGGCCCATTGATCTCTGCCAGCTCACCGCGTGCGGTGTACACATATTCCGTTTCACCGTCCGGACATGTTCGCTTCACCACTCGCCCCGCGGCGTCGTGCTCGAACTCGAACCGCTGGCCCTTGGCGTCCGTGAACGCCTTCATGAGCTCCGCTTTCCATTCGATCAGAATGCGTCGACCGTCGAACGTGCACCGCTCGACGAGGCGGCCATCCATGTCGTACCGAACCGTGTAGTCGTCACCGCGGGAATTTCGCAAGGCAACGAGCTCCCCCGGCTCGCGCCCCCAGAACACCTGAAGGTGACGGCCATCGGGCAGTTGAACGTCGGTGATTTGACCACAAGAATTCAGCTGGAACATGGTCACGGACCCGTCGGGGCGGACCTTGCGAACGGTGTTTTCGTGCGGATTGAAATAGCTCTCCCACACCCGTCCATCGAACCCGATATTCCGGATCGGACGTCCGGATACGTCGTATTCGGTTGTCGTCGTGCCACCCAGTGGATTCGTCGTCGCGATGATCTGGCCCAGGGCGTTGTACTGATATTGCCAAACTGCGCCAGCGCCGGTTGTTGCGAATGTGATGTTTCCGTAAATGTCGTAGCCGATGGTTTCTCGTATTCCGAGCCCGTCTTCGACCTGTGTGAGCTCGGCGTACTCGTTGTACGCATATCGCCACGGCTTGGAGCTTCCCGTGAGCACTTCGGTCAAATTGTGCTCGTTGTCATACGAGAGCGATACGCGAAGACCGCTGGAGTCGACAATCGAGACCAGGCGATGCTCGGCGTCGTAGGCATAAGTCTCGGAGCGTCCACCCGGGAAGCGACATGCGGCCACGCGTCCGATTTCGTCGTATTCGGTCCTGATCATGATGCCGCTGGCGGAGGTCTCGGCTATCGGTCGCCCGAAGTCGTCATATTCGAAGCGCTTGCAGTTTCCGAGCGGCGATGTTTCCTGGAGCACCTGGCCGCTCTGGTTCCATTCGTAGATCGTACGGGCGCCATGGCTGTCGTAGACCGCGGTGGCTCGTCGGGCCAAATCGAATTGGAGGGTCCGTTCCTGATAGCGGTCCGTCCCGCTCACGTAATAACAACGGCCGTCTCTTCGATAGCGGACCGTATAGATCGAGCCCCCTCGTTTCGTCTCGCGAACGATGCGCCCTTGCTCGTCGTATTCGTACGAGGCGACGGGGCCGTCGAAATCGTGGACCTCAACCAGCCGCCCCGCGCGGTCGTAGACGTAACCGGCCGCGAAGCGCGTCGAGCGATCGGGAAAGCGCAAGTCCGCTCGCACGACATGGCCCCAGGCGTCGTATTGAAGCAGGAGTTCGCGCTGCTCCCGGCACTGAATCATACTGGTGACGCGGCCTGCTGCGTCATAGACGAAATCGAGACGCGCGGCCGAGGTACGCTCGATGGACATCAGATGATATCTGTTTCCGGTGCCCTTTCGAAATACCAGTGCGTACGGCGCACGCTCTTGTCCGTATCCAATGATACGAACACGCTCCTCATCGATTCGCCGCAGCTCCAATCCGTCGGCCGGCGACAGGAGCCGCCCGTTCTGCTCGAACCGCACGTCTCGCCGTTCCACGAACGAAAATACGGCTCCGTCGTTGCGCGCGTATTTGAAGCCATCCAGCGTGCGATGCAACTCGCTTTGCCAATCGGCTCGCCATCCCGGCCCAAAAGGAAGCAAGCGCGCGTCCTCGGCGGCCGCCATCAACGGTCCGGCTTCGCTCGCTAAAAAATCTGTATTGTAGGTTCGTCCCAACACCAGGGGTACGGCGCCAGGAAGCGCGATGTCCTCCACGCTATCGAAGAATGCTCCGCTCGCGACGTCGACCGGGTGTCCCACCGCGACCCGTCCGGACCTCGTTCCCAATCCCCAAGACATGTCGCCCATTCAGTAGCGCAAAGCCTGCCAGACGCATCCTTCGTTGGGAAAGGTTTTCACAATGAGAGCGACAGTTCCCGCAGGCGCGAACGCCCCTCCGTCGTTTCGCCCGGAATGCGACGGAGGCATGTCGCCAATGGTGCATGGAGGCACCAGTAGCCGGCCGAAGGTTTGCGTGTCTTTAGGATCTCCCACAAAATCGCGCGTATCTCCTCCCGATGTTCCGGCTCGGCGCGTGCAATCTCCGTCAATGCCACGATGCCGGTCATTGCCGTCCAATCCATGGGACCGTGCACCAACGAAAGAAGCGCTCGCTTGCGCCAAGAGCCGTTCCATCCTTCGTCGATGGCCGCGAGCACATAGGCGCATGCCAATTGCAATCGTGGAATCCAGCGCCAGGGAGGCAATTGTTGCTCCGATAACGGAGGATGCACCATCTGTGCGAGAAGCAACGGTGCCTCCTCTGGGCGAAAGCCCTTGGCGGCGGCACGAGCCGAGCGAAGCCACGCCGCGGCTGAAAAGGGTTGCGATGCCAAGTTGACGACGCCTGCCATCTTTTCGCGATCGGGTGGGGGAAGGTTGGGGTGCGGCTCGGTCCCTTCGTAGCGCCAGACGAGCCAATCGACTGGCGCGAAAGGTACACGCGGGTCGGGTTTTGGGACCTGTTCCACGTCGAAGACGATGCGCGCGTCCGGGCGCACCACGGAGAGGAATTGCGCGGCCACGAGCCTCACGCTGGGGGCCTCGAGTGCGCTCACGTGAAAGGTCCACCGGGGCGAAGGCGGTACGGGCTTGCCCGATTCGATATGCTCCAGAAGCCCAACGATCGCGTGAATGCTCGATTCCTCGGGCGTTGGGAGATAACCGACCCAAGGGGTCGCCGCATCGAGCAAGGACTGCGCGCGTGCGTCGTCGGGGTGCGACTCGGCCAAGTCGTGAAGCTCGTGCAAATAGGCCCGATCTCCCGTTATTTCCAGCTTTGCACACAAAAGGGAGGCCTTCGCCCACGTGGAGTCGGGATCCAGGACCAGCGCGCGCTCGTAGGCATTGGCCGCATCCTCGAATCGTCCGGTATCGAGAAGAATATCCCCGATATCCAACCAAGCCGGAACCAGCTTTGGATCGAGTTGCAGCGCTTCCTCGAACATCGCGATGGCTTCGTCGTGCTCCCCGTGGGCGCGCAAGGTGGTGGCCACGATGACCGCGAGCTCGGGGGTGCGCATCTGCGCGTAGGCCTCACGCGCAACGACGAGTGCTCGCTCGTCGCCGGACTGGCGCAGAAGCCGAACGAGGGTTGCGGCCAGCGCGGGCGAGCGCGGATGGTGCGCGCGGAGTGCTTCGACGAGCTCGACGAAAAACGGAAGCAGCACGCGCGCGTACTCGTCGAGACGCGCCATGGCGGTGACGACCGCGCCAGCCGCCGACGTAGGATCGACCTGCTCTCCCGATTGCCGCGCCCATGCAGTGGCCCACGGGAGGTACGAGACGTCGGGCCTGGTCGCAACCACTTGCAAGAGCAACTCGATGGCTTCCGTGACCTTTCCCCGCGTCGCCAACACGCGCGCACGCAGGGCGACCATGGCAAAGGTGGTTTCCGTGTGGAGTGGGACGAGCTCCAGTGGGTCTTTGGCGGCCGCGATCCATGCATCGGCCAGCGCGAGCGTCTCGGAATCATTGGGCCGCACGGCGAGAGCCCGCGCGAGATCCTCGGCGGAATGGGGAGTGTCCTTTGTGTTCGGCGGCATCGTGCGCGCAGCCTAACCTTTCGACGTGCTACTGTCGCATTCGATGTACGTGTATCTCGACCACGCTTCACTCGTCCCGCCCGTGACGGAAGCCCTGGATGCGATGCGCTCGGCCGCGGAGTCCTTTTGGGGGCAGCCTGGTTCGCTCCACGGCATCGGGGCCCGCGCTCGGTATGCGCTCGACCAGGCCCGACAGGAGGTCGCGGAATACGTAGGCACGCTGGCCCACGAGATCGTGTTCGCGGCCAATGGGCGGGACGCCCTGCGTCGCGCGCTCGAGCTGGCGCTGGAGCGCGCGCCCGCCAATGCCTCCATCGTGTCGAGTCGTTTGGAGCATCCGTCGGTGCAGGTTCTCGTGGAGCAGGCGACGCGTTCGGGGCGCGCCGTCCATTGGCTGAAGTTGCCCGCGGGCGTGCCCAGCGAAGAAGATTTGATGACCCTGCGCGCGGCCGATCTCGTGGCGCTCTCGATATGCAATCACGAAATGGGGACGGTGCTCGATCTTGCGTCGGTCGCGCCCCATGCCGTGCGTGTCATCGACGCCGTGCAAGCGGCACCGTGGGTCTCGTTGGAGGGGTTGAACGATGCGCGAACGTTCTACGCGCTTTCGGGTTCCAAGCTGGGAGCGCCCATGAGCGTCGGTGTGCTGCGCGTGCCCAGCGATGTCCACTACGCCGCGCTCGCGGACGGATTGCAGCTCGAAGGGGACAGCCCACCATGGATGACCGCGGTTGGCCTTGGGGCCGCATGTGCGAAACGCGCTCCGCTCCGCGAGCAAGCCCTGGAGACGGCGCGGCAATTGGCGAATCGCCTGTTGCAGGGTTTGCGCGCAATCGAACCGACGCTGCTGCTGAATGGTGACGAAGGCGCGAGACTCGGGCCCATCGTGAATGTCTCGTTTCCGGGCCGGTTCGGAAAGTCGTTGGTATCGGCTCTCAGCCTCGAGAAGATTTGCATTAGCCATACAGCTGCGTGCCAGGCGCGGCATAGCGAGATGTCACCCGTGGTCCGGGCGGCCTATCCCGACACGCTGGCGCGCGCCGAAGGCGCCACACGGTGGAGCGTTTCCGAACGCGTGACCGAGGACGAAATCGACCATGCGCTGGAGACCACGCGGAAGATCCTGGCTCGGATGCGAAACTGATTCGAGCCGTTGCGCTGGACGGGTCGATGTGGGCCCGATAGCGTTCTCGATCATGTTCGATTACGACGCGGAGCTCCGTCGGTACACCGAGCATTTCCGGGCGGCTGCCAACATCGGGCCTGGGCATCGCGTATTGGACATCGGCTGCGGGGGCGGACAGTCCACGCGGGATGCGGCCCGTGCGGCGGTGGGCGGCCATGCGCTGGGCGTCGACGTCTCCGAGCGGATGCTGAAGACCGCCCGGGAGCGGGCCGTCGCGGAGGGGCTCGACAACGTCACGTTCGAGCTGGGCGACGCGCAGCAGTATCCGTTTGCCGACAGCCATTTCGATGTGGGCATAAGCCGCTTCGGCACGATGTTCTTCGCCGAGCCGGTGCGGGCCTTCACCAACATCGCGCGGGCGCTGCGGCCCGGGGCGCGCCTGGTGATGCTGGTATGGCAGGACAGTGACCTCCAAGAGTGGACCGGCGCTTTCCGTCAGGCTCTCGCACCGGGGCGGGAGGTGCGTACCGGGGCCAGTGGCGCCGCGTTCTCACTCGCCGACCCGGCCACGCTGGACGGCATCCTCGGCGCGGCGGGCTTCGGCACGATCCGCCGGACCGATTTGCGCGAGCCCGTTTGCTACGGGCCGGATGCCGCCAGCGCCTACGATGCGGTGCTCGACCTGTACATGACCACGGACCTTCTTGCCGAGGCCGACGACGAGCGGCCGCGCGCCCTCGAGCGGCTGCGCGCCTTGATGACTGCGCACGAGCGCGGCGATGGCGTGTGGTTCGACGCGCGGGCGTGGCTCATCACCGCGCACCGGTGATGTGCTCCGTGAGCCGTCGGAGCAAGTCGGCGAGGAGTGGGGGAGGCAGTTCGTGACCGACGCCATCCCAGCGGACCAGCGTCGCCTTCGGGATGCCCTTCGCGAGAACTTCGGCGTGGCCGTAGGGGTAGATGGGATCCTCGGTGCCGTGCACGACCAGGGTCGGCGCCTGGATCCGAGCCAGATCGTCGATGCGTGACGATGCCGAGGGCACGTAGCTGGCGGAGAGGTTCGTGCCCCGGGCGTGATCGGCGGCGACGACGGCGCGGTAGTACGGCGCGTCGAACGCGAAACGACTGCCGGCGATGGCGCGGCAGAACGCGACGGTTTGCTCGGCGATCGCCTCCGCGTTCTTGGCCGGCTGGTCGAAGCAGTCGAAGACGGAGCCGTCTCCCTTGGGAAGGCGTGCGTCCGGCCCGGGCGTGCTGCTGATGAGGGCTAGGGAGCGCACACGATGGGGGTGCAACAAGGCCGCCGCCAGGCAGACCATCGCGCCCATCGACACACCGACGAGGTGCGCGGCATCGATTCCGACCGCGTCGAGAACGGCCATCGCATCGCCGGCCATCGCATCGATCCCGTACGTGGCCGTGGCGGGATCGACATGGGTGGACAGTCCGACGTCCCGATTGTCGAACTGAATGACGCGGCACCCCGCGCCGACGAGCCCCTGGATCAGTTCGGGTGGCCACCAGACCACCGAGCCGCCACCGCCCATGACCAGCAGCACCGGCGTTCCTTCGGGCCGGCCGAGCTCCTCGTACCACAATCGCACGCCGTCTCTGTCCAGAAACCCCGAGGTCATCGCGCCACCTCCTTCGTGATTTCTATCCTGCCTCGAGCGCATTGCAATCTACGACTTGGATCCTCTCGCCAGGGGGTGGTGGCAGAAAACGAGGGCACGTTGTCCTGTCTGACACGCCGATCGCGCCGTACGTTGGCCCTCATGACGGATTTGCGAACCTATGTTGCAAGCCTCGTTGGGGCGCTCGTGCTGTCGGGCTGCGTGCCCGCCGAATCTCCCGCAAAGAACGATGCGGACGGGGCCATGGATGTACGGCTCATTCGAAGTGCGACCGTGCTGGTCACGTACACGAATGCGGCGCGTAGCATGAAGATCCTCGTCGACCCGATCTTGGCCGATGAAGGCGCGGAGCCGCCGATCGACTATTCGAACGATCTCAAGAATCCAAGAATCAAGTTGCCCATCGAAAAGAGCGAATTGATGAAAGGGGTCAGCGCGGTGCTGCTCACGCACTACCATTCCGATCATTTCGATATGGAAGCCGAAAGGACCTTGCCGAAGGACATCTTGATCTTCTGCCAGCCGTACGATGAAGCTCACCTTCGAGAAAAGGGCTTCACGAACCTGAAGGTCGTCCGCGATGTGGTTCACTGGGAGGGCCTCACCGTTTCTCGATTCCGCGCAAGCCACCACCAAGGGGCGACCGGAGCGCCACCCTTTGGGGAGTCATCTTCCTATTTCCTGCAAACCAGGAACGACGACGTCTTCTTCACCGGCGACGCCATCCTCGACGATTCATTGAAGAGCAGCCTGCGCGCCACGCAACCGAAAAGGATCGTGGCCAATACGGGGGAGTGTCAATTCACCAAAGAGAACCCGTTGTTGAGGCCGGGGATCACCATGACGCTGACCGCCGCGGAGCTGAAGGAAGCCGCACGATTGCTCCCTTCATCGAAAATCGTGGCCGTGCACATGGACGCGATCAACCATTGTCCTTTGACGAAGGACGCGCTGAGAAGGTACGTCGACGAGGAGCAATTGAACGATCGCATCCTCGTCCCGAACGAGGGCGAGTCGGCGCCGCATCCGTGATGTACTTTTCTGGCGTCGAAATTCCGTCCGGACAGGGCGAGGTTCACGCCCCAATCGCGTGGATGGGCACGCTGTTCGAAAGAAATCTGAAGGAGCACTCGAAGCGGTGTCCATCGCACGGCGCGCGGTTGCGTTGGAACACGTGAGTAGGGCCGCAGGACGAGGGAACCAAAGGATCACAGTGCGAATCTTCTTGGGCTAGATGGATATCCAAGATTGACGCTGGCGAAACATGAGCTAAACGCTCGCTGTTTCATCCGATACGTTCAAGGAGAGTCTCGTCTTGTCGACCCTCAAAAAGTGTTTCACGTTCGGCATCGCCGCGCTCCTATCGGTGTGCGCCGTAGGTTGCCGCAAGAACGCAGCCGATGTTCGGCTGGTCAAATCCGGCACCCTCATGACGTGCACGAACCTTCCGCACGCGCCGTTCGAGTTCGAACGCGATCGGACGATCGTGGGGTTCGACGTCGACATGATCGATCTGGTCGCAAAAAAGCTGGGCGTCAAACAGGCGTTCGTCGACACGTCGTTCGAAAATTTGAAGGCAGGAACGCTTCTCGACTCCGGTCAGTGCGATGTCGTGGCCGCAAGCCTGACCATCACCGAAGAACGCCGCAAGAACGTCGATTTCTCCGAGCCGTACTTCGACGCGCATCAAGTGCTCCTCGTGAAACGCGGATCCGGCATCACGGACCTCGGGACCCTCAAGGCATCGGGAAAGCCGATAGGCGCACAAGCCAATACGATTGGCGAAGATTTCATCAAGAGCAAAGGGTTCCAACCCATCTCGTTCGAGAGCACGGAGGCCGTGCTCCAGGCGCTTCGTAGCGGTCGCGTGGATGCGATTATCGAGGACCAACCCGCCGTCCAAAATTGGATGAAGGAGGCGGCGCACGCCAACTTCCAAGTGGCGGCGCAATTGGAATCCGGTGAGAAGATTGGCTTCGCCGTCAAAAAGGGAAATGGCAAGCTGCTCGCCGCGATCAACGAGGTGATCGCGCAGGCGCGCGCCGATGGCACGTACGAGCGCCTCCGCGAAAAGTGGTTCGGCCAGTCCCTGGGCGCCGTGCCTGCGCCTCAGAAGTGAATGCCCACACCGGCCGTGGCGGACCAGGCCGCGCCGACGCTCGACCCGCTGGCCTCGAGGACGCGGGCCTTGGCTTGATTCAACGTATTCACCTCCTGCGGTGTCGCCAGATCGCGTGCGGATACACCGTGTCGTGTGATGAACAGAAGGTCACCTCCCAGCGATGCGCCGAAGGACACGTTCTTGGTCGCATAGTAGTCGAGCCCGAGCGCTAGGCGTGTGTTGACACCGTTGACATCGAGCCCTCGCTCGAGGCCCGAGATGGCCGTCGAGAGCCCTCCGAACGTGGCATATCCGCCGGCCAGGGTGATGTAGGGCTCGAATCGTCCGAGCGGCGCGCGGAAGCCCAACTCGGCATCGAGGGTCCAGAGTTGGAAGCCACCGCGGCGGTCCGGTGCATCCGCGTAGAAGTTGCTGAACCGGCCACGCACCCCGATGGTCGCGAAGACGATGCGCACGCCCGCACCGAGCCCGATCGTGGGACCCGCGGCGGAGCCGGGCAGGACGCCCCACGTGACCGCGTCGGGGTTCGCCTCGAACGTGCGCAGGTGGAGGCTCTGGACTCCCAGCTCGGTGTTCGCCCATACGATCTCGCGTTTCGGCTGCGGCTCGTTCGGCTCGGCCCGATCTTTCGCGGGCTCGTCCGCGTGAACGCTTGCCGGAAGGAGATGCGCGATGACCATCGTGACGGTCACCGCGCACGCCCTGAGCATCGCGTTCGCCTTTACTTGGCGTGCGTGCTGCACGACTCCGTTACCTCCGCGCCGGCATTGGCAGCCACTTGCAGCGTCCCTGCAGAGTGCTCGGCCGCTTGGGCCGCAGCCGTTGCGCATGCAAGTGATTTCACGTCGAGATCGCCGGATGCATGCAGCACCGCGGAGCCGCTCGCGACGAGATCCTTGCCGATTTGGACGACGCTTTCTCCGTGCTCCTCGGCCGTCGCGAAGAGGGGACCCAGGTTCGCATTGATCGTCGCGACGAGCTTTTGCACGTCGGACGACGTTTGGGTGTCGCACGCGAGTTTGACCGTCGGGGCATCGCATTTGGCCTTGGCCGCCGTGCTGGTCCGACAGCTTGCGAAGCAGGCTTGGTCGATCTCGCACTTGGGCGGCGTGAAGGTCGTCTCGCAGACGGGGTCCGTATACGTCGACGTGCACGAGCCCTTGCACTTGACGCTCGCGCCGCACTCGATCCCTGCCGAGGCCTCCACCTGACAGCGCCCGGTGCATTTGCCCGTGCACATTCCGCTGCACTTGCCATTGCAATTGGCGTTGTTTTCGCTGATCTGGCCATTCGCGTCGGTGCACGTTCCTTGGCAGCTACCGCGGCATTCGGCTTCGCATTTGCCCTCGCAGTTGGCTTCGACGTCGACGCGGCCTTCGCAATAGGATTGCGCTTTGCACTTTTCCGAGCACTGCACGCTCAGCTGGCCGGGTTGACAGCGCTCCTCGACCTTCCCTGAATCGCATTTCGTTTTCGCCGTACACCCGGCCTCGCAATCGACTTGTGCCTGAAAGTCGGCCTGGCACTTTCCCCGCGAGACCACCAGGGCGAAATTCGCACGCTTGCCCGCATCGCTCTCCATGATGGCAACGATGCGTGCGCGAGCCGCGTCGCAGGCTCCTGTCCGATTCTCATTGGCAATGGACTCGTCTTTGTCGCCGATGGTCGACCAAGTATCCTGTGCACCGAGATCCGTTGCGACTTTGACGCACGCGTTCTTGACGTCCACCTTCACCTTGTCGGTAATGCTGCGTAAGCTCGCAGACGCCTGCATGAACGCGTGCACCTTCGCATCGACTTTGATATTCGCATCGATGGTGGCACCGCTCGTTTGAAATTCGGGGCATCCCTGGGTATCGCCATCGGATCCGGAATTCGACGACGTGGTCGACATACAGCTCGTAACCGCGAGCCCTCCAACGACGAGCGCGGTCGAGACCGCGAACGGCCGCAGGCCGAGCCTTGTTTGCACAAGATTCATTTCGTCCTCCTGGGTAAGGAATCGAACGGAGCCGACCTCACGAGGGTCGAGTCTGTCGTTTGCGACGAATCGCATAGGATATGCCATGCGCAAAATATGCAGCCTATCGGCGCACTATCGCATTAGGGCACTTCGCGAGAATGCTACGGCGGGGCGTCACCGCACGCCGCACGGCTGAAAATGAGCCCTGTTGGGATGTTTGCGGCCCTTGCGTAAGTGCGTGCTTACAGCTTCGCATGGTCCGGCTCAAACAGGCCGGTACCGCTATCGTGCAATGCGCCATGACGGGCGAGGTGTCCGTCGGTCAAGACGGCTTCGTCGATCGCGTGCGCGGCGGGTGCCACAAGCCTCGCAGCCAGCCAAAGATCAAGATGCAAAAGCCTAGGGGCAATAGCCACGCTTGATGAACGATGGCCCCAATCCACATCACGATCTGCCCTGCGATGCGGGTGTGAACCGCGCCGCGGGTCATGTGCCGAGACACATACCGCCCCATGGGGGTGCGTCGGTACGGCTCGAGATCACATCGAAATAGCAGCCACGCCGTCACGACGATGGAGGGTGCGAATGCGACGACCAGCGCGACCTGCCACCGTCCCTCCCACAGCAGCCAGGAAGACAGGAACGACGTTGCGAAGTCGGTCAGAAGCTTCACCGGGTGGATCTGGTGGTAGAGGAATTTGGCATTGCGATCCATGCGACGCTCTCTCGATGTCAATCGCTCGCCACGTGCTTGCTCACCACTTGCACTTATCGACGGTCTTCGTGCACTTGGCCTGGGGCACGCCATTGGGCTTTACGCGGATGCAGCAAACGTTCTCGCACTCGGCCGCGCATAGGTTGCAGTACTGGGGGCACCCGCTCCCGACGCAAACCCGAGAGCCGCAGTAGCACGACGGGCCGCCTTCCTTGCCGCACGCTCCCGCATCTTCCTCGACGGAACCGGCGTCCTCGCTCGAGCCAGCGTCTTCCTCGGCGCTGGCGTCTTGCCCGGAGCCGGCGTCCTGCCGAGGCCCGGCGTCCTGCCGAGAGCCGGCGTCCTGCCCGGAGCTGGCGTCCTCGTCGTACACCGTCGCATCCGCGGGACTACGACCGTCGGGCAGATCGAACGAGGCATCGCTACTGGGCCCGTCGACCCGACCATTGTCGAACTCCAGATCCGGGACGGATTTGCATGCGAGAAGAAGCGGCCCTGTCAAGACGGCGATGACTGCGACCAAACCACGAGATGAAGCCATCGACGAACGACTCACGATCGCATTGATTTAGCACGCCCGCCACCAGCTCGGAAGAGAGCCCCCGACAGGGCCTCCAGGGGCTTTGTGACATCCTGCGACTCCGCGCACAACGGTTCAGCGCGGCGTGCACGTTCGTGCTTGAGCTATGGCCATTTTTGACCCTTTCCACCGCGACCGCGACGCGCCGGAGCCGCATCAGAATAGGTGAATAGGCCATCATCGCGATGGCGACGATCCTGCACGGAAGCTGCTGCTAAGCCGCTATCCAAAGAAAAAGGGGGTAGGCCGTGGATACGCGATTCCTGAGCGCGACTGCGCTTCGATACGCTGACGCGTCCGATTCATCGCCGGCCGAACGGCCGACGGATCCGTCGTTCCCACTCCGAGGGGTGCACGTTCTCGTCGTGGATGACGACGCCGAGAACCGTGAAGCCATTCAGGAGCTGCTCGAAGACCGTGGTTCGCGCATTACCACGGCCGCCAGCGTGTCCGACGCGCTGGAGAAGTTCGAGCACGAGGTGCCCGACGTGTTGCTTTCGGACATCGGGATGCCGGGCGAAGATGGCTTGGATCTCATTCGTCGTGTGCGCGCTCGCCCGAAGTCCCTGGGCGGTGCGGTTCCCGCCGCTGCACTCACGGGCCACACGCGCGTGGAAGACCGCCACGATGCACTGTGCGCTGGGTTCATGGAGCACGTCCCAAAACCGGTGGACCCCGACGAACTGATCGCGCTGGTCTCCTCGCTGGCGCGTATGGCGGCCTGATGGCGCGATCCGGACTTCCCGTGTCCGCATCACGGCCCCGACACGACCCGTAGGTCGTGTGCCGACCGTCAGTGAGTACTTGCGTTCGGATGCCGGTGCTCGGCGCCCTATGTGACAACTTTGTTGGGCACATCGTTCGATGATCGACGCTTCGATACGATATCGTCGAATGGTCCGAAACCTGCGAACCCTCACAATCGTGCAAACGAGACAAACGGGAGCGGGTGCGATGCGGTTCTGTCGTACTCGCTCGTGGGGGGGCCAGCTCTCAAGGGGAGGCTAGCCAATGCGAAGCGAACGGAACCCTGCTTTCTCGACGCGGACCTCGCAATGGCTCGTCACGCCCCGCGAGGTGACGATGAACGACCGCGACGAAACGAAAGAGCTTTCGAACCCCGGCGACCTCCAGGAGCGCGCGCGCTCACTCGACGAGCCCATCACGAGCGTGAGGTCTCCCGTCACGTTTCGTATGCTCATCGAGAGCCTCAAGGACTTCGCCATCTTCATGCTCGACCCCGCTGGCGTCGTCTCCACGTGGAACGACGGGGCCAAACGCCTCGAGGGCTACACGGCCATGGAGATCATCGGGAAGCACTTTTCCGAGTTCTACCCGAGTGAAGACGTGGCCTCGGGCAAGTGCGAATGGGAACTCGAGATGGCTGCACGCGATGGGCGCTTCGAAGATGAAGGGTGGCGCCTGCGCAAAGACGGTTCGCGCTTCTGGGCCAACGTCATCATTACGGCCCTGCACGACGAATCGGGCGCGCTCGTCGGGTACGCCAAAGTGATACGTGATTTGACCGAGCGGCGCAAAGCCGAGCAAGAGCGGCTCCGGGCCCAACAGGAGCGGTTCGAGCTCGAAAAAATGCACGAGGCCAGCCGGATGAAGGACCACTTCCTGGCCACCATCTCCCACGAACTGCGGACGCCGCTCAATGCCATCGTCGGATGGGCGGAGCTCATGAAATCAGGGGATGACCCCACGGCCACCGAGAAGGGGCTCGATACGATTCTGCGCAATGCCAAAGCGCAAATCACGATTGTGGACGATATGCTCGACGTGTCGCGGATCGTTACCGGCAAAATGCGGTTGGAGCTCGGCTCCGTCGATCTCGCGGCCATCGTTCGTGATGCGATGGAGGTCGTGCGCCCGGCCGCCGATGCGCGCGAGGTCCGCCTCGAGATGGCGAGCCCCGATGCGCCGGCATTGCTCGTGGGCGATGCCGTTCGTCTTCAGCAGATGGCCTGGAACTTCTTGTCGAACGCGGTGAAGTTCTCGCACGCAGGCGGTGCGGTCTCCGTTTCGCTCCGGCGCGACGACTCCTCGATGCTCTTTTCCGTCGCGGACGGTGGACGGGGCATCGATCCCGAGTTCCTGCCGCACGTCTTCGAGCCGTTTCGCCAGGCCGACGTGGGGACCACGCGGCGGGTCGGGGGCGTGGGCCTTGGTCTCGCCATCGTCAAATACATCGTGGAACTGCACGGCGGGCAGGTCTTCGCCGAGAGCGAGGGGTACGGCAAGGGAGCCACCTTTACGGCGAAGATCCCGATACGCGCCGCGGTTTCGGTGCAAAGTACCGCTCCGAAGGGCACGGAAACGTCGCCGGTACCGGCGCGCCGCGAACCCGGTAAGAGTCTCGACGGAATTCGTGTGCTCGTCGTCGATGACGAGGCCGACGCGCGGGAGCTCTTGCAGGTGCTCTTTCGCGTGCGCGGTGCGACGGTGCAGAGTGCGGCATCGGCCGAGGAGGCGCGTGGAGCCGTGGCTTCCTTCGGGCCGGATATCATTCTTTGCGACATCGGTATGCCGCGCGAAGATGGGTATCAGTTTTTGCGAAGCATTCGAGAGTTGCCCGAAGAGCAGGGGGGAAGAATCCCCGCGATTGCGCTCACGGCGTATGCCTACGAGCGCGACATGCAGCGTGCCCTGGACGCGGGGTTCGATTGCCACTTGGCCAAGCCGGCGAATCACGTCGATCTGGTGCGGGTCATTCACGACCTTCTCCGCAGCTCGGGCACCCGAGCGGTTTCCCGTTGAGGCGCCGGGCCCCATCCTGCTGAGGCATCCAAGGCCGAATTCGCTCCACCGCGCCAGCCTCGATGTGAAACGGGCATGTTTGGCCATCGAGCAAAGGGCCATTGTATTCTGCTTTCATGCGGCCCGGCCATCTCCTCGCCGATCGATTCGAAGTCGACGCCCTCCGTGGAGCCGGTGGGATGGGCGCCATTTACCGCGCGCTCGACCGGCGCACGGGCGATTACGTGGCCATCAAGGTGCTTCGCGATGACCTGCCCGAGCATCGCGGACGATTTGCCCGCGAAGTATCCCTGCTCGAGGGGCTGCGCCACCCGCACATCGTGCGCTACATCGCCCACGGAGAGGAGCCCGCGGGGGATCTCTACCTCGCGATGGAGTGGCTCGATGGGATGGATCTTCAGCGCCGCCTGGCCCGCGGGCCGCTGGATGTGCCGGGCGCGCTCGCCCTGGCGCGGGCGCTCGCCTTGGCCTTGGGCCATGCGCACGGGCTCGGGATCGTCCACCGAGACCTGAAGCCGAGCAACTTGTTTCTCCTCGGTGGAGATCCTGCGCGCGTGAAAATCGTCGATTTCGGCGTGGCGCGGGCGCTTTCGCGGTCCGCGATGACCATGGCCGGTGGAATCGTCGGTACGCCGGGCTACATGGCCCCGGAGCAGATCCGCGGGGAACCGGCGATCGATGCGCGCAGCGATCTGTTCGCGCTCGGGTGCATCCTCTTCGAGGTCCTGGCCGGTCGCCCGGCGTTCGCCGCGAAGGACGTGCTGGCCCTCATGTTCAAGGTCCTGGTCGAGGACCCACCGCCCTTGCGCAGCCTCTGTCCCGAGCTCCCGGCCGCGCTCGAGGCGCTGATCCATCGCTTGCTCGCGAAGTATCCCGGCCAGCGGCCGCAAAGTGCCTCCGAGGTGGACGCCGAGCTAAGGACAATGGCCAGCGAATTGGAACTCGGCGTCGTCTCGCAACGCGCCATCGACGCCGTCGACCTCGGCGCCGTGCTCACCCCCGGAGAACAAGGCGTCGTCTGCGTGGTTCTCGCGGGCTATCCACCCCGCAAGGAGGACACCACGTCGGGGACGTTGCCTAGCGAGTGGGGTGGGGATCGACGCGCCAGGCTCCGTCACGTCGGTGCTCAGTTCCGTGCGAACATGGAATGGCTGCCCGATGGAACGATGATGGCGCTCTTGCCGGGTGGTCCGGAGGATGCGGAGCGGACGCTTCCTCCAGGCCATGGTGCGGCACGAACGCGCAGCGCGGTCGACCAGGTCGTGCTGGCCGCGCGTTGTGCGCTGGCCATGCGCGACGAGCTTCCCCGCGCATCGTGGGTCGTGGGAACCGGCCGCGCGGAGCTGCGCGATGAATGGCCCATCGGGGCCGTGGTGGACCGAGCCGTGAGCCTGCTTGGCGATGTGCCGAGCGGTGCCATCGCCGTCGACGACACGAGCGCGCGTCTGCTGGAGCCGCGCTTTCGGATCGCCGACGGGCGCCTCCTCGAGACGCGGGACGAACCGACCATGGGCCGTCAGCTTTTCGGACGCCCATCGCGGTTCGTGGGTCGCGATCGAGAGCTGGGCAATTTGCGGGCGATCCTCGATGGGTGCCTCGAGGACCGGCGCCCCGGCGCGGTCTTGGTGACCGGCCCCGCGGGCATGGGCAAGTCCCGGCTGATTTACGAATTTCTCGCCGATGTGCATGCGCGCCACCCCGACGTCGACGTGTGGTCGGCCTGTGCCGATCAAGTCAGCGGAAACGCACCGCTGTGGATGCTCGCGCAGGCGTTGCGCCATGCGGCGGGAAGCCAAAGGCAGGCATCTCGCGCCGCCATCGCGGAAAAACTCGAAGCGCGTCTCGTCGGGTGCATTCGGGAAGCGCAGATGGCCGAAGTTCGGGCGCTCCTCGAGGAGTTGTTCGGCGAGGCCACCGAGGAAGGGGCACCCGCGCCCGCCAGCCATGTTCCGAGGCGTCTCGATCCTTCCGTGCGCGCGGAACGCGTCCGACGAGGGTTTCTCGCGCTGCTCTCCGCGGAGTGTGCGCGCCATCCGGTGATCGTCGTCCTCGACGATATCCAATGGGCGGATGGCGCGTCGCTGCGCTTCTTCGATGCGGCCCTCGGGTATTTGGCCGAGGCGCCGCTTTTGGTCATCGGGGTGGCCCGCCCGGAGGTTCGCGACGCGTTTCCTCGACTTTGGACGAATCGACGCCTCGAGGAGTTTCGACTGCCCAACCTGCGTCCGCGCGCCGCCGCCGACCTGGCCCGTCACGCATTGGGCGACGCGCACTCCGAGGACGTCGTCGAACGGGTCGTGGCCCGCGCCGATGGCAATCCTTTCTACCTCGAGGAGCTTCTTCGGGCCGTGGTGGAAGGGCATGGCGAGGCGCTGCCCGAGACCGTTCTGGCCATGACCATCGCGCGGATCGATCTGTTGGAACCGTACGCGAGGCAGGTCCTGCGTGCGGCGAGCATCTTCGGGGAGAGCTTTCGCGAGGCCGAGGTTCGTGCGCTTCTCGAGAGCCCGGACGATCGCGAACGCATGGCCCACTGGCTCACGCTCCTCGTGGAGCACGAGGTGCTCGTTCGGGTGGATACCGAGGATGCCGCGTCGGCGTCGTACCGGTTTCGCCACGCGTACCTGCGCGAAGCGGCGTATTCCACCCTCACGGAGGCCAATCGGATCCTCGGCCATCGCCTTGCGGCCGAATGGCTCGAACGCTCCGGCGGCGCGGAGTCGGCCATCGTGGCCGAGCATTACATGCAGGCGGGGGATGCCCGTGCGTCGGTGCATTATCTGGCCGCGGCCCGCCAGGCTCTTCGCCGCAGCGATCCCGAGGGGGCCATCGATCTGACGTCCCGTGCCGCCCACGGCCCGGAGGCGGATCGCGAGACCGTCGACCAGCTTCGCACGGTGCATGTGCGTGCACGGGTCTGGCGCGGCGAATTCAGCGCCGTGTCCGAGCTTGCCCATCGAACCATGACGACGGCCCAACCCGGCTCGAAGGACTGGTGGCCCGCCGCCGGGCTCGCGATCAAGTCGGACTTGATGCTCGGCCACTCGGCGCGCGCGCGACGGAACCTTCGCCGCTTTGGCGAGGCCCGTCCGAGCGCGGATGCTTTGCCGACCTACATCGAGACGCTGGGGTCGCTCCTGCCGTTGACGTACTACGCGTGTGCGCACAGCTTTTCGGAGCGGCTGTATCGGCAATTCGCCGAGCACGCGCTTCCCGCCGCCGAGACCGATGGCTATGGCCGCGGGGTGTGGCTGCGGGTAGCCGGCGTTCGCGCGTTGACCTATTGCGACGATCCGTGGGAGGCCTTGAAGTTGGTCCAAACGGCCATCCCATTGTTCGAGGCAGCGGGCGATACGCAGCAGGTGCTGCACCTGCACGGTGAGGTGGCGTTGATTCTTGGCGACGTCGCGGATTTCGACGCGCACGAATCGGAGAGTCGGAACGTGCTCCGTGGGACGTCGCACATGGCGCTGGGCCCGACCATCGGTGCGGGACAGCTTGCGTACAACCTGGCCGAACTGGGGCGGGCCGAGCACGCGTTGGTGGACTGGGCACTCGAGCGCGCCGTCGAGCGCGGATTTGCCACGGGCGAGGGGACGGTGCGGGCAGGGCGCGCGGCGATTCTCTTGCTCGAGGGTCGCTTCGACGAGGCGGAGCGGGAAGCGCTCCAGGCCACGCGGCTCACGTTGACCGTGCAGCGTTTTGCGGCGCTGGCCTTTACGGCGCTGGTTCGGGCCCGTCTGGCGCTGGGGCGGATCGAGGCGGCCCTTCGTGCGAGTCGGGCGGCGATGGCTTTGGCGACGGTGTCGCGGTCGATCGGGCCGACGGAGGTCGGCCTCTTTCTCGTTCGCGCCGAAGCTCTTCACGCCGCGGGCGACGTGGCGGGTGCGCGCACGGCAATTGGCGTTGCCCGCGAACGCATAGGGGCCCGCGCGGAACGCTGCAAGGACCCCGGCGCGCGACGGCGCTACCTCGAAGGCGTGCCTGCCGTGGCGCGCACGCTGTCCCTCGCAAACGCGTGGCTCGAGCCGCTACGATGACTCGTGCAAAACGGCCTCCAGCCGATGCCCATCGGGATCGCGAACGAACGCCGCGTAGTAACCCGCATCGTAATGTTCGCGCACGCCGGGCTTCCCCTCATCGACGCCCCCCGCCGCGACGGCCGCGGCATGGAACCGGTCCACCGCCTCGCGCGATCGCGCGACGAAGGCAAGGTGAAAACCGGGCCCCGGCGTCTTGGCCTCCGCGCCCTGTCGAAGAATCGCCAACGGCGCCTCCCCCGTAAACCCTTCCGGCCCATACCCAACGCTCCGCGCGTTGCGCCACAGTCGCACGTACCCCAGCGCCGCCAAGGCCGCATCATAAAATGCCGCCGACCGCTCCAGGTCCGCGACGCCCAGCGAGACGTGATCGAACATGACCTCACCCACCGTACCATTGGTGACGCGGAGCGGCTCCGCGTCGTAGACGCGTCTCACGTTGCGGAGGACAGCTTGCGGTATTTGCCGAGGTGGTAAAGCCCGATCAGCGCCGCGACGAAGCCTGCGGAGGCGCCCACCGTCAGGGCCCAGCGTGGGCCGAAGGTGTCGGCGGTCCAGCCGACGATGGGGGCGCCGAGCGGGGTGCCTCCCAGAGCAATGGCCAATAGAATGGCCATGACCCGGCCACGCACGACTGCGTCGGTGGACAATTGCGCGAGGCTGGTGGCCGTCGTGGTGAACGTCTGGGCGAACATGCCAATGGCCACGAGGGCCATGCCAAAGGTCGCGTAGTTGGGCATGACGGCCGCGAGGAGCACGGCAAACCCGAAGGCGGCGGCCGACGCGGCCAAAAAGCCCATGCGAGGGCTTGTGCGCCGGGCAGATAGGAGCGCGCCGGAGACCGAGCCGATGGCCATCGTCGACGACAGAAGCCCGTAGTGGCGCGCGCCCTCGTGAAAAACGGTGACCGACATCGTCGAGATGAAAATGGGAAAATTCAGCCCGAAGGTCCCGACCACGAAAAACATGAGAATGACCGCGCGGAGATCCGGGCGCTTCCAGACATAGCGAAAGCCCTCCGTCAGGCTGCTGCGACTCCGCTCCGCCCGGCCCCGGCGACGAAGTTCGTCGACCTTCAGACGGCTCAGCGACGCAAGCACCGCGATGTACGACGCCGCGTTGATGAGGAAGACCCACCCCGAGCCCACCGAGGCCACGAGAAGCCCCGAGACGGCCGGGCCGATCATGCGCGCGCCGTTGAACGATGCGGAGTTCAGCGCCACGGCGTTGGACAAATCGGACTCCTCCACCAACTCCGAGGCGAAGGCATGGCGCGCGGGGGCGTCGAACGCCGTGACGCATCCGAGCAGAAATGCGAACACGTAAACGTGCCACAATTGGACGACGCCGGAGACGGTGAGCAGGCCGAGTCCTAGGGCCAGCACGCCCGCCGCGGCCTGTGTGGCAAACAGGAGCTTTCGCAAATCGAAATGATCGGCGGCGAAACCCGTCAGCGGAAGCAGCAACACCTGCGGCCCGAACTGGAGCGACATGACCACACCGACCGCGGTCGCATTGTTCGAGGTCAGCTGGGTAAGTACGAGCCAATCCTGGCCGGTGCGCTGCATCCACGTTCCGACGTTGGATACGATGGCCCCGGTGGCCCAAGTTCGATAATTGAATCCCCTCAGCGAACGGAACGTGCCCGTAAGGCCTTCACTCATGGCTGGGGATACGCCGTGACTTCGACGCGCACGGAAAAGCGAAGCCGTGTTGAAAGAAAGCTCATGGCTTCTCGCATACCATGTCCCGAACACCCCTGCGTGCCTATGGCTTGAAACGCCCCTGATCCATGGCGTCCTGCGCCGTTGACGGTGCTCGCTTTACACTGGTACGCCCGAGCGAGCACCGATGCGCACCTCTATGGAACGATGGGGCTCTGTCGCTTTGGCTCTGGCCTGCCTGACCGCCTGCTCCGAGCGGGTTGGCGGTGACGATGGGGCAAGGCAACGGCTCCAAGCCGAAAGCGACGCGGGGGACGGCGGCGTCGAGCCCGACGAGGACGACGCCGGGCTCGCACCGCTCCGAACGGTGCCCATCCCGCAGCCCTCCCATGGCGACATCGTCGATCACGCTGCCGCCGTGCAACTTGGAAAAGCCTTCTTCTGGGATACGCAAGCGGGGAGCGACGGCCAAACGGCGTGTGCGTCGTGCCATTTCGCGGCCGGTGCCGACAACCGCGTGGTCAATACGATGAACCCGGGGCCGAACAACCGCTTCGAGAGCAATGGCGTGACCGGCCCCGGCCAGACCGCGCTCATTTCGAACATCGGCAAGGACGACCGTCTGGGGTCCCAGGGTGTTCGCTCCGCAACCTTCGTCAGCATCGCTTCGGATCCCAGCAGTGCGGCCGACGTCTGCGTGGAGAACCCCAAGGCGCCCTTCGGGGGCGAGCGACAGGTCACCGGCCGCAACACCCCGTCCGTCGTGGGGGCCGTCTTCTTTCGCCAACTTTTTTGGGATGGGCGCGGCCACGACGTCTTCAATGGTTTGGATCCTTTTGGCACCACGGGAAACGCCGAAGGGACGCTCACGCAAATCGACCACGCAGGCCTTGCGTCGCAGGCCACGGGCCCCACCACCAACGACGTCGAGATGTCCTGCACCGGCCGGCCCTTCAATGGCCCGGGCAGCGTTGGTGCGAAGCTGCTCGCACGCCGGCCGCTCCAATTCCAAGAGGTGGCGCCCACCGACGGCGTCCTCGGTGCGCTCTCCGCGTCGCCCGAGCGAGGCCTCCAAGGCTCGTACCACGATCTCATCGACAAGGCCTTTCGCCCGGACGTGGCCGTGAATGCGGAAGCTCAGTTTTCTCGCATTTGGGGGCAGGCCATTCAAGCGTACGAATCGACGCTCATTCCCGACCAGACACCGCTCGATCGCTATTTGGAGGGACAAGCGTCGGCGCTCACCGCGAAGCAGGTGGCGGGGTTGAATCTCTTTGCCGGCAAGGCCGAGTGTTACCATTGCCACCCCGGTCCGGAGCTCTCCGATGCCACGTACACGTTTGCGGCGCAACACGGTTTGGTCAACGAGGATGGCGGCGATCAGGGATTTCACCATATCGGGGTCCGCCCGGTGGCCTTTCGCAATCCGGAAGATCTGGGCCGGGCGGCGAATGGACCGAAGGGCATCCCGTTCTCGGTCAGCCGTGCCAACGTCGATCGCGGTGCGTTCAAAACGCCGCAGCTTCGCAACATCAAGCTGACCGCGCCGTATTTCCACAACGGTGGCAAGGCCACGCTGACGGACGTGGTGAATTTCTACGCGCAAGGAGGCGACTTCTCGAATCCATCGAGCCGCCTGCGCGCCATCAATTTTCTCCCGGGCGAGGCTGCCGCGCTGGTCGACTTTCTCACCAACGGGCTCACGGACTGCCGCACCGAAAACGAGCGCGCACCCTTCGATCATCCCTCGCTCACCGTTCCCAATGGCCCGAGCCTGCCCGCCGTGGGCGCCGACGGCCACGGCGCCTGCCCCTAGGCAACGGCTCGGGTTACGGCTTCCACGCGTGCGCGCCGACCAGCGCGCCAGTCTGCGTGTAGGGATCCCACCAAATGACGCGCAACAGCGGTGCAAGCTGCGCAATCTGCAGCGCCTGCACGGCCTCGCTCTCGATGAAGTGCGTAATGCCTCGGCGCAGCGCCGCAGCCGCCTTGTGCGCCGCGGCCCCGCTGGGGGTCTCGTCGTGAAGATCCATCACCCGCATCTCGATCTGCATATGCGAAAAGCCGTGCCGTGCGAGCCACGCTTCGGTGCGCGCGCGATCGATCTCGGGCCGCCCCGTGATGATGAGGCGCACGGACGCAAGATCGATATGGGGGAATACGTCGAACGGCAAAAGCTCGTCGCGTTCGCTCAGGGCCGCTTCGAGATCTTCCTCGTAGCGGGCCTTGGGCACGTCCGGAAGGAGAATGCCATCCAGGTCGATGGCATAGGTGGCGTACTCGTGGTCCTCGCGCATTTTGCCGCCATAGCCATTCGCCGCGAGGGACCAATCGGCGCGGTGCAGTTCGGTGCGGGCTTGCCGCTCCCAAGGAAGCAGCGGTGCATACCCTCGCGCATCGATGGCGAAATCGGGCTGCGTGGCGCTGCGATCGTCGACGACGCCGGTCAGCGTTTTGATGACCAGCCCTTGCTGCTGCAAAAAGGCGAGGCAATCGCGCAGGGTAAATCCGTAGCCGGCGATGTCCTCGCAGAGCAGCACCTTCGAACCGGCGGGTGGCAGCGGCAACGTCGAATCCCACGCCACCGCGCGGGTTTGCCGCTCGTAGCGCAGAAATGCGACGGG
The DNA here is from genome assembly GCA_037157805.1 of Sorangiineae bacterium MSr11367. Classification (NCBI taxonomy): domain Bacteria; kingdom Pseudomonadati; phylum Myxococcota; class Myxococcia; order Myxococcales; family Pendulisporaceae; genus Pendulispora; species Pendulispora rubella. The sequence goes on along the minus strand of CP089983.1, from coordinate 5,513,628 downwards.
CGCACCCGTGGCATGGGAGGCCATCAGCGCCAGCGGCGCACCGCCGCGCAAAATGCCAATCACCATGGTGAAGCGCTCTGCGAGCAACGCAGGCTGCAACGACTCGATCCATCGGTCGAAGTGCTCGTACGTCAGCGCCAAGGTCGGCCGGTCCGGCGCGGTGCCGTTCGGTGGTTCGATCTCGGTGGCGGAATGCTTCATCGTCTCAGCCCGGCTCCTCGTAGAATTTCGACAAGGCATCGAATCGGTTGCGTACGACAGGGGATTTCATGGGCTCGTACGCGAATACCTGGTTGCCTTGGTCACGGATCACGATGCGGTACGGTTGTCCGAGCCGCTCCGTCAAGTGATACCACGCGACGGCTTCGGCGAGGTCGTCGGACCAATTGCTGCTGGCATAAAGCGACACGAACGGCGTGCGCTGCAGGGCCGCGTAAACGGCCTCGGCGCGGTCGATGGGCAAAACTTCGCCCTCACGGCGGAACTTGACCCGGGCCAAGAGCGGGTCGCGGAAGGCGGGCGCGATGAGGGTTCTGTCGCTCCATGCGCTCTTGGTGAAGGCGCTACCCGGGGTGAGCCGCAGGCCGCCGTCCACCACGTGCGTGGCCTCGTGCAGCAGCACGTAGACGATGGCATCCATCGTCCCGGCCTCGATGGACACGCTCCGCGACGAGCCCGCCGTGTCGAAGCATTGCCGCTCCTTCTGCGTGAGAAACTCCGACAAATTCTCGCGAAGAATGCCCGCCCGGAAGGTGATGTGAAATAGGCGATGGGGTTCGTTCGCATCCGCGGGCGAGGTGAGCGCATTGTTGGGCATCCCATCGAGGAAGCTGATGGAGTGCAGCCGCTCGCGCAGGACGCGCCGATGCAACGGCGTGAGCGCCCCGAACGCCGCCGCGAGCTTTCGCCGTTCCTCCGGTGTGAGCGCATGCTCGGTGGGAGAAGGCTTGCCGTCTTCGGCGAGCATGCGCATCACGTCCGCGGGGGTCGCCCCGATGCGGGCCTCGCCCGGCGAATGCGCATCGAACCCTTCGACGGGCTCGTCCGGGCGCGGCATCGCGGGGACGGTGTGCGTTTCATTCGCGCACGCCCCGGCCCCGATGGCGAGAAGAACGGCAAGCAACGGTAGAGCGCGCCTAGCGGCTTTCATCCCTAGTTTGATAGCGGCGATTCCAAGGCGGACCAGCTGCGCAACGGTCACGAATGCCACCGGCCGCCATCGCATTGACTTGCCATCCGTAAGCTGTAACTTACGGTAAGCTGTGACTTACGCAGATCGTACACTCGATGCATTGGGCGATCCGACGCGCAGGCTCATTTTCGAGCGGCTGCGCGGGCGTGCGCTTTCCGTGGGGGAGCTTGCGGCGGGCATGTCCGTGAGCCGCCCTGCCGTGTCGCAGCACTTGAAGGTGCTGAAAGAGGCCCGGCTGGTGACGGATCGGGCGGAGGGCACCCGGCGGCTCTACGCCGTGAACCCGCGGGGATTGGAAGCGCTGCGCAAGTGGCTGGAGGGATTCTGGGACGAAGCACTCGACGCGTTCAAGGAAGCGGCCGAGCGCGAAGCAGCAACGTCGAAGAAACCATGACGATGGAGGACGCAATGGCGAGCAACACCGATTCGAACGACAAGAACAGCGTGCGCAAGTCCATCCTGGTCAACGCCTCTCAGGCGGTGGCATGGCGCGTTTTCACCGAGCGCATGACCACCTGGTGGCCATTGGAGCACTACAAAATAGGCAAGGCCAAAGCCGTGGAGGCCGTCGTCGAACCGCGCGTCGGAGGGCGGTGGTACGAGCGCGGCGACGACGGCAGCACCTGCGACTGGGGCAGCGTACTCGCATGGGAGCCGCACACGCGCCTCGTCCTCTCGTGGGATATCAGCGCCGATTGGCAATACGATCCGACCTTGAAGACGGAAATCGAAGTGCGGTTCATCGCCGAAGGGGACGATCGAACGCGCATCGAGCTGGAGCACCGCCACCTGGATCGCTACGGGGCGCGTCGCGATGAGATGCATACCGTCTTCGACAAATCGGGGGACTGGGGGCGCATCCTTGCGCTGTTCGCGCATGTCGCGGAGGGCTGAGCCAACGCGGCGTATGACGCCGCCATCGCAAGGTGTGCAACGTTGGGCCACCGGACGTGGAGGCGTTTGCAAATTCGTCGATGAAAGGGCCAGTGCACGCTGGATCGGCGCGTGCTTTCAGATGGATCCGGTACGCTCCGTACCGCTGGAGGCTCCTGCCATGAATGCCCTGCTTCGTTCGGTCCCGTGTTGGATGGCTCTCGTGGGGGCAGTCGCGTGCAGCTCCGCGGCGCAGCAGTCGTCGTCCCAGCAGGATGGGCTCGGCGGCGGCAACCACGACCGCCCGTGCACGGCAATGGCGGCGATGCGCGGGCTGGGGCTGGACATCGATCCGGCGTTTGCGCCGAAGGTCGAATCGGCGACCCTCTCGGTGTGCTGGGCCGGGGCCTGCCAGTCGCCCACCGTGTACCTTTCGCCGGCGACGAAGACCGTCGACCAAGGATGCCAAGGCCAAGTGTGCAGCGGGCAAGCGGTGCCCACGGGCGGCAAAATGGCCTACATCCCGGTGCCGGAGCTGCCGACCCAATCGGTGCAGATTACACTGAACATGGCCGATGCCTCGGGCGCCGCACACCCGGTGCAGACCCTCGACGTGGTCCCGACCCTGGTGTACCCGAATGGCGCCGACTGCGGCGGCGAGGCTCCGCAGGCGAACCTCGTCGTCGCTGCCGACGGCACGCTGCACGTCCGCTGAGGGGCGCATCATCCTTTGACGGTGCACAGGGGCAGGAGCCGGGCGACCTTGCGCGCGATGCGGGCCGCCTCCACCGAGTCGATGACGGGTTCGACGGCCTTGTAGGCATAGGGCGCCTCCTCCATCACGCGCTTCTCGTATTTGTCGAGGATGTCACGGCGCCGGGCGAGGTGCGGTGCCCGGGGATCGATGGGGCCGACCACGCGCAGCTTGGCCAGCTCGCGCGCGAAGACGTCCTTGGGGACGTGCGCCGTCTTGGCGCGGGAAAGCGCACGGCCGGCTCCGTGGCAGGCACTCTCGAGTGCGTCGGCGTGTCCCATGCCGGCGAGCAGAAAGCTCGCCGCGCCCATCGATCCGGGGATGATCACGGGTTTGCCGTGGTAGTCGGTACCCGAGGGGCCGGGAGCAGGGGTCGCGCCTTTGCGGTGCACGAGGGCTTCGCCCGCGCGAAAGATCAGGTTGTGCGGCGCATCGTAAACGAGCCTCGTCGCCACCGCGTGCCCCGTGGCTTCCTCCACGGCTCGCACGGCCATGAGGCCCAAAAAGAGCCGATTCGCAAACGCGAAGTTGGCGGCGTTGCCCATGCCATCGAGGTACGAGCGTCCTTCCTCCGCGCGCGGACCCGACGTGGGAAGGGGAAAGAACCCGCCCTTCGGTGACCGGATCACCGTGGGAAAGATACCCCGTGCACGATCCATGAAGTGCCCGCCGACGGCGTGGCCAAGGCCCACGGAGCCCGAGTGGATCATGATGGCCAGGCAGCCTTTGGAGACGCCCCAATCGCGTGCGGCGTGGCCATCGAAGAGGGCGTCGACCCGCTGCAGTTCCACGAAGTGGTTGCCGCCGCCGACACATCCAATCTGCGGATCGCGCCCGTCGATGCGGCCGGACGATGCAATGAAGCGTTCGAAACCGAAGAGTCCACGCGTGGCGAAGCTTCCTTCCTCGTGGGCGCGCGCGAGGTTTTCCTCCTCGATGGCCGCATCGAAGCGCCGCCAAATGCCGCGATGGGCATTGTCGGCGGCGGTTCGCACCAAGCCGGGGAGGCCGTCGCGCAAAACCGCCTCGCGCTGGCGGGGTGACATGGGGATATCGCGTTCGCCCGCGAAGAAGATGCCGCGGAGCCGCTTCTGGATCGCGGGCCAATGCGGCTCGAGCATGTCGGCGGGCAGATCGGTCACCAACAGGCGCATGCCGCAGCAAATGTCGTTGCCGATGGCTTGCGGAATGCACATATCGTGCGCACGTGCGACGGTGCCTACGGGTACGAGGGACCCTTTGTGGAAGTCGGGCGTGAGCACGACCTTGTCGATGCCCGCGGGTGCATCGCCGAAAAAGGTGAGGCGACCACGGGCTTCGGCCTCGCGGATGTCCGCGACGGCGCGGGATACGTCGAGAAAGTCGAAGAGCTGAAGGAACGCGTCCCGCTCGACGGGGACGGAAGGGTGCGCAAAGAGACGCACGTCGAGCCCCAACGGGTTCTCGACGTCGAAACACGCAGCGTCCACCTGGCTGGGACGCAGGAAATCATAGGAATGCATCGTGGCTGCCTTGGAACGGACAACGGCGGCCGCTTTCTACGGATGAGAAAGCCCGGCCCCGCGAGAGATGTTCGACAGAGAAGCGCAGGGGGACGCCTCTCCGCAGCAGCGGCGGGCAATGTGGATCGGACTTCGCGCGCCGTCAAGGCGCGGTTCAAATCGACGGCCCACGATGTCACCTTTCGGCGGCGTCTCCCGATGACGATGCATGCGCAGCTTCGTGTTCGTCGTGGGCGTGGTCGTCGGGGTCCTTTGCGGACCGTCGTTGCATGCGGAGACGGCGATGCCGCCACTCGGTGGCGAATGGCTGGAGGAGCTCTCGGACGAGAAAGGAAAGGCGGGATTCGCGGCGATTCCTCTCGGCTCGACCGGCAAGCGGCCGCTGGTCGTGGCGTTGCACGCGGCGATGGACCATCCCGGCATGGCCTGTGCCGAGTGGCGCGGCATGTTTGGGCCCGAGGCCTTCATCGTTTGCCCGTACGGCGAGAAGGTGAACGCCAAGGCGTATGCGTGGGGCGATCCCAAACGGCTCCGCGCCAGCATCGAGCGCGTGCTCGCCGCCGCCGAGGCGCGTTATCCGCAGCGCATCGACCGAAGCGGTGCGGTGTGGGCTTCGTACTCGCAGAGTGGCATGCTTTCGGCGCACGCCCTGGCCCTGCCTGGAATGGGCTTTCGCTATGCGGCGTTGTTCGAAGGTGTACCCCGGGACCTCGCTCCGCTTCGCGCGGCCTTCCAGCACGCGGGCATCCGGCGGGCGCTCTTCGCCAGCCAACAGCGCGGCTGGACATGGAAGCACCGCGCCGCGGCGGAGGCGCTCGCCCCGGCCATCGAGGCAAAGCACATCCTCGTAGGCGATGGCACCTGGGGACACTTCATCCGGGGCGAAACCATCGAGCGCATGCGGCAGGCGCTGCCGTGGCTCACGGCCGGAGATCCCGTGTGGGCGGCGGGGCCTTGAGCGCGCATTTTTCTTTGTCACGAACGGCGGGGGAAGCCCGATAGCCCTCCGAGCCCCATGACTGGCCTATCCCTGCTGCGCACCGAGATTCACGAGGGTTCCGTTTGGCCGCTGCTCCGCGGCGTGGTGCGCCGGCGCGTTCCCGCCGCCGATGTCGACGATGTGGTGCAGGCCACGCTGTGCGACGCCATGGGCGCGGGCCGCATCCCGGAGCGGCGGGACGACTTGCGCCGTTGGCTGGTGGGCATCGCGCGCCACAAAGCCACGGACCACATTCGGCGCATCTGCCGCGAGGCCGCCTTGGAGGCGGACGATGTTTCGGCGCCCGCACCGCCCACCGACGTGATCATCCTGCTGAAGAACGCCATCGCCGATGCCGCGCAGCAGCCCGCCATGCGCAGCACCATGGAGCTTGCGCTGCGCGAGGCCGATGGCGAATCCTACGCCGAGCTGGCCCGTTCCGGCGCCGCGACGGAGGTGGCCCTTCGTCAGCGTGTGTCGCGTTTTCGGCGAAGCATGGCCGTGCGATGGCTCGCCGCCGCGGCCGTGGTCGGCTTGCTCGCCATGCATGCCGCGTGGTCCTGCCGACATCGGCCGCGTGCCATTCTGCCCGACGTCGACGTGGCCACCCAGATTGCGCTTCGTCCCGTGGAGGGCACGTGGGAGCTCGTGGCGTGGTCCGGCGCGGAGTCGATCCATGCCGTGGACGTCGAGGTTCGCGCAGGGACCGTGCGCGTGCTCACCCCCGCGGCGGAGTACCTGTTCGCCGCCTCGGCCATCGAGCCCCAAGGCGAGGCTTCCACCCTGTGGCATCTCTGGTCCCCCTCGAGCGGGAACGCTACGATCCTCGTGGAAGAGCACGGGGATACCGCCACGGTCACGATTCGGGATGGCCGATGGGCGGGGACCGGAAAACTCGTTCGCCGCAGCGCCGCGCCAGGTAATCCAGGTGATCAACGCTGAAAGACGTCGTCGGGCTGCGTGCCGGGGCGGTGGAGTTCCACCTGGCCGTAGGTGGTCACGAACGCGTCGATCATCTCGTCGAACGGCAGATCGACGTAGCATCCGCGGTCGTGCAGGTACTCCATGTACGTGTGCCCCTGTCCGTCGAAGGCGTGAAGCAGCGCGTTGTGCCGTCCATCGAATTCGAGCGGCTCCACCCCCACCCGCACACAGAGCTCGGCGTTGAACGCGGGGCTCACCTTCAGGGGCTGACCATCGATCCAAAGCTCGGTGTAACCATGAAAGACGAACAGGTCCGTCTGCATGGCCTGCCGCAGCTTCTCGCTCGACAAGTGATTGCGCACGTCTGCAAATCCGAGTCGCGACGGAATGCCCACCGCGCGCGCCGCCGCGCAGAGCACCACGGCTTTCGTCACACAATAGGCGCGCGACTGCTTCAGAATCGAGCTGGCCCGGTAATCCTCCCGCCTGGGCGAAATCGTATACGGATCGTACCGAAATCGGTCCCGCACCGTGCGAAAGAGACGCCGCGCGCGCTCCGCATCGGTGGACGCATCGCCGCACGCCTCCGTCGCAAATGCCACGATGTCGGGATGATCCGATTCGACGAAATACGCAGGTTCGAGAAATTCGCTTGAAGCCACAGGCCAAGTGTAGCGACAGAGCCCGCGGCGAGAAGGTCTAATTGGCCGGGGAGGCCATGAACCAGCGAATTTGCTCGACCATGACCTCGGGGTTCGACAGGGAGGGGCAGGCGGCCCACTGCTCGTGCTTCACGTTGCCGTAGAGCACCACGCCGATGTGTGCGCGCTTTTGGGCGTCGACGCTGGGATCGGGGTCGATGAATCCGAATTTGCGCCTGACCCGCTCGAGGTCGGCGCGGGTGCCCGTGAGGAAGATCCAGCCGGGTTTGACGTCGTTGGCTTTGGCGTAGGCGTTCAACGCCTCGGGGCTATCCTCGTCGGGTTTCAGGGTGAACGAATAGAAAAAGACGTCACGTCCGACGGCCTCGCCAAGGGCATCTTGGACCTTGCGCAGATTCTTGGTCGTACCGGGGCAGATACCGTCGCAGCGCGCATACATGAAGTTGACGACCACCGCCTTGTCGCGCAACAGGTCCTCGTAAAGACGTACCCGTTTTCCCTCGTGCGTCGTGAGCGGGATATCGCCAAAATAGTCCGCCCCGAAGCCACCGCGCATAGGAGGTGGCAAGCGTGGGGTCGTGCGCGGCGGTCGCTCGCTGGCGAACACATAGGCCGCCGGAGCGAGGGCGCAGATGCCGTAAAGGCTCCAGCGCAGGAGACGCTTGCCGAAGTTTCCCATGCGGCTCAGACGATGTCCCAGCGGATCATCATGGCGTGGTCCTCGTGCACCGTGTTGTGGCAGTGCATCACGTACCGTCCTTTCATATCGCGGAAACGAAGAAAGATGCGCGCCTCGCTGCCGTTGGCCCGCCCGAGCTCGAGCACGTCTTTGCGGCCGGCGTTGCGCGTCGTCGGTGGGGCGCCGTCGAGCGTGATGACCTGGAACTCCTCGAAGTGAATGTGAATCGGGTGCGACCAGCCGCCCGAGGTGTTGCGCAGTACCCAGATTTCGGCACTGTCTTGCCGCGGTCGCGCCCGGATCACGTTGGCGTCGAAGAACGCGTTGTTCACCGTCCATGCGCCTTGGCTGCGGCCGAAGTCCCACACGCGGGTCACCGCGGCCGCGCTCGGATCGGCCGGTGGCAGCTCGCGCAAGGTGGCGGGCACCCGGCTCGGATCCGGTGCATCGCGGTCGACGCGGAATTCGAGCACCATGTTGCCCTGGCCCGGTGGCAAAATGTTGCCCGTCGGGCCGCGCCCGTCGACCTGCTCGAGGCGGTTCTCCAGGTAAATCTTGTCGCCTAAGGCGTAGTTGGAAAAGTCGATGACCACGTCCACCCGCTCGGCGACCGCAAGCCGCACGCTCTGCACGTCCACCGGCGCGGGGAAGAGATTCCCGTCGTTCGCAATGTGCGTAAAACTCGCCCCGTTGCTGAGGAAGAACTCGTAAAAACGCGACGGCCCGGAATTGAGAAGACGAAAACGGTATTTCCGCCTCGCCACGCGAAAGCAGGGTTGAATCTTGCCATTGACGATGAACTTGTCGCCGATGATGCCATCCAGATTGAACAGATCGAACAACAGCTGCCCGTCCTGGTCGAAAACACGATCCACGATCTGCAAAGGCACGTCGAACTCACCGCTGGGCAATCGCAAGGCCAGCGGGTTCGGATCCCGCTCGTCCCCTGAATCCAGCGCATCGAAAAGCAAATAGAAGCCCGACAAACCGCGATAGGTATTCTGCGCGGTGAAGTCCACACGATGGTCGTGGTACCAAAGCGTGCCCAGGGCCTCGCGCGGATCGCCCAGGGGTGCGAATTCGGGCAGGGTAAAGCCTGCATACGTATTGAGGTAGTGGTGATCTTTGAACAGCCCCGTCGCGTAAAAATCCGCGGGAAAACCGTCGCTCGCGGATGCATTGTGCAGGTTGTGCAGGTGCGTTGCCACCTCGGGGCGGCCAAAGCCCGTGTGCTGCGCGATGGCCGGAAGCCCATTGCGCATGCGCACGGTGATGGGCTCCCCATAGCGCGCGTGGAAGGTTGGTCCGGGCACCGTTCCGCCCCAGCCCCAGGCCGTATTGAGGGGAAGCTGCGCATGAAAGCGATGTTGAATCGCCTGCGCAACGAGCTCGTACGCCTTTTGGGGCGGCAGCGAATTCCAAAAGAGATGATTCCCCCGCGCCACCTCGCCCGCAATCGGCACCTCGGCCGGCGCCGGCGTGAGGAGCGTGGGCTGCGCGACCTGGGGGACCACGAGCTCCTCGGTGAAGGGCGCCGTCGGCGGTGAGGCCAACGTGGACAGGCCCCCGCTCGCCCACGCGCTCAATCCGCCTTTGCTCACCAGGTAGCCGCTGGCGGAGACGAGGCCCATCTTGATCAACTCGCGCCGTGTGAGTCCTGCGGCGATGATCTCTTGCCGATTGCGGCGCGCGATCGTGCCCAGTTTGCTCGGGCGCCACTTCAGTAAACGCATGGTGCGTTGCCTCTCAGGGAAGGAGTTTGCCCGCCAGCTCGAACAGGTTCGTCTCGATGGTGAAGACGCCGCTGCCGCCCACCCCCGCGCCCTCGACGCGGAAGAAATCGTGCCCCGCGGGGCTGCCCACGATGCGGTGTGCGACGGAAGGATCGCCGAGGTAGCCCGGCGGCGCCTGCGGGGCGAACGCAGGGTCCCACCGCAAGAAACGCTGCAGCACCTGGCTCTTCACCGCCTGCCGGAAATCGCACGGGCTCCCACCGCACCCGATGTCCTCCGTCCAATCGATCTTGCCCGAGGCGTCGGCGGATACCGTGCTCGTCCCGAATGGATGCGTGAACGTATAAGGCACCGACGGCGATACCCCTTCGAGCCGCAGGCGAACGCGTCCAAAGACGATTTGCTCGCCAATGGCCACTTGGCCCGCGCCGCCGAATCCGCCCTCCAGGGCGAGGATCAGCCGCGCGCGAATGCGATTCGTCGGCCGGATTTCCGCCTCCGCCGACCAATAGGCCGCTTCCTCCGGAAAATTGACGAACGCACGGGTGACCGATGGCGGCTCCAGCAAATCGGGCAGCGCATTCGGACAAAGGCTCGCGCTCTCGAGGCATGGCTCGAGCCGGGTGCCGGAGGCATCTTGGTACCAGGCGGGAAATCCGTGGCGTGGATCGATGGGGCCCGCCATGGGCGTAAACGCCGTTCCCGTGCTGCCGCGTCCGATCAAGGGTATTTCATGCGTGTTTCCCGCAGCATCGTTGGGCACTTCGAGCGTCGCCGCGCGTACTCCGGCGCCTGCGGGCTCGAAGGCCACGTCGACCGAGCAGCGGCCTCCCGGCGCGAGGGTCGTGCCGGAGCAGGTGCTGGGGCCCAGGACGAAGTCGTGCGCTTGGCTGCCGGTGACGGACAGTCCGCCGAGGGTGAGCGGCACACTTCCGTCGTTTTGCAGGGCGACGGACTGCGTCGCACTGCGTGTGCCGACGGGCTGTGCCTCGAAGGAAACTTGATTGAAGGGCCCGGCGAGCACCAGAAACGCGCCCGTGGGTTTTAGAAACGACGATTCGGTGCCGACGCTTCCCTGACCATTGCCCTTTGCGCCGCACGCGCTCAACATTCCCAGAGTGCCCAGTAAAAGGGTGAGATGACCTGCGAGTGGAATCGAGTTGGCTTTCAAGGTGGATAGCTCCGCGAGTCGTTTCTCGAAAGCATCTCCCGGTCCAAATGGTGATTACGCGCCAAAACGGTAAATGCCTTGGGCGAATTTGGATAACTTTACCCTCTCGACTGCTTCGTCCGAGATCCATGTTGCTCGCGCAACCGTCGGGGCACTTCGCGCAAGAGGGCGTCCAAGATGGCCTGGTGCGCGCGTGGGTAGCTGGGTTGCCGCCAGTAGTGCAGCACCACCGGTGAGGTGATGCTCTGCAGGCCGGGCACTTCACGCAGCCGGCGTTTGCCTCGCAAGAGATGGCGCGACACGACGGCGCGGCCGAGGCCCTGGGCGGCGCCGTCGAGAAGGCCGTAGATATCGTCCAGGTACCAGCGGGTCAGTCGCGAGGTGCTCTGCCCATTGCGCCGGAGAAAGCGCTGCGTGGTGGTGTCGGACGCATCGTGGTCGAGAAAGATGTCCTGCGGCGTCGGGTGCACCGTGCTTTCGACGAGGACCAAGCGTTCCACACCGAGGCGTACATGCTCGAGCCCCACGCGCTCGAGCGCGCGATCGAGCAGCACGAAGTCGGCACCCGCCCGATCCAGCAGGCCCGTGAGCTCGTCCATTTCGCGCGACGCGATTTCCAGGCGGAGGCGGCGGTGGGCCCGTGCAACCGGGGCGAGGGCAGGGACCACCAGCGAGCGCACCACCGACGAGAAGCCAGCGATGCGGAGCGTGCCCCCCAGCCCTTCACCGGGCGGGGCGGTCAGATCCGAGACCAACTCTCTCTCGAGCGTCTCGCGCGCCTGGGCGTAACGCAATAGCCGCGTCCCCGCATCCGTGAGCCCGATGCCGCGTGCGCTGCGCAGGAAGAGGCGCTGGCCCAGCTCCTCCTCGAGCGCCTTGATGCGCATGGAGAGCGCGGGCTGGGTCAGATGAAGTGCCTTGGCCGCACGCCCGAAGCTCTGGGCACGCACCACGGCGTAGAAGGCATCGAGCTGCAAGGCGGAGAGACTCATCAGGAAAATTGATGGGTACATCATATCATTCAAATGGACTGAGGCGCGCCCGCGAGCTACCTCGCCGGGCGATGAGTCTTTGGAGAAAGGTCGCGGTGGCGTCGGTTGCGATGGTGGCGGCTTGCGCGCGCATGCCGGAGGATGCGCCGGCGCAAGTTTCCGAGCTGAGACCCGCGGGGTGCGCGGCCCAAGGCCCGACCGGTGCGCCCTCGGGCAACCACGACGCGGTCGCGGCACTGCTCGGGGCCTCGCCCGAGTGCCCGGCCAATGTGCTCGAGTTCCGCGCGCGCCTCGAACGCGAGCCGGCGACGCTGGCGACGGCCTTCGTGGACAACCGCGGATTCCACAACGGGGCGGCGGGGAGCTTCAGCCTCTTCGAAAGCGTGACGGGCGTGGTGGCGGGCGTGACGGTGGCACCCGGAGACTTCTTTTTCGGGCACTTCACGGAGAAGCGCGGCACGGAGCTGGTGCTCGAGCAGACGCCCGAGGACAAGGCGCTCCTCATCGAGCTCATTGCGTGGGATCCCGCCAAGGGACTCTTCAACTTTTACGAGCTTCGCGGCGACGGCACGCGCGGGCAGTGGTTCTACCGCGGCGACTCGGCGGACATACTGCGCGACATCGCCCGGCTTCACCGGCAGGACGATCCCGCGCACCCGGTGTTCGGGCAGCGGCTTCGATGTTCCGGGTGCCACCTCGGTGGAGGGCCCATCATGAAGGAGCTCGATGCGCCGCACAACGACTGGTGGACCTCCGCGCGCCCGCTGCCCCTCGCCGGGCTCACCCCGGAGCCGTCGCTGTCTCGCATCCTCGGGCAGGGGCTCGGCGATGCGGAGGGCCTCGCCGCGCGCGTTCGGCAAGGGAGCGCGAGGCTCGAGTCGAGCGTCGCCTTTCGTGCCGCACGGCGGGCAAGGACGCGCCAGGAGCGACTCCGTCCTTTGTTCTGCCCCGAGGAGATGAACCTCGCGTCGGACGCGACGTCCAACGAGGCCCGGGCCGCCCAGGTCAAACCGCCGAGCGCCTTCTTCGTGGACCCGCGCCTTGCCTCGCGCGAGCTCGCGGTGCCGCGGGCCGCGTACGATGCCGCCCTGCGGGCGCTGAAGAGCGCATTCCCGGAGAGCGGGCAGCCCGATGGAGACCATCCGTGGTTGGCCCCCGTGAAGGCGGCCGCCGATGCCGCCGCCGTCGACGCGCTCGTGCGGGAGCACGTCGTCGACGAGGAGTTCGTCGCGGACGTTCTCGCCGTGGACGTGGGGAATCCGGCGCTTTCCCCCGCGCGTTGCGCACTTTTGCGGCTGGTGCCGGAGGATGCCCAAGGCGGGGACGCGGCCTTCGTGCGCGCGCTCGCCGCGTCGAAGGAGCCCGCGGCGCACGAGCTCCACGCGAACCTCACCGAGCCGGCCCGCGATGCCGCCTGGCATCGTGCGCAGGCGGCGGCCATGCTCGAGGCGTGTGCGCGCAGGCTTCAGTCGGGAGACGTCACGCCGTACGTCGAGCTGTTGGCCCAACGCCGTGCAGAAGTGTTCGCCAACGAGATCTCCAAGAACCCGCGCGGCCAGATCCTCGAACCGGGCTTTCGCGTCATCTTTCCCGATGTCACGCCGGACCCCCGTCCCGGAGCTCGGGTGCTCACCCGCGAGTGCACGGTCGTCCGTCGCTAGCGCTGTGACTTCATCGCCACACGCGATGCGAGACCGCGGATGCACGATGGTCTTGCGACGCACGTCGCCGAGACGCCGTTTCGTGCGTGGCTCGGGGTTTGCTGAGGCTTCGCCCATACGAGGCTTCGACATGCACAAATGGCTTATTGGGGTGGGCGTACTGCTGGCACTTTGGCTTTCCGCGCCAAGTGTTGGCGCGCAGGACGCGGGAGGTCCCGTGGTCGATGCGGGCGCGCCCGTCGCCACGGCGGTGGAGCTCACGGTGACCCCGAACCGGCCGCGCTATGGAGAAAAAGTGCAAGTTCGCGCGCGGGTCACGTCGGCTGCGGGGGAACGCGTCCCGACGGGAACCGTGCGATTCGCGGCGAAGTCGCCTAGCGGAAATACCGAGACAGCCGTCGCGCTCGATGCTGCGGGATATGCGAGCCTGGAGTTCGTCCCCACGAGCACCAAGGTCAACGAGCTTGCCGCGAGCTACACGGGCGATGCGACGCACACTCCCTCCTCGTGGAGCGTGCCTTTGTACATCGACAAGGCGTCTTCTTCGACGGCGCTCTCGTCCTCGTCCAATCCGGCCAAGGTGGGCACGCTGCGGGTGACGGCCACCGTGGCGGCTGCATCGGCCGCGCCCCGTGTGCCGTCGGGCAAGGTGCACTTCTTCGTCGGGAACGGGGAGGTCGCGGCCCTTGCGTTGAACGCGAACGGACAGGCCGTGCTCGATGCCACGAAATACAAAATAGGTCTCTACGACTTCTCGGTCCGGTACGACGGTGACGAGAATTTCATCGAGAGTGCCCCGCGAGATGCCCTCGCACAGAAAATCGAGCAGTACGCGACCACGGTGAAAGTCGATATCTCTCCGACGAAGGCCGTTTTCGGCGACCCGGTTACCTACACCATCACGATTCAAGGAGCGGACGGTGGCTTCCCGGCCGTGCCACATTCCGTGACGCTCTACGATTCGTTCGACGGCTACAACAACTGGCAAAAAGCCGTGATGCTCTGGGTGGAGACACCCGGCAAGGTGACCTACACACCGAAGGGTTCTCAGCGCCCGGCGGGCGGTAACCATACGCTGAGCGTGCGTTTCTACGGTGACGACAAATACGACTACGCGGAGGGATCGGCGACGCTCGTGGTGACCCAAGCGCCGACCAAGACGACGCTCACGGGAACGGGCTCGTCGCTCGAAGCGACCATCTCGTCGGACACGAAGGGATTCACCTTCGCGGGCTCGGTGGACCTTTGCGAAGGCTCCGTACGGGTCGGAGGCGGTCGCGTGGACGAGTTCGGTTCCGGCCGCCTCACCATCGAGGGGCTCAGCACGGGGACCCACGACGTGGTGGTCGTGTACAACGGAAACCGCGATTTCGCATCGAGCCGTTCGGAGCCGCTGACCATCCAATACACGGCCCCGCCGCCCAAGCCGGACGGGGGAACCGGTTGGCCGTACGACGGAGGGTACAACCCGCCGCCTTCGAAGCCGCCCTCGAATCCTTGGCCGACGTATCCCCCGTACGACGCGGGACCGCTGCCCGACTACGACGACTACAGCTACGACGACGAGTACGCCTCGCCGAGCTGTGCGGCTTCGCCCCGGCCGGTGTCCCAAGGTGCTGCGCTGCTTGGCGCCGTCGGGATGGCCCTGGTCTTTCTCCGCCGTCGAGGTGGGCGACGCCCTCAGTGAAGCTGCTCTGACGTTGGCAGGTACAGCACCGCGTCGTATTGGCGCCCGAGCACCACGTTGCCAAAGCCGAATCCATGCCCATTGGCGAACACGGATCCGGGTTTCGTCACCGGAAGGTCCGGGTGGGGCACGCGCAGATCGATCCACGTGGGACGGGCGCCAAAGACGCGTTGGAAGGACGGCTCGAGCGACGACGGCGGTTCGGTGCACGTGGTCCCGCATGGCACCAAGGTCGCAATCGTGACGAGCGTGGTGAGTGAGCCGCCGGAGGCCGCGGCGAGCCGCTCACCGAAGGACACCGTCCCTTGGGGAATGCCTTCGCGGAAGCGCCCGCCGTCGGCCGCGTCCTCGATCAGCCCCAGCTCGGAGGCATGCTTCGCGGCATGCCAGTCGTGCATCCAGAAGAATACCTTCTTCCCGGGGAACCGAATCCGTTGCAGCGCCTCGTAGATGCGGAAGCGCGCCTCGTCCGTTCCGGAATACGCCTCTCCCTGCCACCGAATTCGCATCTCCACGGGTGCCTGCGGACTCTCGAGGTACGAATCGGCGATGCGCCGGATGAGTCCCACGTAGGTTTGCACGCTGAGAACATGCAGCCGCGCCAGCGCCAGGTCGGTTGACTCGGGAATCGACGACGCGAGCGCCCCCTCGATCCGACCCAGGCCCTCGAGGCAGGCCTTTCGCTCCGCGGCGGTGTACGAAACGCGCCCTCGGCGCTGGAGCGCGAACACCTCCTCGGCAAAGTCGAGGTCCGTCCCGAATCCGTCGTTGCCCGCGCGGCAAACATCGATGCCGGCGAGAAGCGTGGCCGCGTGGTCCGGGGCCGCGTCCCGAAGAAACCGCGCGAGCGCGTGCAAATCGGTCACCGGCTGCTCCGGGTGGTAGCCCGCCAGGACGATGGGATCCTGCGGGTGCGCGCGATTGAAATCGCGAATCCACACGAGCATTCGCGTGACGTCCTCGGAGACGAAGGCACCATGGAGGAAGAATTGCTCGCGCGCATCGAGCTCCACGCGCTGCGAGCTCATGAAATCCGCGAGGGCATCGGTCAATCCCCATGGCGCCTCGAACGCGAACACCCGGAAACCGTGACGCTCGACGAGCCGCTCGAACACCACCGGAACGAGCCGGTGGATCTCGGTCATGCCATGTGAATCCTCTCCAAAGTTCACCGCCATCGCCCCCTCGACGATGGCGTCGAGGGGATCGTTCGGCGCTCCGTCCTGCAGCGCACACGCTCCGAGAAATGCCAACGAGAACCACCCGACCAAACATGCCGGTCCAAGCCAACGCATGCGCGCAACGCTAGCCCGCGGCCGCGTCTCGGTCGGTACCGGCTTGTATCGCTTCGTATCGTGTTACGGATTGACCGGATTGAAGATCCGGTCCTGCATCACTTGAAGGCACATGCGCTGCACCTCGGGGCGCACGCCCTTGTCGATTTCGCCGCACAAGGTATCGAAGGCGTAGTGAATCTTGAGCAGCTCCGGGGTCATCCACCACGTGTTGACGGAGATCCCGAAGGTGGGCGTCTCGATGTGGTGAAGCCAGCAAATGGGGATGTAAAGCATCTCCCCCGGCTCCAGAACCGTCTCGTAGGCGCGTGCCTTGCGGAAGTTCGGGAACTGTTCGTCGTCCACCTTGGTGAAGTCGACGCGGGTATGCCGGTCGTGAACCGTGCCATTTCGATTGAAGTACAGGTTGTCGTGGTCGGCGGGCGAGAAGAGGAGAACGCGCTTCTTGCCGCGTAATTGGAGGAGAAAATTCTCTTCCGTATCGTAGTGGGCGACCGTAATGGTCCCTTCGCCCATCCACGTGTAGCGATTGACCACGTTCGCCTCGGCCGGAATGAGGTGCGAGAGTGGCAGATCCTCGAGGAGCGTTCCGAGCTTGTTGGGCGGGCACTGGTAAATGTAGCAGCGCTCACCCTCGGCGAGGATGGGGTCTGGGCGCTTGCCTTGGAGCCGGTCGAAGTATTCCGACAACGTCATCTCGACGATGCGGAACTTCTTCGGGTCCCACGGTCCGGTGCCGGTCGCAAACTGGCCCTCCGCCGCGACCATCACCGGCAGCATGACATCGCCCAACGTGCGTCGCAGACCTTCGTCCGAGAGGCGCTCGGTGTACGAAGGCGGAAGGGGAACCCCCGTGAGCACCACGGGCCTGCCCGTGCGCAGATTGCCATATTCTTTCGCGAATTCTTCCGCGCTGGCCATCAGGGGGCGTCGCTCGATTTGGTCAGCGATGACCGGCCAATCCTTCAATGTCCTTACCATGGATTCATGTACTCCAAAAAAGAGGTGTCAAAGGCGTCAGCTCACCCGGGCGAGCAGCAATTCGATGTAGCGGTCCAAGAGTCGAGCGACGCGTTCGCGCTCGAAATAGGCGCCGTCGTGGTTGACCACGATCATCACTTGGTCCTCCCCGCGGTCGACGGAGACGTGAAGATTCAAGGGATACGAGAACTTGTCGTGCGTTCCGAAGTCTTCGAAATGCAATTGGTCGTGCTCGGCCTCCTGAAACGCATTGTGGAAGTTGACGAAGTTGAACGTCGCAACGAACGCTGGCTCGGCACCGGACGATTGGGCAATCCGGCACCCTGGGTAGATGGCATACGGCTCGAGCTGCGCGAGGGCGTGCTGGATGGCGCGCACGTGCTCCTCGCGGGCGCTCTCCCCGCGGCGTACGCACAGGGGCACGAGATTCCAAAAGAGCCCTAGTGACGAGAGCGGATCCGACAAGCGATCCGACCGGCCATTGGCCACGATGCCGATGGTGGGACCCGCCGAGGGGACTTCGCGCTCGAGCAGCTCGAGGTACGCGCTCAGCGCCACGGCCTTGATGGAGACGCCCTCGCGGCGCGCGGTCGCGTAGAGACGCTGGACGATGCCTTCGCCCACGAACCGCTGCAAGGCGTCCTCGCTTCGCTCCGGTGGTTCGCGGCGCGGGAGCGGCTCGGGGGCCGGCAGGCGCTGTGAACGCCAGAATTCCGCAGCTTGCGGGGAGCTGCGCATCTCGTCCTCCAACGCAACGTACTCCTTGAAGACGTTGGCCACCGGCGCCTCGGGCGAGGGCGCGTGCCCTGCCTTGGCCTTCTCGTACAGGTCGAACATCCACGTGAGGAGGTACTGATTGCCCCATCCATCGTCGATCGCATGGTGGATGGACCTCACCAGGCCGAACGTGTCCTGCGCAAAGTCGACCCAATGGAATCGCAGGAGGCCATGCGGACCGTTGCCCTCGGGGAAGGGATCGGCGCGATCGGCCAGGACGAGTCGCTGCATGTAGTCGTGCCGCGCGTCTTCGGCGACGTGGCGGGCGTCGTGCCGCACGAACCAGACCCGATCGTGGCGTTTGACGACCTGGTAGGGCTCGCCGTCGGGACCCGTGAGGATGCGGGTTCGCAAGACCGGATGGCGATCGAGCAGGGTTTGCGCGGCCTGTTCCATCGCATCGGCGGAGGCCCGGGCGTCTCGAATGCGAACCCAATGCTGGGCGTGAAAGACACCGACCGCGTGCCCACGGTTGGCGAGGTAGGCCTGCCGCATCTCACGCTGCATCGCGGTGAGCGGGTAGGCGTCCTCGCAGTCCTCGGGCACCTCGAACCTCGGGAGGCGTTCGATCGGTGCAGGCCCGAGGGGTGATGCGTCCTGGGACGCCGTCGCGCCAAGCGCACGGGCGATGCCGGCGATGGTCTGATGCTGGAAGATGGTCGCCACCGCGAGGGGAATGCCCCGCTGCGAGGCCATCCGAGCCACCTTCACGGCCAGAATGGAATCGCCGCCCGAGGCAAAGAAGTTGTCGTGCGTCCCCACCGGCACGCCGAGGGCGTCCTCGAAAATGGGGGCGAGCACTTCCTCGGTCGCGTTCAGCGGCGCCACGGGCGCTTGCTCGACGGAGCGGACGCGCGCCATCGACGCGAGCAGCTGCGCGCGGTCGACCTTCCCGTTGGCGGTCAGCGGCACCGATGCGAGAACGGTGAAGTCGGCAGGCACCATGAAGGGCGGCAAGCTCGCCGCGAGGTGCTGGCGGATCGCCGGAACGTCGACCGCGCCCCCCGCGGGCGCAACCAGCCACGCCGCGAGTCGCTGCTGCGTTTCCTGCGAACCGATCGCCAGGACGATGGCTTCCTGAACGTGCTCCCGGAGAAGCGCTTCGATTTCGCCGAGCTCGATGCGGTAACCGCGAACCTTCACCTGGTTGTCGACCCGCCCGAGGTAATCGATGTCGCCGTCCGGCCGGCGCCTGGCGCGGTCGCCCGTGCGATACAGGCGCGCGTTTGGGTCACTGGAAAACGGATCGCGAAGGAAGCGTTCGGCGGTGAGCTCCGGCCGTCGAAGGTAGCCACGGGCCAACCCTGCGCCACCGACGTAAAGCTCGCCCGGGGTTCCGACGGGAACGGGGTCGAGCCGGTCGTCGAGGACATAGAGCTGAAGATCGGGCATCGGACGGCCAATCGGGCTGCGCCATGCATCGGTCACGTCGACGGCGCGCACCACCCGATGCGTGACGTGAACGGTGGTTTCCGTGATGCCGTACATGTTGACGAGCGTCGGGTGCGCGTCGCCGTAGGCCTCGAACCACGGTGCGAGCGACGACAGCTCGAGGGCCTCGCCGCCAAAGATCACCGTGCGCAAGGCCGGTAGCGAGGGCGCGCCCGATGCATCGCTCTGTATGGCCCGAATCAACTGTCGAAACGCCGACGGCGTCTGATTGAGCACCGTGATGGCGTCTTTGCGAAGCAATTCGAGCATCGCCTCGGGCGACTTGGTGACCAACGGCGGAACGACGACCAGGCGCCCACCGTAGATGAGCGCACCGAAGATCTCCCACACCGAGAAGTCGAAGGCGTACGAATGGAACAGCGACCAAACGTCGTTCGGCCCGAAATGGAAGTATGCATCGGTGGCCGCAAAAAGCCTGCACACGTTGTCGTGCGTGACCAAGGTACCCTTCGGCGTACCCGTCGAGCCCGAGGTGTAAATGCAATAGGCCAGGTGGTGTGGAAGCGTGCGCGGGCGGTGCGGCGCCGGGCCATCGTGCGGCGGAAGTGCGTCGAGGCACACGACGCGGGCGTGATGCTCGGGAAGGCGATCGAGAAGCGCTTTCTGCGTCACCAGGATGCGCGCCTCCGAGTCGGCGAGCATGTACGCGAGGCGTGGCGCGGGGTAGGCCGGGTCGAGCGGAAGATAGGCTCCGCCCGCCTTGAGAATGCCCAGCAAGCCCACGATCATGTCGAGCGAGCGCTCGACGCAAATGGGCACCAAGGTGTCCGGCTCGACGCCCAGATCGCGCAGGTGGTGCGCGAGCCGGTTTGCGCGCAGGTCCAGCTGGGCGTAGGTGAGGGTCTGCCCTTCGAAGACCACGGCCACCGCGTTCGGGTTGCGCGCGACTTGGTCCTCGAACGACTCGTGCAGGCACCGCTCCGTCGGAAATACCGCGGGCTCGTGGGCCACGAGACGCTGGCGCTCGGCGTCCGTCAGCAGCGAGAGGGTGGACAGTCGCGGATCGGTTTCACGGGCCAACCCCGTGAGCAACGTTTCGAAATGCCCCGAGATGCGTTCGATGGTCGCATGGTCGAAAAGATCCGTCGCGTACTCCCACGCCAGATGAACGCCGTCCGGTGACGTGCGCACGTTGAGCGTCAGATCGAACTTCGAGGTGCCGTGCTTCACCGGGACAGGCGCGAGGTGGAGCTCGCCCAGATCGGGTGCAGCCTCGGGGATCTCATCCATCACGAGCATCGTCTGGAAGACGGGATCGTGCGACGGATCGCGGGGGATGCGAAGTGCGTCGACGATACGCTCGAAGGGGACCTCGTGGTGCTCGCCCATGGCGAAGGCGTCGGCCTGCAGACGGCGGACGTAGTCGCCCCACGATTCGTCGGCGCGTGGCTGCACGCGGTGGACGATGGTGTTCACGAAGAGGCCCACCACGCCTTCGACCTCCGCGTGCGTGCGGCCGGCATGCGGTGTGCCGATGAGCACTTCCTCCTGGCCGCATAGGCGCGTGAGCAGCACGCCATACGCGGCGAGGAACGTCACGAACGGGGTGACCCGTGCCTCTTGGGCACATCGCTTCAGTGCGGCCTGGAGCTCGGGCCCCAGGGTATGCTCGTACGTCGCGCCGTCGAAGCCCTTCGCCGCCTTGCGCGGACGATCCGCGGGCAGTGCGAGCACCGGCAGCTCCCCGCCGAGGTAGTCCCGCCAATAGGCGAGGTGCCGCTCGATCTCGGCTTCCGTGAGGTGCTCGCGCTGCCAGTGCACGTAGTCGACGTAGTCGTGGGCGAGCTCCGCCCAGCTCGGAGGACGCCCCTCGAGGCGGCTCGCGTAGGCTTCACCGAGCTCACGCTGCAGGATCTCCTGCGACCAGCCGTCGATGACGGCATGATGGAAGATCCAGAGCAAGGTGTACTTGGGCCCGGGCCGCTCGAACAGCGTCGCGCGCACCAGCGGTTCCTCGGCGTCGCCCACGCGAAAGGCTCGCTGCACCTCGCGCTCGGCCGCTTCGTGCGCACGGGCTTCGCCGACGAGGGTGTGTTCCAGCGCGAGGGACGCGGGGCCTTCGCATTGGTAGGCATCGCCCTCGTCATCGACGATGCGAAGGCGCAGTGCCGTGTGCCGCGCCATCACGTCGTTCAAGGCCGCGCGCAGGGCCTCGACGTTCACGCGCCCTTGGAGATCGAGCACCAGCGCGACGTTGTAGGCGGCGTCGCCGCCCTCGAGCTTGCTCAGGAACCACATGCGTTCTTGCGCGTAGGTCAGGGGATACCGTCCCGTGCGCGCCGCCTTGCGGAACGGGCGGGCGAGGGGCCCTCCCTTGGCCTCCGCAAGCAGCTTCGACATGGTGCGGACGGTGGTGGCCTCGGAGAATTGACGAAGCGTCAGCTCCACGCCGTACGCTTTCCGGATGCGCGCGAGCAGGCGCAGGCTGAGAAGTGAATTGCCGCCGGCATCGAAGAAGTCGTCGTCCACGCCGAGCGTGCCCGGCTCGATGCCCAAAAGCTCGACCCAGAGGGCCTGCACTTCGCGTTCGCGCTCCGCGCGCGGGGGTTCGATCGCGCGGGTCTCCATCACGGGCGCCGCCGGAGCGGGTGCGGCGACGGCCGCGGGCGCAACCTCGAGAACGGACTCGGCCTGCATGGGGTCGAGGCATTGCGACAATAGCTCGCGAAAGCGCCGCGCGAAGCCGACGACGGTCGCGTGGTCGAACAGATCCGTCGAGTACTCCCAACGAAGCGAAATGCCCGAGCCCGAGATTCGTGCGGTGACCTCCATGTCGAACTTCGAAAATCGTTTGTGCGACAAGGATGAGACGAGCTTCGCTCCGGGGAGGTGGAGCTCTCCGTCCGGCGTTTCCTCGACGGCGAACATCGTCTGGAAGACGGGGTCATGCGAAGGATCGCGGCGCACGCGCAGTGCCTGCACGACGCGTTCGAAGGGAACCTCGTGGTGCTCGGCCACCTCGAAGGCGGCCGTCTGCAGACGCCGGACGAAGTCGTCCCACGTCTCGTCGCCGCGCGGGCGGACCCGATGGACCACCGTGTTCACGAAAAGGCCAATGACACCCTCCATCTCCGCGTGGGTGCGCCCGGCGTGGGGTGAGCCCACGATGACCTCGCGCTGGCCGCTCAACCGCGTGAGCAGGAGGCCGTACGCTGCGAGCAAGGTCACGAACAGGGTGACGCGCGAGCGTTGCGCGTACTGCGTCAGGGCGGCGTGAAGCTCCGGCCCGAGGGGCTCCTCGTAGGAAGCGCCTTCGAAGCCCTTCACCGGCTTGCGCGGGCGGTCCGCGGGCAACGCAAGCACCGGCAGTTCCCCCCCGAGGTAGTCGCGCCAATAGGAGAGGTGGCGTTCCATCGCCGACTCGGTGAGGTGCTCGCGCTGCCAATGCGCGTAGTCGATGTAGTCGAAGGGCAACGGCGCCCAGCTGGGCGTGCCGCCGGCCAGCCTTTGCGCGTAAGCCTCCCCCAGCTCGCGCTCGAGGATTTCCATCGACCAGCCATCGACGATCGAATGGTGAAAGACCCAAAGCAGCGTGAACTTCGACGCCGGGCGCTCGAACAGCGTGATGCGCGCGAGGGGCTCGTTCACGTCGCCCACACGGAACGGCCGACGGAGCTCGCGCTCGACGGCCTCGCGGGCCTCGGACTCCGTCACGGAGGTGTGCGCCAGCGCGGGCGTGCCGTCGGCATCGCACTGGTAGGCCTCGCCGTCGCGTTCGACGATGCGAAGGCGCAGCGCCGTGTGACGGGCCATCACGTCGGTCAGTGCTCCGCGCAAGGCTTCGATGTTCACGCGGCCCTCGAGGTCGAGCGCCAACGCCACGTTGTAGGCCGCATCGCCGCCTTCGAGCTTGCTCAGAAACCACATGCGCTCCTGCGCGTACGTCAACGGGTAGTGGCCCGAACGCGGCGCTTTGCTCAGCGTGTGCGCGCCGCGGCCGCTGCCCGTGAGCCGCTTGGCCATGGCGCGAACGGTGGCACCTTCGGCGAATTGCCGCAGCGAGAGCTCGGCACCGTAGGTGCTCTGGACGCGGCCGAGCAAGCGCAGGCTTTGAAGCGAGTTGCCGCCCACGGCGAAGAAGTCGTCCTCGACGCTCAGGTGGTTCGGGTCGATGCCCAGCACCTCGCTC
Source organism: Sorangiineae bacterium MSr11367 (assembly GCA_037157805.1). Classification (NCBI taxonomy): domain Bacteria; kingdom Pseudomonadati; phylum Myxococcota; class Myxococcia; order Myxococcales; family Pendulisporaceae; genus Pendulispora; species Pendulispora rubella. The sequence continues at coordinate 5,490,185 of CP089983.1, read as the reverse complement.
CAGAGCTTCAGCACCTCGCGCTCACGTTCCGTGCGCGGCGGGACGATCGCACGCACGTCCTCCTCGCGCTCGGGCACTTGCTTCTGCAACGCCGCACGGTCGACCTTGCCATTGGGCGTGAGGGGCAGCTCGTCGAGCCGCAGCAAGCGGCCGGGAACGAGTGCCGCGGGAACCCTCTGGCGCAGCGCATCGCGTACGAACGATGGATCCCATGCGCCGGCTTCGCGCGTGACGCAGAACGCAACGAGCTGCTTTGGGCCCTCGCCGCCCATGACCAGGGCGGCCGCGGCCTCGATGCCGGGCACCTGGAGCAGCGCGCTTTCGACCTCGCCCAGCTCGATGCGCACGCCGCCGATCTTCACCTGCTCATCGTTGCGCCCCACGAAGAGCAGCTCGCCGCCTCCGAGGTCGCGCACCAGATCGCCGGTGCGGTACATGCGTGCGCCCGGTTCGTCGGCGTACGGATCTTCCAGGAACACGGCGGTCGTCTTCTCGGGATCGCCCACGTACCCGAGCCCAACGCCGAGACCTCCCACGTAGAGTTCCCCAACGACCCCCTCCGGAACGAAGGCGAGCGTCGGGTCGAGCACGTAGAGACGTTGCCCGTGCAGCGCTCGCCCGATGGGAACCGTCGGCCATACGAGCGCGTCGCCTGGGCCCACGATGGCGTGCGTGACGTCGTCGGAGCACTCCGTCGGGCCGTACGCATTTACCAGGCGTGTCCGAGGGGCGAGCTCGAGCCACTCGCGCGCCAGCGGGGCAGGGAAGGCTTCGCCGGTGACCATGACGAAGCGCACCGATTCGAGCGAGGGACGCTCCGCAGCGCTCTTGAGCCAGTGCGTCAGCACGCCCAGGTGCGACGGCACGGTCTCCACGACCGTGGGCCGCTCGTGGGCGATGCGCGCGAAGAAGGCCGCGGGAAGCCATGCGACGCTTTCCTCGAAGATGGCCACCCGCGCACCGATGCACAGCGGCGCGAGGAATTGCCAAATGGCCACGTCGAACGATTGCGTGGTCGTCTGCGCGACGACGTCGTCGGCCGTGAGGGCCAGGTCTTCGCACTTGGCAGCTAGGTGATTCAGCATGCCACCGTGATGCACCATGGCGCCCTTGGGGACACCCGTGGAGCCGGACGTGAAGAGGATGTACGCAAGCGCGCCGGCCTTTGGCGCGGGACCTGCGTCGTCCGCATCGTGTTCCGTCGCGGTCTCGTAGATGGCCAGGGAAACGCCCCACTCCGACGCTTCCTCCGCAAGGTGCGCTTGCGTGAGAACGAGGCGGACCGCCGCCTGTTCGAGCATGGACTTGGCCCGTTCGCGCGGGGTGCCAGGGACGATGGGGACGTAGGCCCCACCGCTACGAAGAATGCCCACGAGCGAGACGAGAAATGCGATGGACCTATCCATCACGAGCGCCACGGGCGCCTCGTCGCGAACGCCCCGCGCACGCAGGTGCGCCGCCACGCGCCGTGAGGCGTCATCGAGCTCGGCGTACGTGAGGGACCCGCGGCCATCGGTCGCGGCGATGCGCGAAGGCCCGCGGCGTACCGCGCCCTCGAAGGTATCGACGAACGTGGTCCCATCGAGCCCCGGCCCCGGATCCGGCCGCGAAAGAACGCGCCGCGCGCCCGGCGTGAGCCGCACCTGGGCGAGAGCCTCCGGTCCGGATGCGGGGGCGACGAGATGCGCGAGAAGCGTGGTGAACGCGTCGGCCCAGCGGGCGATGGTGGGCGCATCGAACAGCTCGGAATTGTATTCGAAGCGACACGATATCTGGTTTGCGCGTTCGATCGCGTTGAGCGTCAAATCGAAATTGGAGAATTGCACCGCCGGTGACACCGCGTTCACCGGCCCGGCGCCGCGCAGCGACGCGCCCTCGAGGGGCGTGTTCTGGACGAGGCACAAGACTTGGAACAGCGGCGTTCGCGAAGCGTCGTGCTCGATCTTCAGATCGGAGACGAGCTGCTCGAACGGATAATCCTGCCGATCGTAGGCGCGCATCACGGTCGCGCGCGTCGATTCGAGCAGGTCCGCGAACGTCGCCTGCTCGGGCACGCGCACCCGGATGGGGACCGTGTTCAAAAAGAGCCCCACGGCCGCCTCGAGCTCCCGCGTCGACCGGCCCGCGAAGAGCGTACCGATCACGATGTCGGGCTGGTTTGCGATGCGGCTCAAAAAGACGGCGAACGCGGAGACGAGGACCTGAAACAGCGAGAGCCCTCGACCCGTAAGCAGCGCGCGGAGCCGCGCGACGGTTTCATCGCTCAGGTCGAACGCGTGCGTCCCACCCGCGCGCCCGAAAACGGCGGGGCGAGGGAAGCTCGTGGGGAGCTCCAGGGCCGAGGGGACCCCCGCGAGCTCCGCGCGCCACTGGTCGCGAAAGACGCGTGCCTGCTCCGACTCGAGGATTTCACGCTGCCAGCGGGCGTAGTCGATGGGGCTGACCACGGGGCGCGGTAGCTCCACGGTGCGATCGACGGCGAGCGCATTGTAGAGGGTCGCGAACTCCGAGAGCAGGATGCCCAGAGACCACCCGTCGACCACGATATGGTGAAAGACGATGGCCACGCGCTTCTCGTCGCGCGTGATGCCGGCGCGCAAAAGCGGCGCGCGCGACAGGTCGAACGGGCGCTCACAGAACGCCGCCACCTCGGACGTCTCGAGCTGCTCCACCTCGAAGAAGGCTTCCGCGACGATCTCCTGCAGAACGTCCGCCCCTTGCGCGACGAACCGGGTGCGGAGCGCCGGATGCCGTTCGACGAGCCGATCGAGCGCGCGCGCGATGGTGGAGGCGTCGAGGCTTCCGTCCACCCCCAGCACCACGGGAACGTTGTGCACGCCGGAGTGGGGGAGCAGCTGCGTTTGGTACCAAAAGCCGAGTTGCCCCAGCGAAAGCCGCCCCATGTTCGCATCGGCAGGATCGCGAGGCCGTCCGGCCACCAGCGGTGGCAAAAGGGCGCGCCGCGTCCCGGCCAGCGTCGCCGCAACGTATTCGGCCTGTTCCCGCAGGGTGCGGCGCAGGAAGAACTCGGCGATCTCGAGCTCGTTGCCCCAGGTACGCCGTGCCCGCGCGGCGACCTGCATCGACGAGAGCGAGTGCCCTCCCAGTTCGACGAAGTCGCTGGAGGCGCCGACCTCGGTCACCTTGAGGACCTCGCGCCAGAAGGCGCCCAGCTGGTACTCGATTTCCGCATGCCGTTCGCGCTGCGCGCCACCGGCGTTCTCGGCGTGCGAGGCGAGCCACTGTCGTCGAAGTTCCTCCACGGAGGTGCCCGCAGCACCGGTCCACTCGAAGACGGACACCTCGCGCGCCAGCTGTGTGGCCACGCGCTCGGCCACGTTGTCCGGCGCGGGTCGGAGCCGCGCGTCTTCCCCGGCCTCCGGCGTTTCCACGATACAGACCAGACCAGCGGGGCCCGCATCGTGCCAGAGCGCGACCCTCTGGCCCATGGCCTCCGAGAGCGCACGTTCCCGTCGTTCGAGCGAGGCCCACTCGCCGTCGATCCGCATCCACCGCGCGCCGAAGCGCAGCTCCAGCAACGAAGGCGAAAGGGTGCGTGCCCGCGGCGAGGGCGCGGGACCGAGCGTCCCGAACTCGAGCGGGAGCACGGGCCCCCGTTTTCCATCGATGAGGACATCGGTCGATGGGCGCACGAAGACCATGTCTTCCGAGGTGCCCACGCGATGCCCAAGCAGGCCGAGGCCCTCGATGGCGACCGGCTCGCGAAGCGTACCATCGCCGAGGACGATGTCGCTGCCCGTCCGGATCCTCGCGAGAAGATCAGCCACCCGCACGCCGAGCGACGAGGGGAGTGCCTCCAGGACCACGCCGAACTGGCGGAAAATCTCGGCGGCGCACGCAGAGGCCAGTGCGTCCTCGTCGATGCCGCGGCCGAGCAGAAGGTCGATGTGCAGATCGTTGCCCGAGGGCAGAACGCGGATCTCGAACGGAAACTCCGTCCCTTCCTCCACGCTCGCTTCGGTGACCTTCACCTCGCCGAACATCGCTTGCATCGTCGATGCGGCCGGGTAATTCTCGAACGCGATCAGCGTATCGAACGGGCGTCCTTTCTGGCCCGCGAGAACCTCGGAAAGCGAGAGAAACCCGTACTGCAGATCGGACGTGCGGCTGGCCTGGTGGCGGACGACGAGCTCGCGCACCGTGGAGCGCTCCATGGACGAGAACCGGCACGGGAGCGTGTTGATGAACAGCCCGATCATGCCGTCGCTACCCGGCAGCTCCGGCGGGCGTCCCGAGCTGACCGTGCCGAAGACGATTTCCTGGCTCCCGACGTGGCGCGCGAGCAAAACGCCCCACGCCACCTCGACCAACGTATTCAACGTAACGCGCAGCTCTTTGGCCACGTTCCGCAAGGCGGCCGCGGTCTCCGGCCCCAGCTCCTGCCTCCGCGACGTGCCCGCCGCCACCTCGATGCGGTCGTTCGGGGCGCGCGGAAGGGTGGGGGAGAGCAACGAGGTACCAACCCGCCGCAAGCGGGCATTCCAGTACATCGTGGCCTCGGCCACATTGGCCTTCTGCAGCCAGCGAATGAACTCGCGGTACGGGCGCCTCGCCGGCAGTCGCGCGGCCGCTCCTTGCTCGTACGCGGCGATGACGTCATGGAGAATGTGCCCCATCGACCAGCCGTCGAACAAGAGATGGTGCGTGGTGAGCACCAGCGCGCTTCCGTGCTCCGTTCGGACCACGGACGCGCGCATGAGAAGGGGCCGCGCCAGATCGAATCCGCGCCGCCGATCCTCGTCCGCAAACCGCCGCACCGCCTGACGGAAGGCCACCGCATCGCCCGCCGATTCATCCCGAACCTCGATGCGAAACGGGTATTCGCGAAAGACCAATTGCAACGGGCGGTCGCGATCCTGCCAGAAAAATGCGGTTCGCAGTGCCGGGGTGCGTCCCAGAACGATGCGAAAGGCACGCTCTAGCCGTGCGACGTCCAAATGGGTGACGACGGTGGCCACCAATTGAACGACATAAAGCGACTTCTCTTCCGGCCGGGAAACGCATTCGAAAAGAATGCCCCGCTGGGTTCCCGATAGCTCGTAGACGTCTTCGACCTTTTCCAAGACTTTAGCTCGTAGATTGGATCACTTGAAGGGAGATTCTCCGGCGGAACGGGGCCGCGGGGGAATCCGTGCGATGGTCGTTGACCACCACCAAACCGCGCTCGCGCAGATCGTCGAGCGTCTTCATCCATCCATCGTCCTGGACGTCGAGATCCTTGGCCCGCGCGCGAATCTCGTCGAGGTAGCGGGGCGTGCCCGCGAGGAACTCCACCAGCCACGCGATGCTCGCCGGCAACACCGTGCACTTCGACGAGATGAAGTTCACCACCAAGAGCACCCCTCCGGCCTCCAGCACGCGGGCGATCACGAAGGGCGACAACGTCAAGCCAGCGTTCTCGGAAAGGCTTCCCTCGTAGCTGTTCGCATAAATGCCAGGGTGCGTCCGGCGTGGCGGAACGACATGGGCGGCCTCCAAGCGCCCGAGCATGTCCGTGAACACGGGGTGCTCGAGCATGGGAATCGAGCTCTGACCCTGGAAGGTGCTTAGCATGTGGCCCTGGTCGAACTCCGCCTGCTCGGCCTTGGTCAAAATGGCCCCGTAGGTCATCGCCGCCGTCGACTTGATGGTGCCCAACGCCACGTCCTGGTAGACGTAATCCAATTGGAAGCGGAGAGGGCCGAGTGGCTCTTTCCGTCCATAATTGAGCCCCGCCACCGCGTCGCCGAGCGAAAGGCCGATGCGGAATTCGCCCAGGCGATCGATCCCTTGGTTGGGCCCGTCCACCGAGCAATAAACGTCATTGGTGATGAATCGATATTTCGGTGCGATATCCAGATAGTCTTGCGCCCAGCCTCGGGGGTGCAAATCGTACTTTCCGAGCTCCTGGAAGATCGGCTGGCCCGGCATCACCGCGAACGGCTCGGTGTTGACGTTGAGGTTGACGAACTCCTGTTGGATCTCTTGGAGCACGCGGGCCGTGTGCAGGAAGCGGTGTCGCGTATCGCCGGGAAAGCCCGCGATGAGCCCCGCCTGCACGACCATGCCGGTCTGGAGAAAGGAACGCAGCGCGTTGATGTTGTGCGCCTCGGCGCGGCGCTTGCGCATGACCTCGAGCGTCTCGTCGGACATCGACTCGATGCCGAGAAACACGTTGCGGCAGCCCGCCTCGAAGATGAGCGACGCCGTATCGGGCGTCATGTCCGCCCGCATGTACCCGCCCCAGAGGACGTCGAGCTTCTGCTTTTTCGCCGTTTCCGCGAACTCCACCAGTCGCGACATTTTGCCGTTCAGCAGCGAGTCCGAAAACCAAATACCATCGGCGTTGTACTTCGATTTCAGCTCCTTGAGCTGCTCGACGGCCCGGTCCGTGGGGCCGACGCGGTAGGTGCGCCAGAAGACCCACTCACTGCAAAATGAACATTTGTCCGTGCAACCGCGCGACAATTGGAAGGGCAGAATGCGCAGGTTGTTGTACTTCGGATCGTCGTACGGACGGCCATACGACAGGATGGACATTTCATCGAAGCTGGGAAGCGGCAGCTCCTTCATGCGTAGGGGCTTGCGCTCGGTGATGCGGAAACCGTTCGTCTCCGGATCGCGCTGCATGGTGCCTGGGACCGGTTTGGTGACCTCGCCGTTGCCCTGGCAGAACTCTTCGTAGAGGCAGAGAAGCGTTTCCTCGCCCTCGCTCTGGGCGACGGCATCGAACAAGCCGCTCGCGAGGCCGAGCTGCCCGCAGTGGATGCTCTCGGTCACCTGCGGGCCGCCGACGACGATGAACGGCGGCGATTTGCGCCGCTTCAAATGCGCCGCGGCCAGCATGGTGGCGAGAAAGTTCGTCGTCCAGCAGGAAAACCCGATGAAGCGCAGATCCTGCACCTGAGAAAACACGCGCTCGAAGAACCGATCGAGCATCGTCAGGTAATTGTGCAGGTACACGGAGTTGATGACGCGCTCCGCGCAATAGCGCTCGAACAACTCCGTCGGCGGGCCGATCAGCGGTTTGCCCTCTTCGAAGTTGCGCAGCATCTGCAGGACCAGCGGCAGCTCGGGAACGTCGAGGACGAAGGTCTCCCCGAATGCGCCCACCTGCTGGTGCGTGGGCGCGAAGCTGTAGGGAACCCAGAGCCGCAGATCGAGAAAGTCGAAATCATGGCAGCCGTTGGCCTTGAGGTAGCCAAGTAGCGCGGCGGGGCCCAGCGGCACCGACGTCAGCGGATACGGCGGGACGATGCACAGAAGATTGGGCTTCAGCCGGAGGTTTCGGTCGCTCACGAGATCTCTTTTCTTCGATGGGATCGCCGGCTCGAGCCGGCGGTATTTCAGCGCAGCGGATACACGGTGGAGGTCAATCGCGCGCGCTTCTTCTTTCGGCGAAAGACGAAGTCGACCAGCCGCACCCACCAGGGTGACTTGGCCGGCGGCTCGGGCGGCAACGGCGCGAACAGATCGCGGCTCACGGCCGCACCGTTCCTCGTGTCGAGCCGGATGGCGGCAACACGTGCTTGTCGAGCAAACGCGCCATGCCGTCGTAGCCGTGGTCGTTCAAGTGCATCCGATCCACGAAGATGTAGTCGCGGTAAAAGTCCGAGCCGCGAATGAGCTCGTTCGAGTCGTAGAAGGGAATTCCCAACTCGGTACAGCCTTCCTTCAAGCCGCCGCAGTACTGCGGGTAGACCTCGCGCCCCAGGATGTTGCCAAAGAGGCGCCAGAAGTTGTTCGGACAGCTGTCCGTGGCATGAATGATGTCTTCTTCCTCCGGCGTGAACTCGTTCTTCGTCCAAGTCGTCAGCGGCTGGAGGACGAAATCGAGCGACGCATTGTGCGGGGCGAGCAGCGACTTCCACTGCACCAGCGCGCGGGTGGTGGCGTCGACACAGCGGCGGATGCGCGTCGGCGTGTCCACGCCCTCGTCCGTGAAAATCGGTTCGGCCTTGTCGTTGACCGCGTTGGTGAGGCGTTGCAAAAGGCTTTGCTTTTTGCGCCCCTGCTCCTCGTTGTACATGGTCATGTAATGCATGTACTCGTACGAGTAGTAATACTGACCGTGGTCGCTCCGTAGCTGCTCGGGCAGCCCCTCGAGGACGAAGTTGTTCATGCCGCTCAAGATGATGACTTTGTCGATCTTCTTGAAGCGATGCATGTGCATCAAAAACAGAATGATCTCTTGCGTCGAATTGTACGCGCGCGCCGCGAAGTTCAGCCACGGTTCCTTGCGGTGGTGGGCGAGGCGCGATGCAATGGTGTAAGCGTCGGATGCGGAGCCCGTGCCCATGGCGGTGGAGCTTCCAACGAGCAGGTTCACCGGCTCGTCGTGCACTTCGGAAACGCGGTACACCTTGCCGTGTGCCGTGGTGAGGCGAAAGCCCATGTCGTCCGTGTTGATGGCTTTGGACACGAAGTTCTTGTGCTGGAAGAACATCGTATAAGGGAGCCAGCGCATCCTGGAGGGGGCCAGGAGCTCGTCGATGTCCCGGATCTGCGGAGTCAGCCGATACGTTTCCTGGACGGCCTCGTCGTGCGTGAGCTCTTTGCGCTTCGATCCACTCATGGCTTTTCCTCGATGGTCAATGGATTGATTCCTTCGGAATGGGCAGCCACGTGGCCGCACCGTCGTCGGTAGGTGGTGGCGTTCCGGTCATACCGCAAGCCCATGGGATTTCTTCCAAGTGCCCTGAAAATGCCATTCAGCGGCACGAAAATGACGAGGAAGACAATCGCGAGAAGGGGGCGGGCGAGGAGTCGAACGATGGCTTTCACGGATCATTTCCTCAATCGAGTTCGAATTCCATTTGCCCGCGTGGATCCTTCCATTCAGGCTGGAGCGATTTGTCGAGCAGGAAGTCGCCCAATACCAAGTAGTCCATGGCCGTTCGCATGAAGCATGCGTAGGCATCGCGAGGGCTCTCCACGATGGGCTCCCCGCGCACGTTGAACGAGGTGTTGACGATGACCGGACAGCCCGTGAGCCGCTCGAAGGCCTCGATGACTCGGTGAAAGCGCGGGTTCAGGTCGCGGTGCACGGTCTGGATGCGCGCCGAATAGTCCACGTGGGTGACCGCGGGGATCGTCGAGCGAACGACCTTGAGCTTGTCGAGCCCGAACAGTGCATCTTCCGCATCGGAGGTCTCGCGACAGTGTCGCTTGAGCACGGGGGCGACGATGGACATGTACGGGCTTCGGCCCGAGAGGTTGAACCACTCGCTCGCCTTTTCGGCCAGTACCGCCGGCGCGAAGGGGCGGAACGATTCGCGTTTCTTGATCTTCAGGTTCATCACCGACTGCGTCTCGGAGCTGCAAGGATTGCCGAGGATCGATCGGGCGCCGAGCGCGCGGGGGCCGAACTCCATGCGGCCTTGGAACCAGCCGACGACGTTGTCCTTCGCCAAGAGCGCCCCCACCTCGTTGGGCATGGCGTCGCCGTCGAGCCGTCGGTACATGGCGCCCACCGAGTCGAGGTACGCTTTGATTTCCTCGGGCGAATAGCTGGAGCCGAGGAACGCTCCCTTCATGGCATCCCCGACGGGCGTCGTGCGCGCCTTCTTCATGTCGAAGTGCCATGCGGCGTACGCGGCCCCTAGAGCACCCCCCGCATCCCCGGCGGCCGGCTGCACCCAAATGTCCTTGAAGGGCCCCTCCCGGAGAAGGCGACCATTGGCCACGCAGTTGAGGGCTACGCCACCGGAGAGACAAAGATACGGTTCTCCCGTTTCGGCGTGGATGGTGCGGGCCAGGGCCATCACGATTTCTTCCGTGACGACCTGGACGGAGGCGGCCAAGTCGAATTCGCGCTGCGTGATTTCGCTTTCCGGTGCGCGGGGCGGTCCGCCGAAGAGCTCTTCGAAGTGCGCATTGGTCATGGTGAGACCGGTCGCGAAGTCGAAATATTTCATATTCAGGCGAAACGTGCCGTCCGCCTTCAAGTCGAGCAGGTGCTCCAGAATGAGATCGCGGTAAATGGGGCGACCGTAGGGCGCCAACCCCATCAATTTGTATTCACCGGAATCGACCTTGAAGCCGCAAAAATACGTAAACGACGAATAGAGGAGACCAATGGAATGGGGGAAATCCAATTGCCACAGCGGCGTGAGCGAGGCTCCGCGGCCCTGCCACACCGAGGTGGTCGCCCACTCCCCGACTCCATCGATACAGAGCACGGCCGCATGTGGAAATGGGCTGGCAAAAAACGCCGATGCGGCGTGCGACTGATGATGTTCGAAGAACGACAACTCGGGCAGGCGGTGCAGACCGAGCGCGGCCAATTGGCGTTTTAGCTCGGACTCGACGTGCAACTTGTCCGTCAGCCAGTGGGGCATGTCGGTGACGAACGTGCTCAGACCCTTGGGTGCGAAGGCGAAATAGGTGTGCAACAAGCGATGAAACTTGAGCGACGGCTTTTCGTAGTACGCGACCCGTTCGAGATCTTCCAACGAGATGCCGGCCTGCTTCAAACAGCTGCGAATGGCATTGGCCGGAAAACGGCTATCCTGCTTCTTGCGAGAAAACCGCTCTTCTTGTGCCGCCGCAATGATCTCTCCGCCCTTCAACAAGGCGGCGGCGCTATCGTGGTAGTAAGCGGATATTCCAAGGACGTAACTCATCGTAAGCGCTCACCCTTGCGCGACACACGTGCGTGCGCAGGCAAAATAAAGGGTATTTCAATATAGCTCGGTTGTCTCACGTGACCAGCTCCAAATGGGCACGAAGCGCCGCGAGATCGTCGTCGGTGAGCGTGGCGGCGGAGAAGTCGCTCGTGACGACGACGTCGGCGCCCTCCAATGCGCCGTCTTGGGCAAACAGCGCGAGCTCCTCGCAGAGTCCATCCAAGATTTTTCGAATGGTCCATGCGTCGTGCTGGGCGCCATGGCCTATCACGACGTGGAGCTGGCCATTGGACAGGTACCCCGCCACGTCGAGGAGTTCCATGCGGCCGCATTCGGGGGCGCGCAGTCCGCCGATCAGGGGCTCGACGGAGCGCAGGAGCGGATGGTTGCCGGCGGCCCGGTCGAGATCGCCCAGGTAATTCAGGGTTACGCCGTAGGGCAGGAGTTCGCGCTCTTCGGTGGCCTCGAATCCGACGAAGCCCGAACCGCCGCGCGCCACCGCGCGAATGGCATCTTTGGCCGCGCGTATGCGCTGGGCGCGGTCCTCGGAGGCGTCGAAGGTGACGGGGTAAATGGCGGTGAACCATCCGACGCTGCGGCTCAAATCGACGCGCTCGTCGAGCTCGTCGCGGCCGTGTCCTTCGAGCCAGAGCGTGATGCCCTCGCGCGGCATCCATTCCGAGAGCGACGCGGCGAGCGCCGAGGCCAGCGCCTCGAGGGGCTGAATGCGGAAGTCGTCGCGAAGCCGCGCGAGGAGCTTTTGCGTGGTCGCGGCGTCGAACGTGTACGAGAGATGGGCGAGGTCGCCTTCGCGATCGTCGACGCCCTCGTGATCGACGGGGATCGCGCCAGCGGGGAAGGCTCGTTCGATGGATGCGCCCCAGAAGGCCTTCTCCTCGGAGAAATCGGGGGCGTTCGCCAGGTTGCGCAGGGCATCGAGCCAATCGCCGAAGCCGCTCACCTCGGCCATGGCGTCCGTCTTGGCTTCGTGGGCGCCGTCGAGCAAGACGAGCAGGTCTTCGACGAGGATCTGGAGCGACACCGCATCGGTGACCAGGTGGTGTGCGACGAGGAGGACTTCGCCGGGTTGGTCATCGACCAGACCCAGGGCGAGCTTCGCACCGGTAAGCGAGATTTCGCTGCAGAGTCGCTCTTCGCCGCAGAGTCGCTCGACGCCGTCCGCCGGGACGGAGAGGACCGCCACCCGGCCATCTTCCTGGAGGATTTGCTTGACGCCGTCGGCGGTTCGCTCGAAACGGGCCCGAAGCATGGGGTGCGTGCGAAGCAGGACTTCGCCCGCCGCCGTGAGCTCCGAGAGCGTCACCGCGCGCGTGAGACGAAGGCGCACTCCGAGATTCCAGCGGTCCAAGCCTTCGCCCGGCATCGCGAAGAATCGCTTCTGCAGGGGCGAGAGGGGGACTTCGCCCGTGTGCAGGAGCGCGCTGGCACGCGTGTTCGTCTCATCGACATGCGCCGCGAGCTCGGCCACCGTCTGATGCTGGAAGACGTTCTTGGCCGTGATGCGGAATCCGCGCTGGCGAAGTTTGGATACGACCTGGAGACTGGAGATCGAGTCGCCGCCCAGCTCGAAGAAGTTGTCCGCGCGCCCCACCGCATCGAGGCCGAGCACCTCCGCGAAGACGTCGCACACGGCGACTTCACGTGCGGTGCGCGGGCCATCGATGGCGTCGCCCGCGGTCGTGGTGCGGGCGAGCTCGAGGGCGCGTCGCTCGAGGGCCTTGCGGTCCACTTTGCGGTTGGCCGTCAGCGGCAGGGCGTCGAGGAGCGCGATATGGCTGGGAACCATCGCGGCGCTCACGCGTTCGGCGAGATGGGCGCGCAATTCGCTGGCGTCGCCGCCCGTTTGCTCCGTTTGCCCGCTCATCGCCACGAAGGCGACGAGCTTCGGCGGCGCGTCGTCGGACTTCGCCAGCACGGTCGCCGCCTCGCGTACGCCCGGGAAGGAAGCGAGCACGGAATCGATTTCCCCGAGCTCGATGCGGTGCCCGCGCACCTTGATCTGATGATCGCGCCGGCCGAGAAACTCGATGACGCCGTCGGGTCGAACGCGGCCCACGTCACCGGTTCGGTAGGCCCGTGAACCCGGTTCGACCGCGAAGGGATCGGCGACGAAGGTGAGCGCCGTGCGCTGCGGATCCCCGATGTAGCCGCGCCCCACGGGAATGCCGCCCGCGAGGATCTCACCGGGCACACCGAGGCCACTGAGCCGCATGCGCGCATCGACCACGTACAGGTTCGCATTGTGGATGGGGCGCCCGATGGGAACGCGCAGGCCACGGGCATCATCTTGGGTGATGAAGTGGTGCGTGATGTCGTCGGAGCATTCCGTCGGCCCGTACGCGTTCAAGAGGCGCACTTCGGGAAAGAGCTGCAAAAAGCGCGCACAGAGCGCGGGCTGCACGGCCTCGCCCGTGACCGAAACGACGCGCCATCCCAGCGCGGGTGGGATGGGGAACGCATCGAACGCGTCCAGCATGGCGCCGAGGTACGAGGGAACGATCTGGAAGACGGTCACGCGGTCGTCCACCAGCGCGCGAAGCTGCACATCGGGCTCCCGAACCACGTCGTCGTCGTAGACCACCGTGGTGCCGCCCACGCCAAGGGCGGCCACGAGCTGCCAGACGAAAATGTCGAAGGAGAGACCCGCCGTCTGGGCAACGACGTCGCCGGGGCCGATGCCCAGGTCTTCGATCTTGGCGAAGAGGTGGTTGACCATTCCGCCGTGTTCGACCATCGCGCCCTTGGGCTCGCCGGTGGAGCCCGAGGTGAAGAGCAGATAGGCGAGGCCGTGGTGCGCGTGCGCGGGCCTCGGGGAATCGGCAAGCCCCGCACCGCGGGCGCGAAGCTCGTCGTGGGTGAAGACCTCGACCTGGCCGAGCGTCTCTTTGGCCTGGGCGATGCCGAATCGGGCGCCCGAGAGCTCGAGCAGGCGCTCTCGCCGCAGCGCGGGGAGGGAAGGGTCGATGGCCACGAACGCGCCACCCGCGTGGTGGATGGCGAGCAAGCACACGACGAGATCGAGTCCGCGGGGAAGCATGAGGGCCACGCGGTCCTCAGGCGCGAGCCCTATGGCGGAGAGTCCTCGTGCCACCTCCGAAATGCGCTCCGCGAGCGTGGCGTAGTCGGTTCTCGATGCGCCGTGGACGAAGGCGATGGCCCGGGGCGACGCCTTCGCGCAGTCGAACACGCGGTCCACGAAGGGCCCTTCGGGGGCGGCGTACCTCTTCGCGTTCAGCGCCTCGAGCAGCTCACGGCGCTCGGACGCGTTCACGTGGCCGACGTGCCGCACGGGACGTTCGGCGTCCCGTACCAGCTCGGAAAGAACCGTCACGTAGTGCTCGACGATCCGCTCCGCCGTCGGTGCATCGAAGAGATCCGTCGCATACGAGAGATCGCCCCCGAGCGCGCCGGCCGCCTCGTGCACCGAGAGCACGAGGTCGAAGATGCTCGTGCCGCCATCGATTTTCTCGGCACGGAAGGAAAGCGCTTTGGTGGCCCGCGTCTCCTCGGGCACGTTCTCGTAGGAGAACATCACCTGAAAGAGCGGCGACTGGCTTAGTGAGCGCGCGGGGTTGACGGCTTCCACGACCCGCTCGAAGGGAACGTCCTGGCGCTCCAGGGCGGCGAGCGCATTCTCCGCCTCGCGCAGTAGATTGCTCTGGACGCTGGCATCCTCGTCGACTGCGCCCAGAAGGACGATGGTGTTGACGAAGAAGCCGAAAATATCGCTGGCCGACGAGTGCGCGCGCCCCGACACCGGAACGCCAATCGCGGTAACCCCATCGCCGCTGCCGTAGCGCGCCAGCAGAATGCGGAAGGCGTGCAGGGCGATCGCGAACGAGCTCACGCCCAGCGACGATGCGAGCTTGCGAAGGCCCGCCGCGGTCTCGGAAGGCACGTCGAACACGATGGTGGCGCCCCGGAATGATTGCTCGGCGGGCCTCGGCCGATCTGCGGGCAGGTCGATGGGCGAGTCCTCGATGGCGTGCTCGCGCAATCGCTCGGTCCAGTACGCGAGCTGCGACTGGTACTCGGCTTCCACCTCGGGACGCCGCTGCCACTCGGCGAAGTCGGCGTACGAGAACGACGGCGGCGGCATCGCCCCGGGGCCCGACACGTACGCCTGGACGAACTCGCGCATGAACAGCTCGAGCGACCAGGTATCGGCGACGATGTGATGGTAGATGAAGGTCAGACGGTGCCGATTCGCCTCGAACCGGTGCAGCTCGAAGTGGACCAGCGGTCCGCGCTCCAGGTCGAAGGTGCGGCGGCTCTGCGCACGGGCCAATGCATCGGAGCGAGCCCTCCGCTGGTCCATCGGTAAGCCCGAGAGATCGCGAAGGGGCACATCGATCCGAAGCTCGGGAAGAGCGATTTGCACGATGGCATCGTCGTCTTGGCGAAAGACCGTGCGCAACATGGCGTGCCGCGCCACCAGGGCGTCGATCACGGTGCAGAAGCGCCCGTGATCGAGGTGCCCGTCGATCCAGAGCGAGATGGCGTTCGTGTAGTGGCTCGTCTCCGGATCCATCTGCTGGAGGAACCACATGCGCGTCTGCCCGTGCGACGCCGGACGCGGTGCGTGCGGCGCGAGTGCACCGGGGCCGCGGACCATCGCGCGCCAATCCGTAGGGGATAACTCGGTGCGCGCCGTGTCGATGCGCGTTGCGAGCGCTCGGGCGGTGCGTGCCGCGAAGACGTCCTTCAGCGGGAGGTGCACATCGAACGCCGCACGCACTTTCTCCGAAATGCGTGCACTGTGCAACGAGCTGGCGCCCAGATCGAAGAGATCGTCGAGGACGCCGACCTCGGAGAGGCCGAGGATGTCGGCGAGGATCTTCGCCAGCGCGACTTCGGTCTCCGAAGCGGCGGCCACGAAGCTCGTTCGAAGGAGCGGACGCGCGTGGCGCGTGGCGCGCGCTTCGCCGCCCACACGGCCTTCGATGCGCCGCATCGGTGGCTCGGTGGAGACGAGCACGCTCGCCGGGGCGCCCTCGGCGAGCAACCCGTCCAAAAGCGCGAACGCTGCGGCGGGATTCAAGGCAAGCCGGCGTGATTCGGCGGTGTGCGGGATGGTGTCGTCTTCGAAGAGCCAGCGGTCCCACGCGACGGAGAGCCAGCGCGTCTCGCCCGCGGCGCTCGCGGCGAAGACGTCGAGGAAGCGGTTCGCCGCCGCATGGGCGCCGCATCCGAGGCCGCCCACGTACGCGGAGAGCGAGGAGAAGAGGGCAACGAAGCGCACCCCGCGTCCCGCGATGGCGCCGGCCAGGTTCCGCGTGCCATCGACCTTGGTGTCGAAGTGGCGCGCGAAATCGGCCGGTGTCAGCTCGTCCAGCGCGCGGTAGGCGAGCGATTTGTCGATGCCTGCGGCGTGGAAGATGCCACTCACCGCGCCGAATCGAGCCTCGCAGAACGCGAGCGCGGCGGCGATGGACTCGGGATCGGTCACGTCGAGCGGGATGCACGGGACCGCGGCGCCCGAGGGCAGCACGAGATTCTCCACGTCCTGGCGGCGGGTGCCGACGACGACATGGGCGCCGTGGTGTTCGGCGAGGTGTGCGGCCAGGCGGCGCCCGATGGCGCCGAGGCCACCGGTGATCAGCACCACGTCGCCCCGTCGAAGGAGCGGGGCGTGCCCGCCCGTGGGGTGCGGCGTGAAGTCGAGCTCGAAGCGCTCCGTGCCCCGCCATGCGACGAGCGGGTAGCTGCTCGTGGACGCGAGCTCGGCGCGCAAGGTGGCGGCCACGTCGTCCGGCGTGGCATCGGCGGTGACGTCCACCGCGCGGAAGCGCACGTTGGGAAACTCCATCTGCGCGACCAGACCAGTGCCGTAGCCGAAGGCCCATTCCGCCGAGTGCACCGCTTCGCCACGGACGGAGACGCCCTGACGCGACACGAGCACGCCGTGGACGACGGTGTCGGGCTTCTCGCGCGAGGCGCGCCCGAGCCGCTGCACGAAGTCGTGCAGGCGCGGAAGGTCGAGCTCCGGCTCGTCGAACACGACGGCGAGCGCGCTCGGGTCTTCGACGGCGCCCTGCGGCGGCGCGGGGCGAAAGGTCGGCACGTAGGCGCGTGCGCTGGGGGCGGGCGCGCTCGCAGGCTCGATCCAGAAGCGCCGCGGCTCGAGGATCGCGCCAGGGATGCGGCGCCTGCGGAAGCTCGCCCGCGGGCTGATGGACCCGAAGTCGAGCGGGACGCCGAGCTCCCAGAGCTCCCCGATGGCCGCGAGCCAACGCGCATCGTCGCCGTCGTGGTGTGCCGGGTGTTTGCCCAGCGGGATCGCCGTGTGCCGCTCGCCGCGAAGCAGCGCGGTGAGGGCCTGCCCGGGGCCCACCTCGACGAAGATGGCGTCTTCGAAGCGAAGCGTCGCCGCTTGGATCGCATCGTGGAATGCGACGGTATGGTCGATTTGGTCGCGCCAGTGCTGCGGGCGGGTCAGCGCGGCAGCGTCGATCGCGTTTCCCGTCACCGAGGAGAAGACGGGCGCGCTCGTCTCGGCCGCCGCCGGGATGGCGGTCATCCGCTCGAGGAACGTGTCGGCAGCTTCGAGCGCCGACCGCGAGTGAAACGCGTGCGCCGTGTGCAGCCGTCGCGCGGAGACGTGCTTCGCGGCCAAGAGCTCCTGAAAAGCGTCCACGTCCGCCACGGGCCCTGCCACCACGGTGGCCGAGGCACCATTGACGGCCGCGATGTCGAGCCGCGCGGGCAGCATGGCTGCGACGTCGGCTCGGCCCAACGATACCGCGAGCATCGCGCCCTCGGGCATCGAGGCCATCGCCTCGCCGCGCACGCGCACCATCGCCAGCGCCGTCGCAAGGTCCACCGCGCCGGCGGCCACGGCGGCCACGAGCTCGCCGATGCTGTGCCCGACGTACGCCACCGGATGAAGGCCAGCCGCCTCGATGGCGCGAAGCATCGCGTACGAGCCGACGAACATCGCCACCTGCGCGAACCGAGTCGGCGTCGGATCGGCCTCGCCGTCGAGGAGCATCTGCCCGAGCTCCGTATCCGGCCCGCCAAGGAGCGCGATGCACGCGTCCTCGGCCTCGCGAAACGCGGCGTTCGACGCGCGCAACCCGCGCAGCATGCCGCGGTACTGCGAACCCTGGCCCGGAAATACCGCCACCACGGGCGGTGCCGACGCCGTGCGTACGGCTCTCGGCTGCGCGAGCGCTTCGCGAAGCTCGCTCGCGGATGCCGCCACGACGGCCCGACGAAGGGGAAAGTGCTCTCGAAAGAGCTGCGAGGTGCGCAGCGGATCGGACAGCGGTCCCTCGAGGTTCTCGATGTACCGCCCCCAATCGCCCGCCAGCTTCGCGAGCCCCTCCTCGGTGCGCGCCGAAAGAAGGAGAAGCTCGGGCGCTGCCTCGAAGCGCTCCTCGCGCGGCACATTCTCCCAAGACTCGAGGATCGCGTGCGCGTTGGTCCCACCGATGCCGAAGGAGCTCACCGCCGCGCGCCGTGGGCCGCGCGTCTCGGGCCAAGGCCTGGGCGCCTGCGCGACGTAAAAGGGAGAGCTCGCGACATCGAGGACCGGGTTCACCGGCTCGGCGTGCAACGTCGGCGGTATCTCGCGATGGTGCAGCGCGAGCACGCACTTGATGAGGCCCGCGATACCCGCCGCATTGTCCAAGTGCCCCAGGTTCGACTTGATCGAGCCCAGCGCGCAAAACGCGCGCTCCTCGGTGTGGGCGCGAAACGCCTCGGTCAGTGCCTCGAACTCGATGGGATCGCCGAGCGGCGTTCCTGTTCCATGGGCTTCGACGAGCTGGATCGAGTCGGCCCGAACACCGGCGCGCTCGAAGGCGCGAAGCAACACCTCGCGCTGGCCCTCCACGCTGGGGGCCGTGTAGCCGGCCTTTCGCGCGCCGTCGTTGTTGATCATGGACCCGAGAACGACGGCCCAGATGGGATCGCGGTCGCGGATCGCATCCTCGAGCCGCTTCAGAACGACGAGACCCGCACCGTCGCCGAGAACCGTGCCCGAGGCATCCGCCCCAAATGCCGCACATCGGCCGTCGTGGGAGAGGATCTCCGCATCGCGCTTCGAGTAGCCAGCCTTGTGGGGCACGCGGATGCTCACGCCGCCGGCCAGCGCCATGTCGCATTCGCCGCTCGCGAGCGACGCGCATGCGACGTGAACTGCTACCAGCGACGACGAGCACGCGGTCTGCACCGCGATGGCGGGACCCGTGAGTCCCAGCTTGTACGCGATGCGGCTCGGGCCACAGTCTTTCTCGTTGGCCATCGCCAACCGCCACGCGCCTTCCTCGTCGAGGAGTTCGCGGCGCGAGAGCAGGTTGTACACGAGGTAGCTGCTCAGCGTGCTGCTGGCGAAGACACCGACGCGCCGCCGCACCCCGCCGCCGCCGTCCTCCACCGAGCGAGGATCGTAGCCAGCATTTTCCAGCGCCTGGTACGCCGTTTCGAGGAGTACGCGCTGTTGGGGGTCGAGAAGCTCCGCCTCGCGCGGAGAAATGTCGAAGAGCGCCGCGTCGAACTGTTCGATGTCTTCGAGCTCGGAGCACGCGCCCACGAAGCCTTGGGGATCCCGTGCATGTGCATCCCGACCCTCGGGACCCAGCTCGTCGGGCGACAGGCGGCGGATGCCCTCGCGTCCTTCACGCAGCGCGGTCCACAAGGCATCGATGCCGGCCGCTCCGGGGAAGCGCCCGGCCATGCCGACGATGGCAAAGCGCGCGCCCGCATGGCGCTCACGGACCGTGGGTTCGTGTCGGGACTCCGTCACGGGAGCACCGTCCAGGGCTTCGGCCAACCGCCGCCCATTGCCGGTGCGGAAGAACAAGGTCACCGGCAGCTCACGTCCGACGTGATCGCCCAGCCGTTGCCGCAGACGCAGCAGCGTGAGCGAAGAGCCCCCGAGGTCGAAGAAGTTCCGATCCATCAGGTCCGGAACGTTCCCGAACGACTCGCGCAAGACCGAGCGAACCAGCGCGTCGGTCGTCCCGTGCGCGTCGCGACGCACGGGCGGCTTAGGCTTCGGCTTCTCGCGCGGCGGCGGGCTCAGGTCTCGAGGCGCCTCGAGGGTCGCGAGCTCACACTGCGGTTCGTGCGCGATGCGTTCCAACAACGCAGTGAACGCGTCGAGCAGCCCCTGGGCCTGGTGGGGTTCCGCCGCGCCCGAGCGTGCATGAAGGCGGATCCGAAAATCGGGCTCCGGGTAGACGACGACCGTGATCGGAAACACCGTATCGTCGCTGGCCGAAACGATCTGCACGCGCAGCGCGCCGTCGTTCTCCATCCGCTCCGTCGGGTAGTTCTGAATGACGACCGAGCTCTCGAACAGCGGTGCATCCATCGGGTAACCGAGGGCTTCCGCGAGGGCCGCCGGGTCGAACTCGCCGTGGGCCGAGGCTTCGGTCACCGCCGCGTGCACCTCGGAAAAAGCGCGTGCCCGCTTTGGTACCAAGATGGGCACGTTCTGAATGAAGGCGCCGATGGTCTCCGGATGCGGGTGCGCCTCGCGCCCCGACGTCGTCAGCCCGACGAGCGTATCACCGGCCCCGGACCATCCCGCCATGACGCGGCTCCATGTCCCCACGAGCACCGACGAGAGCGCGACCCCAAGGTTCTTCGCGCGGGTTCGCAAGGCATCGGCCACGCCCGACGTCAGCTTTTTCTGCACGGTGATCGCGCCGCGCGCCTGCGGCACCGTCGCGGAAGGCGCGGGGAGCCCGCGAAGCTTTGCGACCCAGTAGGCGTGGGTTTCGTCCTTCTGCGAAGCCCGGAGCGTGCGCAGCGCATAGCTCGGCGTCGAGCGAGGTGAGAAGAGCCCCGCGGTCACGGCGGCCAAGCTCCAGCCGTCGATGGCCACATGATCCGTGGTGAGCAGCACGTGGTGCTCCGCCTCACCCGTGCGCACGACGTGGAGGCGGACGATTGGACCGACGGTCAAATCAATGGGCGAGGAGACCGCACGCTGGACCAGGACATCGAGCCCCGCCGATCGCGCATCGGCGAAGGAGACCGAAGCCGGCATCGCCTCGAAGACGATTTGAACCGGTTCATCCAGCGCCGTCCAATCGAAGACACTTCGAAGGGCGGGGTGCCCGGCGACCATGGCGCGGAGGCGCTGCTCGAGCTCCTCGAGTGCGAGCGCGCCCTGCACGCGGAGGTGAACGTGGCCGTTGGTTCGCCCCTCGGTAGGATTGGAAAGATGGCGCAGCAGCATGAGCCGCTGAAGCGCATTCAAGGGCACGATCTCCTCGATCGCGCCCTCGACCCGATCCGAAAGCTGCCGGGCGCTCTCGTCCGAGATGCCCACGCCCGGAAAATCGGACCGCGTGTAGATCCTTCGCGCAGCCGCGCTCAGCGTCTGCACCATCACGTCGATCTCGCGACACCAGCGCTCGCCGATGCCGCCATGGCCGGCGATCGAAAGCACCATGCGCTTCTCGCGCACCATGGCGGTGGCCTCGAGCCGTGCGCCGGACTCGCCGCGATGCAGACCGAACCCGCGATGCTGGCCACGATCGAGCACCGTGCCCAAATAGTTGAACTGCACGCCGGGCTGGAGGAACGCCGCAACCGCCTCGGGGGCCAGATCACCGCCGACGAGCAGCGGCAGAAAGTCGAGTCCACCGTGTGCGAGTTCCGCGCGTGCATCCTTCACCGCCGCGATGCTCTCGACGACGTTCTCCGCGAAGGGCACGACGTAGGGTACCCACGTGGCGCACCAGCCCACGCCCGTGGGGATGCCCAGCACGTCCTCGTCGCGGCCATGCACCTCGACGTGAATCGGCGCCGACTCCAGCTGGAGCTCTGCACATACGGCGCGCCCGAGCGCGGCGAGAAGGATATCCTGCGGTCGCG
Source organism: Sorangiineae bacterium MSr11367 (assembly GCA_037157805.1). Classification (NCBI taxonomy): domain Bacteria; kingdom Pseudomonadati; phylum Myxococcota; class Myxococcia; order Myxococcales; family Pendulisporaceae; genus Pendulispora; species Pendulispora rubella. The sequence goes on along the minus strand of CP089983.1, from coordinate 5,468,703 downwards.
CCCGAAGCACGCGATCGGCGTTGCCAAGAAGCGCGGCGGTGGTCTCCTCGGAGAGCTCCCACGTTCGGGCATCACTCGTCTCGAGCGCCGCGTAGGCTTTCGCCGGCTCGAACCTGCACAGCAGGGCATTCCATTGCGCCACCGATTGCGAGGCGCGCCCTTTCTCGGCAACGCGGGAGATCGCGGCCGCGAATCGCGCGAAGTCGAAATCGTCGATGCCGGCGTCCTTGCCCTGAAGGAGCGCCTCGACGTCGGCCAAGATGAGATGCCACGAAAAGACGTCGACCGCGAAGTGGTGTGCGGCCAGGACGAGGTCTCCCTCGACGAGAAGCCCGGCCAGCAGCGGTCCGCGGTCCGGCACGAAGGCCGTCCCCGCGGCGATCTCGGCATCGATGAGCCCCTGGGTCGAAGCCCCCGCGTCCGCGTGGACGAGCCGCCAGCGCCGCTCCTCCGGGAGATCGACGCGCGTTACGGTGCCTTCTTCGCGCGCGAATCCCTGTGCGAAGGCGCGATGCTTGCGCACGAGCCCCCGCAGCACCGACTCCGCGAGTGCGGCGGGATCGCCGGGCGGCAGCGGAATGCGCACCCATTGAACGAAACGGGCCCAATCGCCGGTGGTTTGGCGGGCGAACCATGCGTGAATGGGGCCCGCCGTCCGCGCGTGGCGAACCACCTCGGCGTACGAAGGCCCGGTGTCGCGTACGGGCTTTGCGCCCGCGATGACCACGGCGAGCTCCGAAAGCCGCGGATGCTCGAGCAGCTGACGGATCTCCAGCGACAGCCCGCCGCTGCGCAGCCGCGTGACCACGCGCAGCGCCGCGATGGAGTCACCGCCCAACTCGAAGAAATGGTCGTCGGGCCCCACGGACGCGCCGAGCACATCGCCCACCGCGACCACGATGGCCTCCTCGATCGGCGAGCGGGCCGCGCGCACGTCCGCCTTCTCGACGAACGACTCTGCGGCCGGCAGCTTTTGCTCGGCGACCTTGCCCGTCGGCCCGATGGGAAAGGCGTCGATCACCGCCACGATCCAGGGGACCATGAAGGCAGGCAGCCGCGCGTGCAGCCGCGCGCGGAGTTCACGTCCGGAGATCTGCGCGCCCGCTTTCGGCACGACGTACGCGACCAGTGCGGGGCTGCCTGCCACGACGCGCGTGGTGACCAAGGCTTGCGCGACGCCTTCTTGCTCGGCGAACGCATGCTCGATCTCGGCGAGCTCGATCCGATGCCCGCGCAACTTCACCTGGCGATCGGCACGGCCCAAAAAGTCGATCCACCCGTTCGGCCGCAACCGCACGAGATCGCCCGTGCGGTACATGCGCGTTCCCGGTGGGGCTTGCGGGTCGAGGCTCTCGAAGAAAGCTCGCTCGGTGAGCTCGGGCTGGCGCCAGTAGCCTCGTGCCACCGCCGGTCCCGACACGTACAACTGCCCCCGCGCGCCCCAGGGCACCGGTCGCTTTTGCTCGTCGAGCACCAGGGCCGTCATCCCGGGGAGCGGCAGGCCGATGGGAACGCGCACGCTGGCGACATCGCCGGCGCGACAGGCATGTTCGGTGACGAACACGGTCGACTCCGTCGGGCCGTACGAATTGATGAACGCCGCCGGCTCCCGGCCCGCGGACGCATAGACGGCGCGAAGCCGCTCCACGTCCTTCGGGGTCGTGGCCTCGCCACCGACCACCCACGTCTTCACCTCGGGCAGGGGCTCGCCGCACCCGGCCTCCTCGAGCATGGCTTCGATGACCTCGCGAAACGCCACCGGTGTGTCGTTGTGCACGGTCGCGCGGTGCTCGCGAAGGAGCGCGAGCTTTTTTGGCGGGGAGCGGCGCTCTTCCTCGTCGGCCACGTAGACGCGTGCCCCGAGAACGAGAAAGACCGGGATCTCGAAGATCATCGCGTCGAAGCTCCACGACGCGCCCGAAACCATCGAGTCTCCGGGACCGATCCCATACCGCGCCGCCACCGCGTCGGCGAAATGGACCACCTGGGCGTGCTCCACGACGACGGCCTTTGGCGTTCCCGTGGAGCCGCTGGTGTAGATGGCGTAAGCGGTACCTGGCGCCGTCGGCCCCACGGAGCCTTCGGCATGCGCCGGCGATACGTCGAGAACGTCGAAGCCCGCTGCCTCGTATGGCCGCGCGTGGTCGGCCCGCGCCATGACGAAGCGCGCACCCAGATCCTCTTGGATGAACCGCAGTCGCTCGATGGGAAGCTGGCTCGAGAGCGGCACGAACCATGCGCCCGCCATGAGGATGCCGACCATCGCGACCACACCCGCGGCGCTTCGCTCCTCGGCGCAAAGCCCGACGGGATCTCCAGGTTGCACCCCACGGGCACGCAGCGTCTCCGCGATGGCGCGGGCGTGCTCCACGAGCTCGCCATAGCGAAGGCTCCGATGGCGATCCGCCACGGCGATGGCGTGCACATCGTGCGAGGCGATGCGTGCGACGATGGTCGACGGCGCCGTGGCCGCAAGCTTCTTGCCGTAGACGATGGACGGCGTGCCGAACGCGACGTCGTCGAGGAGCACGTCGGGCTGCCGAAGAAGTGCCGTGAGCAGCTCGGCGCATCCCTCGGTCATGGTGCGCGCAGACGCGGCATCGAACAGCGCGGCGTCGGACTGTGTGTGAACGACGAGATCGTTTCCGACGACGCCGGAGAACACCATGAAGTCGTGGTGACAGCCGTCGTCGTCGAGCCCGTACGTCGTGAGGGTCATCCCGCCCATGCGAACGGGCACACCATCGACATGGAGGGCGCTCGCCGTGGCGTTGGGATCGATGCCCGCCGGCGTCTCGTGGAGCGTGAACGATGCCTGGAACAGCGGGTGGACCCCGGGGCTTCGGGCCACCCCCGCCGCCTTCACGATTTCCGGAAACGGGAGGCTCGCGTGGCGCAAGGCGGCGTTCACGACGTCTCGGACCGCGGGCACGAGCTGCCGCAACGTGACCGCATCCGGCACGGCGACACGCAGCGGGATGAAATTCGGAAAGAACCCGACGCGCCGTGCATCGTCGGGCGAACGGCGTTGCGTGACGGGCGTACCGATGACGAATTCGTTCTGCCCCGTCCAGCGCTGCAGGAAGGCGGCGTAAGCCGTGAGCGCCACTACGAAGCGTGTGGTGCCACACTCCTTGGCCAGCGCGTCGAGCTTCGACGGCGCGCCAACGGCGCGCGCGTGCGACAAAAGGCCTTGGTGCCGCGGTGCCTTGGGTCGAGGGCGGTCGTGCGGCAATTCGAGCATCGGCAGCTCGCCCTCGAGTGCGGCCTTCCAATGATCCTTGGCCTCGCTCCACGCTTCCGACTCGTCGAGCTGGACACTCGCCTCGAGCTGGAGCTCCTCACCGTCTCCGTTCGACGGCAGGGAAGGCGATCCGTACGCTGCGCACCAATCCTCGAGCAGGCGCACCATCGACACGAAGTCCGAGACGATGTGGTGCACCGTGACGAGAAGCACGCGGCGTCCATTGCTACAGCGCGCCAAAATGGCCCGAAGCATGGGACCCGCCGACAGATCCAGCGGGCGCATGGCCAACTCGGAGAGGCGGCGTCGAAGCTCGGGGCCATCGGGAACGTCGCAAAGGTCGGCCCGAGCCATCTCCAGCGTCGCCAGGGGGAGCAGCTCCAGGAAACAGCCTTCCTCTGGCTCGATGCCCTCGACCCCCTCGACAATGCGCGTCCGAAGCAGCGGATGCTTCCGAGCCACGGCGGTCAGGCTCCGCGCCCACGCATCTTCGTCGAGATCGTCCGGCATCGTCACCGCACGGGCGATGAGGTAACCGTGAGTGCCCGGCACCAGTTTCTCAGCGGCCCAGATCGCGAGTTGACCGCGTGTAAGCGCCACCCGGGACGCACCCGCTGGCGTCGCCCTTACGGCCGCGACCGCACGCCCGTGGGCCATGACGTCGGCGAGCATCGCATCCAGCGCACGACCTGCGAAGAACCGGTCCATCCCCACCGCGCGTCCAAGCACGCGTTCCAGATCGTGCGCCATCGACGCGGCCGACAACGAGCTGAATCCGTAGTCCGCCGCCGTTCGCGAGAGATCGACCTGCGAGGCCGGCACCCCGGCCATCCGCGCGATGCGCTCGACGAGCAGTGCGCGTCCGGCGTCGAGCCCTTGCGCGGGCACATCCGCCACGGCGTCCGCCGTGCCCGTTTCGCGAGCTTCGGGCGCCGGGCCCTCCCGGTACATGGCGTGCAAATCGCCCGCCTCGAACTGCACTTTGCAGAGTCCGCGCTGGATCTTCCCGCTGGTTGTCCGAGGCACCGTGTTCCGGCGCACCAGAACGACGGAGTGTACGCTCTGCTGAAAGGTCTCGGCCACGGCTGCGCGTACGGCAGCGACCACGGCAGGGTACTCATGCCCACCATCGCCCTTGGCCACCTCCATCACGAGGACGATTTCCTCGGAGTCTTCGACCAGCACAGCGAACGCAGCGCTGCCGCCCGTCACGAGCGCCGCATGGCTCGCCTCCGCGGCGAACTCCAGATCCTGAGGATAGAGGTTTGCTCCGCGTACGATGAGTATCTCTTTGCATCGCCCGGTGACGTACAGCTCACCACCGCGCACGAATCCGAGATCGCCTGTCCGCAAATGCCGTCCCGGTGGCTCCGGCGGCTCTCCCCAATAGCCGCGCGCAACGCTGGGCCCCGCGATGAGGATCTCTCCGATCCCGCTCTCTTCGACATCGATCCCGTTTTCGGGATTCACGATGCGCACGTCGTGCTCTTCGGGAATCACGCCGCACGAGACCAGCCGCGTTGCATCTGCCGCCAACTTCGGTGGCAATGCGCGATGCATGGCCATCCCCGTCCGAGAAATGCTGGTGAGTCGCGCCCCGTGCCCTTGCGGCCCGCCGCTCACGAAGAGCGTCGCCTCGGCCAGCCCGTAACAGGGAAGCATGGTTTCGCGCTGAAAGCCTGCCCACGCAAACGTTTCGGCAAAGTCCTCCATGACCTTGGCGCCGATCCGCTCGGAACCGCAGAATGCGAGTTCCCACGTGCTCAAATCGAGCTGTGCGATCTCTTCCCCGGTAGCCCGCTCCACGCACATGCGGTACGCGAAGTTGGGCGCACCGCTGATCGTGGCTCGAAAACGTCCGATGGCCCGAAGCCACAGCAGCGGCTTCTGGACGAAGGCGATGGGCGAGAGAAGTGTGCCGGGAACCCCTGCGAACAAGGGCTCCAGCACCCCTCCGATGAGTCCCATGTCGTGGTAGAGCGGCAGCCACGAAAGAACATGGCTGTCCGAGCGAATCCGAAACGCCCGATGAATCGTCCACAGATTCGCCAACAGATTATCGTGACCAACCACCACGCCGCGCGGTGAGGCCGTCGAGCCGGACGTGTATTGCAGAAATGCAATTGCGTTTTGGCTTTTCGTTTCAGGAACGAAATCCGCCTCGTTCGCCAGGCGGTCGGTTACGAAATAGCGAAGATCTCCGTGCGCCGAGATGTCGTGCAGCGCATCGCGAACGGACGATTCCAAATTCGCAGTGGTCAAAACGCTGCGGGCACCGCTGGTTCCCAGGACCGTCCGAATCCGCGCCCACCCGCGTTTCGAGCGCGCGGGAAGGAGGGGGACCGGAATCGCATCGGCATAAAGGCATCCGAAGAACGCACCGATGTAGTCGAGGCCCTGGGGATACAGCAGCACCACGGGATCTCCCGGCGCAACGCCGCCTTCTCGGAGACTTCGCGCAATGGCGCCAGCGCGGGCGTGAAGATCTGCATACGTCCAGACGAGGCCCTCCTCGTCTTCGCGATCCACGAATCGAAAAGCGACCGCGTCCGGTGTCCGATTCGCGCGTTCGAGAAGGAGCCGATCCACGCTGGAGATCTCGCGGGGTAGTCCCAGCAACTGCCAATCAATGGATATCGATGTCAAAATGACTTTCTCGGCGGGCTCTCGAAGGGTGAATCACGCATGCGCACTTCCCCGCCACGATGGCGTTTGTGCGGCGGTGCCGGACGAATAAATCCAAATACGAAATTCTATTGGGGAGTACTTGAACAAATACGCTACTGACGCGCTGCGTCGGCGCTTTTGGCGTCCAGCCGGCGTGCAAGGCGCGCTCTCTTTCGCGCTTTTACCAAGCAGCGGGTACACGGTCAAGGAACGGCACATCGTACTTGCGCAATCGAGTACCGCTTGTTAAGCATATCGCCTCGTGCCCTCCTAATTGCCGTTTAGTTCCTCCGAGTTCCGGACGAGGGGCGGCCCAGCGCGGATTCGCGCAGGTTACTTCACCACGGCTTAATCCTTGATTGAGATGAAAACCGAGTTGTTGGCTCGCGTTCGCAAGCTTGGGCGAATCCTTCGCCCCACACCCGTCGTGCGGCTTTGGGAAACGCCCTTTCACCTTTTCGCAAAGCTCGAGTACGCAAATCCGTTTGGAAGCATCAAGGATCGCGCGGCGTATGGCATCTTGCTCGGCGCCGTCGAACGGGGCCAGGTTGGGCCCGATACGACGATCGTCGAGTCGTCCTCCGGCAATTTCGCCATTGCGATGGCCTCGCTTTGCCGGCTCGTCGGGCTCCGTTTCGTTGCGGTGGTCGACCCGAACATTGCGCCCATCTATCTCTCGCAATTGAAGCTCCTCTGCCACGACGTCGAAATGGTGACGGTGCGCGACGACACCGGCGGATTTCTGAAGTCGCGGTTGGAAAGAGTTCAGGCTCTATGCGAGACCATGCACAATGCGTACTGGCCAGATCAGTACTCCAACACCGACGGGGCTGATGTACACTATCGGCATACCGGGGCGGAGATATGCGATGCCTTCGACCGCCTCGATTACGTCTTCGTGCCGGTGAGTTCTTCGGGGACCATCGTCGGCGTATCGCGCAAGGTGAAGGAACGCTTCCCGCAGGTCAAAGTCGTTGCCGTCGACAGCCGAGGCTCCGTGATTTTCGGGGGCCAACCAAAAGCGCGCCACATTCCCGGCTTGGGCTCCAGCATCCAGCCGGACATGTTGCGTCACGCCCACATCGATCGCGTGGTGCACGTCGACGAGGCGGACGTGGCGCCTGCTTGCCGCATCCTCCTGGCCGACTACGGAATCTTCGTCGGCGGTAGCTCGGGCTCCACCTTCTCCGCCATTCAACAAGAGGCCAAACACATCGCGGCCGAGTCGCCCCAAGCCGTCGCCGTCTTCCTCTGCCCCGATCGCGGGGGCCCCTACCTCACAACCGTCTACGACTCCGACTGGAACGCCCAGGTCTTCGGGTGAAATCAATGGACTTGACCATCGTCAAAGGCAAAACCTGTTTCGACGTCATTCATGGGAATATTCCCGGCTGTATCGACATCGTGCGCGAGGCGTACCTTGCACACGGCGCCGGCAACTCCGTGAATCCGCCGAGCTATTTCCTCCGCTTTCCGGAGCGGCCCAATGCCCGCATCATTGCCTTACCGGCGTTCCTTGGCGAGCGCTTCCGCGTCTCGGGCATCAAGTGGATCGCGAGCTACCCGGATAATTTGCAGCTGGGCATTCCCCGCGCCAGCGCCGTGCTGGTCCTCAACGACTACGAGACGGGTTACCCCATTGCGGTGTTGGAGAGCTCCATCATCTCGGCGGCGCGCACCGCAGCGTCGGCAGTGCTCGCGGCCGAGACCCTGCGCAAGGACAAGAAGGTGCGCCGGTTTGGCATGGTCGGAAATGGCCTCATCGCGCGCTACATCCATCGCTTCTTCCGCGGTGCAGGGTGGGACTTGGACGAGGTCGTCCTTTTCGATACGAACCCCGCCGAGTCGACGGCGTTCGCCGGGATGCTTCGCGAACAAGGGGAGGGGAAAGTGCAGCGCGCCGCCTCCTTCGAAGAGCTCCTCGCCTCGTGCGACGTTGTCGTGTTCGCCACGGTGGCGGCAACTCCTTATGCGAGCGACGTGAAGCTGCTCGCGCACAACCCGCTGCTCCTCAACGTATCCTTGCGGGATCTCGATCCGGAGCTGCTCATTGCCTCGGAAAACGTGGTCGACGACATCGAGCACGTGCTCAAGGCGAACACTTCCCCGCATTTGACCGAGATGAAACTCGGGCACCGCGACTTCATCCGCGGAACGCTGGCCGACGTGCTGCGCAAGACCGTCACCGTGTCCGCCGGCAAGCCGATCATCTTTTCACCGTTCGGTCTCGGCGTTCTCGATCTCGCCGTGGGCAAATGGATCCTGGACGCGGCCGTGTCCAGCGGAGAGGCGTCCCCGATGAGCGACTTTTTCTTCGAGGTCACGCGTTAAGTGCTGGCGCTTCTTCGGCTCGCCTTCCGTATTGCTCCGCGCGACGTGATCGGCACCTGTGTGCTCAGCCTCGTCGCCGGCGGTGCGTTCGCGAGCTTCATCCCGCTGCTCAATGCGGCGCTGCGCAACCCCAGTACGAACCTCGCCATTCTGTTCGTGCTCGCGTGCGCGGTGGCCGTCGTCACCCGCACCTGGTCGCAGTTGCTCCTCAGCCGCATCGGCCTGCGCGCGACGAAGAAGCTCCGCTCCGACCTGGTCGCGCAATCGCTGCGAGCCTCGCTGCAAGACGTGGAGCGCGTGAGCGCCGCGCGCATCGATGCAGCCCTCAACGAAGATGCTCCGGCCATCGCTCACGGCCTCAACTCACTGCCTATCGCGTTGGTCGGCGTGGTGACCGTGATGGGCCTGCTCGTGTACGTAGCGGCCCTCGATTGGCGTATCTTCGCATTGGCGCTCGCCGTGATGGCCGTCGGGGTCCCCACGTTCAAGCTGCAGATCGACAAGTCCGAAAAGTGGCACGGCCGCGCGCGCAGCAAGCTGGGTGAGATCTATGCGGCCATGCGGCAGCTTACGCTCGGCTTCAAAGAGCTCAAACTCTCCGCACCCGTTCGCGAGGAGTTTACCAACGTGCGGCTCGAGCCCGCAGCCCGAGACCACTACAACCACATGGTGCGGGCGAACCTGTATTTTCACTCGGCCGACAGCTGGGGCTACGTGCTTGCGTTCCTGGTCATCGGCAGCATCCCCTTTGGTCTCGCGCGCTACGTGGCGCTTCCGCCGAGCGTGCTTTCGGGCGCCACGCTCGCCGTTCTCGGTCTTCTCGGTCCGCTCGACAGCATGCTCACGCACATCGGTCCGGCCCTCCGCGCGGGTGTGGCGCTGGGCCGCATCGACGAACTTTCGCGCGAGCTGAAGCCGGAGACCATGCTCGATGCCATGCCCCCCCGCGCGTTGGCGCGCGGCTCGATTCGCTCGATGCGCCTCGAGGACATTCGCTTCCAATACGAATCGAATGAGAGCGGCTTCGCGCTCGGTCCCATCACGCGCGAGTTCCACGCGGGGACCATCACCTTCGTGGTCGGCGGAAACGGCAGCGGCAAGACCACGCTCTGCAAGGTGCTCTGCCTTCTTTATCCACCGACGTCAGGTCGCGTGATCGTCGACTCGGACGTCATCGATCCGGAGCGGGTCGGGGCCCTGCGCGATGCCTTCGGCGTATTGTTCGCCGACTACCACCTTCCGGTGTGGGCCCGTGCCTATTCCGACGAGCGCGGCAAAGAGCGCTTCGAGACATTGGTACGACGTTTCGAATTGCATCGCGTACTTCGCGTGCAGGACGGCGACGTGTCCTCCGAAGGGCTCTCCAGCGGACAGCGCCGGCGCCTTGCGCTCATTCTCTTGCTGCTGCGGGACCATCCCATCTACCTCTTCGATGAGTGGACGGCCGATCAGGATCCGAGGTACCGCCACATCTTCTACAAAGAGCTCCTGCCCGAGCTGCGCGCGGCTGGGAAGATCGTCATCGTCATCACGCACGACGAGCGATATTTCGATCGTGCCGACAAGGTCCTGCGGCTCGACATGGGGCAGGTTCTCCCCGCGGCCATCACCAAAGCGGCTTCGCCCGGTCTGGATGTGATGCCCGGTCTCGACTTGAACGAGGTCACCACGTGAACGCGTCCGAATTCGCTCATCAGCTCATCGAAGCCCGCATCCTTTTTCCCTCCGGCGTCCGCGGGGTTTACGGCCGCAGCGGTCTGTTCGAGCGCATCGTTCGCGGTTTCGGTGCCATCATCACGAAGTTTGCCGAGGACGACGGCGCGGAGTTCGTCGATTTTCCGCCTCTGGTCACGCGGGCGAACTTCGAGAAGACCGATTATGCGCGCTCGTTTCCCCAATTGATGGGCTCCGTCCACAGCTTCTTCGGCGACGATGCTCATCACGAGAGGATGCTCGAGACGCTCTCGGCCGGCGAGGACTGGAGCACGCACCTGGGCAAGACGGAACTGATGCTTTGCCCTGCGGCCTGTTATCCGCTGTATCCCACCCTGCGCGGCACGCTTCCGGAGGCCGGAAAGCTCGTCGACCTCATGGGCCTCGTGTTTCGGCACGAGCCGTCGGACGATCCGGCGCGGATGCAGATGTTCCGGCAGCGCGAGAACATCCGCATCGGCAGCGAGGACGACGTGCGCGAGTTTCGCGATCGGTGGCTCGAACGCGGTCAGGCCGTGCTCGAGTCTCTGGGGCTCGAGACGCGGGCGGAGGTGGCAAACGACCCCTTCTTCGGCGAGGGCGGCAAGATGCTCGCGGTCAGCCAGCGTGCGCAGGCGCTGAAGTTCGAGCTGCTTTATCCAATTCACTCCGAGGACGCGCCCACGGCCATCTCCTCGTGCAACTACCACCAGGACCACTTCGGCCGCGCCTACGACATCCGCCTGTCCGATGGATCGTTCGCGCACACGGCCTGCGTCGGCTTTGGTGTCGAGCGGGTGACGCTCGCGCTCTTCAAGAAGCACGGCCTCGTCCCCGCGGATTGGCCGGCGCACGTGCGCACGGCCCTCGGCTTGGCGTAGTCAGCAATTGGACCGAGGCACGTACTTCGTATTGGTGAAGGCGTGCCATGTGTAATCGCTCACCAAAAGCTCGTAGCGCTCGAGCGGCCTCAGGAAATGGCATTCGTCGAATGCTTTGACGTGCACCGGGCACACATAGACCAGCACGACCCTGCGAGGCTCTCGCCTCAGGCTATCCTCGAGGTGGCGTAGAAATTCGACGTAAGCCTCGAACTTCGAAAACGGGTTGTAAAGATACAGAAGCAGGTCACCGGGCGGCATCTCGAAGGAGAGCGCGTTGCCGGTGATGACGCCCATGGCGGTCCGGGAGGCCACCTTACCGAGGTTCTTTCGTGCGACGCGAGAAACGGCGGTCGAGGCCTCCACGCCGAGCACCTGGCGAAATGGCCATTGGCCCGCCATCACCAGAACACGGCCCTTGCCGCAGCCGATGTCGACGAAGGTGAAATCCTCCGCGCGCACGTCCAGCGTGCGCATGACCGAAGCGAAAACTTCCGGAAGACTTGGAAAGTACCAAATCGCCGAGGCGTGCGATCCGTCGACGAAATCCCGTGGCGTGACCGCGACGGGCTCGGTGGTTTCGATACCGAAGCTCGCGTCGAATGCGTTGCCGCGGCGCGCAGGAATCTGCAATGCATACGAAGCGATGGCCGCCAAGAGTGTGTCGACCCCGCCAAACGTACGAAGGGTTCTAAAGGCACGACGAAAGCGATCGTAAGGCATCGGGGGGCCTCCATGTTTAGGATGCCAAATCGCTTAATTCAAATTGGAACGTGCAAAAGATAGTGAAACGATCTCCGGCACTGTCCCTGGACGCGCATCGTCGGTGCGCGGGCGTGTCACTGGAGGTGGAAGACCCACCCACCGTCGCTGGTGGCGCCCGCGGCATAGACATCATCGGGGCCACTTCCCCAGATGCTGTAGAAGTCGACGGCGTCGGCGCTGGGCGACTCCTCGGTCCACACGGAACCGTTGGACGAGTGCAAAATCTTGCCGCGGCCGCCGACGACGTAAATGTCGTCCACGCTGCTTCCCCAAACGCCGTAAAAAATGCCTCCCATGGTCGTATCTTGTTGCACGAAAGGCCCGCCGGCGTGACTGCGCAGAATGATGCTTGCGCCCACGGCGTAGATGTCGTCCCCGATACCCCAAATGGCGTGGAGCGCTCCGTGCGTGTTGTCGACTTGGCTCCAGGCGTCATCGCCGGTGGTCGCGTAGACGATGCCGGGGGCGGTGCTGCCGCCACCCACCGCGTAAATCTTGCCCGTGCTCGATCCCCAAATGGCGTTGATGGTATCCGGGGGCTGGAACGTTTTGTTGAACGCGCCGCCGTTCTTGGAATGGCAAATGGCGTACTTCGCAACCGCGTAAACGTCGTCGACGCTGGTGGCCCAAACGGATTGCGACTCGGCGCACGTGCCCAGCGCATTCCACGGCGTCCAGTGCTCCGGAGACGTCATCGAATACGGAGCCCCACCCCCGATGGCGATGATGCTTTGCGGACTGAGTCCCGCCAAGCTGGCGCCCATCGCTTTTCCGGCTTTGGGCTGGCTCGATTCGAGCTTCCATTCGCCCGTGCCGCGAAAGTGGTGAATACCGCCGAGCCCGATGGAATAGATATCGTTCTTTCCGGTTCCCCATAAGCCCATGATGGCCTGCGGCGTGACCTTGCTCCCGAACCACGACTTTGCCACGCACTCGCTTCCCTGAGGCTTTTTCCCGGACGGGCACGTGAAGCTGCAGGACGAGACGCTGCAGGTGGTGGTCGAGGCACCGGAGGGCAGGGGGCAAGCGTTGCAGCTTCCGCAGCCGTACGCCGGATCGTTTCGCCGGACGCACGACCCGCCGCAGACCACGCGATCGGCGCTTGCGCACCCACCGTCGGCGAGGGGAGGCTGCGGGTTATCGGTGCCGCTTCCGTCGCCATGACCGTTCCCGCCGTCGCCGAAGGGGAGGCCGCCGTCGGCATTCGCGCGACGGGCATCGTCGAAGTCGACGCCGAACAAGCTCCCGCATGCGGCGGTGACGGTGAGCGCGGTGAGGCCGAACAGAGCCATGCACCCGCGAAAAACCATATGCGTGCGCATGTTAGAATCTCCCCACGACGGAGACGCCCGCGGAGGTCGCCGTTCCGGGCGAAGGCCGCGTCAAGAGCAAATAGGCACCTCCGCCGAGGCCGATGGCCGCCGCCCCGAATGCGATGGGTGCCACGATCGACCAGGTCTTACCGCGCGATGCGGCGTCCATTCCGTCGCCATCGCAGATCCCGTCGCGGCAGTGGTCCTTGTAGCTCGATGCCGCGCCGGCGATGCCCACGGTGGCGACGATGCCCGTGATCAAGGCGGCCCCGCCGACGCCCGCGGCCACGTAACCCCATGTTGCCTGTGACGAACCTCCGTCCCTCGGGCGTGGCCCTGCTTGCGGCGGCGGGGTCGCTGGCGTGGCGACGGGAGCCTTCGCCGCCGGCGTGGCCCGCGCGGCCTCGAGGGTCACCGTGAGCGATTGCCCTTGGACGATGTCGACTTCGACGGCGCGCTCTTCGCGGCCCGGTGCGCGCACGACGAAGCGATGCCGGCCCGGATCGATGGGCAGCGACACGCCCAAGGTCGCCGTCCCGAGCTCCACGTCATCGCGGTGGATCGTGACGCCGTTCACCCGCGTCGCCAAGGTCAACACCACGTGCGGCACCCGCGCCTCCAGGTTCCGCGCGCGTTTCTCCGCGTACGCGATGCGATCGTCGCCCGTTCGAAACATCGGCACCGCGTCGCGAAATTCCTGCCATGCCGTGGCAATGCGGCCGCGCCGCTCCTCGCAGTCGGCGAGGTTGATCAACGTGCCCGGCGCCGGATCGAGGCGCTCACTCTCGGCGAAGCGCTCGCAGGCCGTATCCACATCGCCGTGCGCCAGCGCTTGCCGCGCACTCTGAAACAGGGCCTCCGCGGCCGACGAATCGCGCGGCGCGGCCCAGGCCGAGCCCGCGCAGGCCCAAATTCCCGCGGCGACGAAGACCAAATGGCTGTATTGCATGACGCGACCCTGTCGTACGCGTCAGCCCGTGGGATCTTCCTCCTCCGTGGCATAAGCGACGTCCAGAATCTCGAGCTCCTCCTTGCCACGCGGTGTCCGCACCGTCACATCGTCCCCCACGCGCTTTCCCAGAAGCGCACGCGCGAGCGGCGATACGAAGGCAATCCACCCCTGGGGAGCATCCGCCTCGTCGACCCCCACGATCTCGTAGCGCCGCTGCCCCTGTTCCCCGTGCTCCCCCCGCACGGTGACCCGGGCGCCGAAGCGCACTTCGTCGTGCGGCTGCCCGCGCGGATCGACCAGCACCGCACTGGCCACCCGCTCCCCGAGCTCCCGAATGCGTGCATGCACGGTGGTCAGAGCCCGCGTGCGGTCGGAGGCGTGGATCTCCGCATCGAGCCCCTCGAGTCGCGCCCGTTCCGCGTCGAGCGTCCGAAGTTCGGCGCGCAGCATGGCCAGCCCGCGCGGGGTCACGTAGTTCGGCACACCTGCGGGGGGAAGCGGCGCCCGCGGCACCACCACCACCGGTTCACGAAGGCCTGGCGGCCTTCGTAGGCCTCATCTGCCATCGATTTCTCAGTCTGCGCCGGTTCATCGGAGGCGTCGTCCTTGGTGAAGGCCTTGCTCATGGGGGAAGAGGCATACTAGACACGTGGTAAACAAAGTCCGCGTGATGGAGTCCGTAAGCGATATCGATTGGTCCACATGGACGCCGACGGAGAGTTCGGCGCTTCTTTTCGTGATCCGAGGCGGGCAGATCCTCTTGATCCGGAAAAAACGCGGCCTCGGCGCCGGGAAAATCAACGGGCCCGGTGGCCGGCTCGACCCGGGCGAGACCCCGCTCCAAGCGGCGGTGCGGGAGACCCGGGAGGAGGTCGGTGTGGCCGCGCTCGGTGTGCGCGAATGGGGCGAACTGCGCTTTCAGTTCACCGATGGCTACAAGCTCCTGTGCCACGTCTTCGCCGCCGACGGGTGCGAGGGCGAGGCCATCGAGACCGACGAAGCGCTCCCACTCTGGACGTCGCTCCACGAGATTCCGTACGACGAAATGTGGGCAGACGATCGCCTATGGCTCCCGCTCATGCTCGCCGGCCGCCGGTTTTCGTTGGTCTCCATCTTCGACGGCGATCGCCTGGTGGACGTCAAAATCGATGCACACGATCCGGCCGACTCCCTGTTTCGATATTTGAAAGAGCTCGGTATCGAGACGGAGACCGTCGCACACCCTCCCGTCTTCACCGTCGAAGCAGCCAAAGCGCACCGTGTGAACCACGATGGCCTTCACGTGAAGAACCTATTCTTGCGCAACAAGAAGGGGGCCATGTGGCTCGTCTCCGTGCAGGAAGATCGGGTCATCGACCTGCGCGGACTCGGCGAGCGCCTCGGCGCGGGCAACCTCTCATTTTGCTCGGCCGAGCGGCTGCGCAAGCACCTCGGCGTGCAGCCGGGATCGGTCACCCCGCTGGCGATCCTCCACGATCGCGACCACCAGGTGAAGGTGGCGATCGACGCGTCGTTGGTTGGCAATCATGGTCACAAAGTTCTTTGCCATCCAATGACCAACGACCGCACGACGGCGATTCGCGATGAAGACTTGATTCGATTTCTCGTATCGACGGGTCACCAACCGGTCGTCCTGAACTTTTGACGCTCTCGAAGTAAGATATTTCAGTATCGATTTGCATCGACGTCATAGCGACAGCTCGAGAAGCGAATTCACCTCTGCTAGTGTGAATTTGCCGCGCTGCTATCCTTACTTCCCTGCGCGCGGCCAGGAGCCGCCATGCGTTTTCAACGGAACGCCCTGTTCGTAGGGCCGGTTGCCGCCGTCATTTGCTTTGTCGCATTCCCCAATTTGCAGGGTTGCGGAAGCTCGGATTCGGAATTCAACAATGGGGGAAACCCCAATGGCGGCAACCCCGACGGGGGTGACAATGGCGGGGGATTCGGGGGAGGTGGCGATGGCGGCGGCGGCGACGGAGGGAGTTGGACCGGCGCTCCGTGTGCGACGGCCTCGGCGGACTCGTTCCGCACACCGATCTACATGCAAATGGTGCTCGATGGGTCGGGCAGCATGGACGGTGTCGTCATTCAAGGCGGCAACAGCGTCTACGGAAGCAACACGCGCGATATCGACACGTTGAATCGCCAGCGCCCGACCATTCCCAATGGAAGTGGCAATATGCAGCAGGCAGGCTCGGGCCCTCCGGGCGCGACGGGAAAGAAATGGCTCGCCGCCCGCGGCGCACTCTATTCCTTTTGGGACAAGCTTGCTCCGGCGGGAGGGGCGCAGGCCGACAAGAGCTTCGGCGTCGGCTTTCACGTCTTCAACAGCACGACGACCACCTCCGACAACCAGGTCGACGTGGGCATTGGCGCGGTCACCTCGGCGCAGGCCAATCGGCTCAAAGGGCGCATCGCACCCAACCTCGCGCACAATGGCGCCTCCACCGGCTACGCCATTGGCGACGTCTACGGCTCCGGAGCCACCCCGTTGGTTGCGGCCATCAACGGCCAAGGCGGCATCGTGCGGAACTTCACCCCCGATGGCACCTCGCTTTCGACCGGAGGAAAGCGCATCCTCGTCGTCATCACCGACGGCGTTCCCACCGATTCGCAAGGCAATCCCAGCGACGCCGAAAAAGACCGCGCGATCACGTCGGTGACCACCTTGAAGGGGCAATCCGTCCTCACCTTCGTCATCGGTGTGGGGGATCCCAACGCGCCGACCAACGAATACGACGAGGCGTTCCTCGGCCGTCTGGCCCAGGCCGGCGGTGCCGCCCCCGCCGGCTGCGATCCCAATTCGAACTGCCACTTCCAGATCACGCCGGGCGACAAGACCACGGACCAACTCCGGGACGAGTTCATCGCGGCCATCGACAAGATTCGCGACACCGTCCAATCCTGCGACTTCGATTTGGTGCACCCGAATGGCGCCCCCAACATCGACCCCGCGAAGGTCAACGTCGTCTACACCGCCGGCAACGGCACCGACACGAATCTCAAGAAAGACCCCCAGAACGGCTGGACCTACGACAGCGAGTCGGCGCCCAAGAAGGTGCTCCTCAAGGGCTCGTCCTGCACCACCTTGAAGAACGATCCCGGAGGGAAGATCCGAATCGTCGTCGGCTGCGCGACCGACGTGAAGGTAAATTGACCCCCTGAACCTACCCACCCTCTCGGGGGCGGTGGGGCGGCGGAGCCCCCCACATACCTGCTTACGGAAAAATCTCTTTTTGCTGTAGCGTCGAGCTCGAATGGATGCGACAGTGCGCGAACGATGGGTAGGCTCGTCGCCAGTGCATTCTTCGTCGGGGTCCGCACTCGGACGTTGCAAGGCACGGGAGAGGCGCCTGTTCCTATTTGCCGAGCATCCGGCCTCGTATTTGCCGCGTATTCGTGGCAAAGTCGGATGCCTCGGCGGTGACATGGAGACCTAGGTCCCGGAAGCGGGGCCGTGGTGGGGTCTCAGGTGAGATTCGTGGATGCTCGACGGACACCGTCGGGCCTTGCATTTCCCGCAGGGCCACCCATGGTGTTTTGATGCGAATGCTTGGGGTCGTCTTTCGTGGAATGAGGCCCGGCTAGTCCGACTAGCCCTTTCGAGATCGCCCTCTCCGGGCGGAGGTTCTTCGAGGTTACGATGAAGCAGCAGACGCTGACCCTCGTCGCCAAAGTGCGCGACGAGGCCAAGCTGCGGGCGGTCTTGGGGGAAATTGCCCGCACGCGGGTTGCCGTGGGAATCAAAGAGCAGCCCGCGTTTTTTGCCGACCCAAAGTTGGGTATTCATTTTGCTCGTTTGGTGCACATCCCATCGGAGCGACGCTTCGATGCCTGGTTGGCATTGGAGTCGAACTTCGATTCCGATTCGGTCGATCCGGACCGAGCACGCGAACTGCATATCGACGATCTGATCCGAAGCCAGCCCGAGGGAATGCGCTCCCTCTTTTCGTGCTGCGAAGGGTTTCCCAAGGACGCATCGCTCGGCGCCCTCGGTGCCTACTGCAAACGCCAGTTGGTCGCCGCCACGGTGACCTACGAGGGGCACGCCGCGCGGTCGCTCGCGCGCATTCGCCTCGAACAGCACGTGCGCGACGTGGTGCTCGATTTCGTGGGGACCCGGCCGCCCAAACCGCCTCTCGAGCTCTTTGGGGAGATCCGGGACCACGTGCGCGTGCAAACCCGCAAAGATCCGCGCCTGAAGGGCCTGGACCTCGATGAATCGCCGCCGTCGTCACCCGACCCTCGGGTGCGCAGCGACAAGCTGGGGGCAGGCCTTTTTCCCTGGGTCGAGCAGGGCATTCCCACGGCCGCCAAGATGCTCCCGAGCATCCCCAGCATCGTCAAGTGGAACAGCGAGGACGATGGCTACGATCCGGGCGACGAGCAACAGGCCTGGACGAACGTGGACCGGGAGAGCTTCAACGATCTCGCGGCCAGCGAGGACCACGGCCTGCAGAATGCCCTGACCCACGTCGTCCCGCTCAAGCCGGGGGTCGACCGCGAGGGCGTCCTGCGCCAGGCACATGCCTACATCGATCGCATGTCGCACGAGCACTTTGCCGACATCGGCTGCCTGGGCGGCATTCCCACCATCCACTTTGCCAAGTGGCTCTTGATCGACGGAGGCAAACGCCTCCTCTTCTTCAGCAACTACGACCATAGTTGGGAGAGCTACCTCGGTGATTTCATCGACGCGGCGGCCCTTGGCCTGAATCTGGCTTGGTCGTGCACCGAAAAATACCCGAAGACCACCTGGCTCTTCACCGGTGGCGCCAAGGACGAAGAGGCCTTCAAGGCCTGGGGCCGCAAATACCAGCGCCCAACCCAAGTCTTCTACAGCGCGTATCCGGACTTGAGCATCTCGACCATCAACAACAATACGTGGATCCGTTACGGTCTCCACTACGAACCGGGCACCATCGATCTGGAAACCTGGTTCCGGAGGCTCACCTGATGGAGCAGCCCCACTCTCGGTCGTACACTCTCCAGCTCGACGAGATTCAGGGGCTCATCGCGAGCGGCTACGGAGACCGTCCGGCGGCGTCGTACGCGCTCTTCGAAGTCACCGATGTCGCCCGCGCACGAAAGTGGATCGCCCGCATCGTGCCCAGCATTCAATTTGGCGGATACCGGCGAACGCCGCGCCATATGCCCCCGCTGCTGGCGGACGTCTGCATCAATCTTGCGTTTACCTACGAAGGCTTCGAGGCGCTGCAGCTGGACCAAGTCGTGCTGCGCGGCTTCAGCCTACCTTTCCAAGAGGGCTTTTCCGATCCTCACCGCGCGCGCCGCCTCGGGGACGACGGTCCGAGTGCGCCGGAGAATTGGACTTGGGGCGGACCGAACAACCCCGACGTGCACGGGATGCTGGCTGTCTTTGCCGGCCAACAAGACGCCAACCACGCGGACATCGAGCTTCCCGGCCAGGTCATTGCCTCGCAAATCTGCGAAGAGAACGGCCTTCGCCTGGTGAAGGTGCTGCAGGCATGGCCAACGAACCGCGCGCTTCGCAAAGAGCATTTCGGCTTTCGTGATGGCATTTCCAACCCGCGGCTCGCCGGATTGGCGCGTCAGGGGGCGGTGGACGTCATCGCCAACGGCGAAGTCGTACTGGGATATCCCAACGGCTACGGCAAAATGCCCATGTCGCCCGAGTTGCCTACCCACCTCGATCGCCGCGGCGACCTTCTTCTTCCCGGCGACGACCACCTGGCGCCCCGCCGCGATTTTGGCCGAAACGGAACGTATCTCGTTTTCTGGCAGCTCGCGCAAGACGTCAAAGCCTTCTGGAATTACATCTTTCGCACGGCCGAACAGCTGCCTTGGTCCCGTTTGGAACGGGAAGGGGGCGAGCGTTCGGGCAGGGAGGCGGCCCTTTGGCTCGCCGCCAAGCTAATGGGGCGGTGGCCCAACGGCAGCCCGGTGACCGCGTACCCGGAGCGCTCGGGAAGCATCCGCCACCAAGACGACAATGACTTTCGATTTGGCTCGATGGGCGATGCCTTCGGCGAAAAGTGTCCCATCGGGTCCCACATTCGTCGGACCAATCCGCGTGACACGGCACTGCCGGTCCCCCACGATCCCGAGTTGAGCGGCGACCCCAAAGATCCCACCGTGCAACAGGACCGCATCGATCGTGCAAACTTGCATCGCATCCTTCGTCGCGGGCGCCCTTACGGGGCACCGCTCGATGTGGATTTCGATCCGGAGACGATGCTCGCGGCATCGGAGGCCTTGGCGCCGGATGACGCCGAGCGCGGGATGCACTTCCTCTGTCTCAATGCCAATCTGTCGCGCCAATTCGAGTTCGTTCGTTCGAACTGGATGGTCAATCCCACCTTCGCGGGCTTGAGTCGCGATCCGGATCCGCTGCTGGGGCCGCAACGCGCGTGCCCTTTTCCCGCTTCGGACTTTACCCTACAAGGGTATCCGCCGAGGCAGCTTCGCAACCTGCCGAGGGTCGTCGAGACGCGTGGAGGCGCATACTTTTTCCTTCCGAGTCGAAGCGCACTCCAGCATCTCGGTCGCGACCTCTGATAGCCTGCGAAGACTCGTTCGAACATGTCCAACTTGGGTGGCGCGGCCTATGGATTTCGCGGGACGAAACGATTCGTCCTCGAAGGTCACCTCGGTGAGGGGGGCATGGGGGTCGTCCATCGCGCGCGCGACGTGGAGCGCGGCGAGGTGGTCGCGCTCAAGTTGATGACGCGGGTCGACCCGTCGGCCTTGCTGCGTTTCAAACGAGAATTCCGCGCTCTGGCCGATATCGTCCATGCCAACGTGGTGCAGCTTTACGAGCTGTTCTCGGAGGGCGACTCGTGGTTCTTCACCATGGAGCTGCTCGACGGCTTGGACTTCGTCTCCGCCATGCACTCGAGCGGCCCGCCGCCCACGAGCGTCGAGCGCACCGTCACGAACCGCTTCATCGAGGAAGA
Organism: Sorangiineae bacterium MSr11367; assembly: GCA_037157805.1. Taxonomy (NCBI): domain Bacteria; kingdom Pseudomonadati; phylum Myxococcota; class Myxococcia; order Myxococcales; family Pendulisporaceae; genus Pendulispora; species Pendulispora rubella. The sequence goes on along the minus strand of CP089983.1, from coordinate 5,447,920 downwards.
CGGGCCCACGTTGGTGGCCCCGCACCAATTCTACGAGGCCGTTCAGGCCGGGCACGATCGCGCTCAAGTCATGCGCGCCGCCGGCGGGTACCAGCCCTTCGCCGTGCGCGACGTGGATCGTCTGCGCGACGGATTGCGCCAACTCGCGGACGGGATCAATGCCATTCACGCGGCAGGCAAGTTGCACCGCGACGTCAAGCCGTCCAACGTGCTGGTCACCCGCGCAGGGCGCGTGGTGCTGCTCGACTTCGGCGTGGTCGCCGACAGCATGCCGGACCGGCGCGCCTCCGAGTACGACGCGCTGGTGGGCACGCCCGCGTACATGGCCCCGGAGCAAGCGGCCTTCAAACGCGCCACCACCGCCTCCGACTGGTACGCCATCGGCGTCATTCTCTACGAGGTGCTGACCCGCACCTTGCCGTTCGGCGGCAACCTGAGCGAAATGCTCATGCGCAAGCAGAAGGCCATGCCGCCGCCGCCCTCGGAGCTGGTGAACGGCATCCCGCAAGATCTCGAGCGCCTGTGCATGGACTTGCTCCGCACGGATCCGAAGGAGCGTCCCTCCGGCGAAGAAGTCCTGCGGCGCCTCGAGGGCGAGCCATCGCTCAGCGTCACCTCGTCGGTGGAGATCCCGTTCGTCGGCCGCGGCGCGCAACTTTCCGCGCTCGACGAGGCCTTTCAACTGAGCTTGCGCGGCAAGTCCGTGGTGCTCCGCATTTTCGGGCGCTCGGGCATGGGCAAGAGCGCGCTCGTATCGCGCTTCTTGGGCAACCTCGCGGCGCGCTCCGACGTGCTGGTGCTCTCCGGTCGCTGCTACGAGCGCGAGGCTGTGCCGTTCAAGGCCGTCGATCAAGTGGTGGACGAGCTCAGTCGATGGCTTTCGCGCTGCCCGGACGAGGAAGTGTGGTCGCTCGCCCCGCAGGGCATCCATCAGCTGGTGCGGCTCTTTCCCGTGCTGCGCGATGCGCGCATGGTCGACAGCAGCCTCGAGGGACCGCGTTCGCTGGCGGCGCCGCCGGTTGCACCGCACGCGCAGGCCGAGCGCGACGAGGCCGAGGTGGCCGATCCGCAGGAGGTGCGGCGGCGGGCGTTCGCCGCCTTGAAGGAGTTGCTCGGCGCGATCAGCATGCGCTACCCGCTGCTAATCCACATCGATGACATGCAGTGGGGCGATGTCGACAGCGTGCAGCTGCTCGAGTCGCTCTTGGCGCCGCCATCGCTGTCGTCGGTGCTTCTGGTGTGCAGCTACCGAACCGAGCTCGAAGAGACGAGCGCCGCGCTGCAAGCCCTGCACGATGTCGAAGAGCGCATCGCGCCCGTGTGCCTGTTCCGGCGCGTGGAGGTGGGGGAGCTTTCGCCGCCCGAAACGATGGAGCTCGCGCGCGCGTTGCTGCGGCACCCGGGCGATACGATTGCGCGCGCGGTGGTCTCGGAGGCGCACGGCAGTCCGTTCTTCGTGGCCGAGCTCGCGCGATGGGCCAACGAGCGACCGAGCCTGGCGCGCAGCGAAGGGGTCATCTCGCTGGAGCAGGTGATCCTCGCCCGCGTGGCCGAGCTGCCCGACGATGCGCGTGCGCTGCTCGAGGTGCTGAGCGTGGCCGCGGGCCCGCTCGAACACCGCGTGGCGGAGAGCGCATCGGGCAGCGTGGGCTCCTACTTCGCCGCGCTCTTGCAGCTGCGCAGTGCGCGGCTGATTCACACGCGCGGGCTGTCGGCACGGGACTCGGCGGAGACCACGCACGACCGGATCCGCGAGACCTTGGCGGGCAGCCTCTCCGAGGAGCGACGGCAGCAGTGCCACCTCGGGCTGGCGCGGGCGCTCGCCGCGAGCGATACCGCGGATCCCGAGGCGGTGTTTCATCACTTTTTCGCGGGGGGCGATCGCGAGAGCGCGAAGAAATACGCGGTGCGGGCGGCGGAGGCGGCGAACGAGGCGTTGGCCTTCTTGCGCGCCGCGCGGCTGTACGAGGCGGCCATCGAGCTGGGGGCCGGCGCGGCGCGCGAGCTCTATCGCGAATTGGGCGATGCACTGGCGAGCGCCGGGCGCGGAGCCAAGGCCGCCGACGCGTACTTGGCCGCGGCCGCCGACACCGCGCCGGACGAGGCCATCGAGCTGCGGCGCCTGGCCGCGGAATACCTGCTCAAGGGCGGACGCGAGCGCGAAGGTTTGCGCGTCATGCGCACGGTGCTCGACGCGGTGGGCGTGAGCTACCCCGTGTCGACCGAGGCGGCGCTTGCATCCTTCGTCTACAACGACGCGCGGCTGCGGCTCTCGTGGGCCGTGCGCCGCCCCACGTCCATGCGATCGCCCTCGCGGGTCGAGCTGTCGCGGGCCGACGCGGTGTTCTCCGCGGCGACGGGGCTCGCGCTGACCGATGTGCTGCGCGGCGCGGATTTCGGCACACGCGCGCTTCTCCTCGCGATGGAGGCGGGCGATCCTCTGCGATTGTGCCGCGCCCTCGCAGTGGCCGCGAGCAACGTTGCCAGCGCCGGGGAGCCGGGTCGTCAGCGCGCCGAAGAGATGGTGCGCACGGCGGAGCAAATCGCCGACCACACCGGAGATCCGCATAGTGTGGCCCTTTCGCAATTGGCCGCGGCCTTCGTGCATTTCTTCCTGGGCGAGTGGCGGAGTGCTCGCAAAAAGTTGGAACGCGCCGATGGCATCTTTCGAGCGCGGTGCCGCTTCGCCGCGTGGGAGTTGGCCAACACGCAGGCATGGACTTGCAACGTGCTCATTCTGAGCGGCGAGCTGCGCGAGGCCGGGGAGCGCATCCCGTCGATCGTGGAAGAGGCGAGGGCGCGCGAAGATCGTTTTGCGCTGATGCATTCGATCTATCCGCATTGCATCGCGCACATCGTCGGCGACGATGTCGACGGCGCCTGGCGGGTCACCCAGGGGATCGCGGGCAGTTCCTCGAACGGAGGACCCGGCGATGGCGACATGATCACCAGCGCCCATTGGGGCGCGATGATTGCGTCATGCTCCGTGCAGCGCTATCGCGGCGACGGGGTTGCAGCGTGGTGGCGCTCGGAGCGGGACATGCCCGCGCTCGAGAAGACGCACCTCTTGCGCGCCGCCATGGTTCGCACCTTCACCTTGTACGAGCAGGCGCTTACCGCGGCGTCGGCCGTCACGTGCGAGAAGCTCGCGACGCATCGTTCGCGCTTCATCGACGAACGGCAGCTGCTCGCGGTCATCGATCGCGCGGCCAAGCGCCTTTTGCGCGAGAAGCTCCGCTACGCGCCGGCCATGGGCCACATGCTGCGCGCCACCGCGGCTGCCGCCCGTGGCGATCGCGAAGGGGCACGCACGGCATTGGAAATCACGGTTCCCATGCTCGACGGGGCCGATCTCGGTTACCTGGCCGCGTGCGCGCGCCACCGCTTGGGGGCGTTGCTCGGCGGTGCGACGGGCGCCGAATTGATGGAACGCGCGCTCGACTTTTTCACGGCCCAAGGTGTGCGCAATGTCGATCGCTGTCTGGCCATGAGCGCCCCCGGCTTCGAAGAGATCCTCGGGCGATGACGCCTCTTCAGACGCACGTGAGCTTTTTCGATCCCGAGGGCACGGGGGTGATCACCCTGGGGCAGACGTTCCGCGGCCTTTCGAGGCTCGGCGTGTCGTGGGCGTTGGCGCTCATTTTGACGCCGATCATCAATGGCTTTCTCGGATACCTCACCACGGGAAAACCCGGTTTCAAGGTGTACATCGACCGCATCGCCCAGGGTAAACACCCCTTCGATACGGGGGTGTTCGACGATGAGGGGAACTTCGACCAGGCGGCATTCGACGCACTCTTCGACGGTATTTCCGGCGATGCGTTGACCACCGTGGAAATGCGCAAGGTGATCGTCGGGCGCGGCAATCGACGCCCTCGAATGGGAGCGTTGAGCGCCTTCCTCGGCAACTGGTTCTCCGACAAGGAGGTGCGCCTGTTGTTTTGCGTCGCCTCCGACACCGCCAAGCTGGAAAACGGCGCCAAGGTTCCCGCCATGCGCAAACGCACCGTGCAACGCTTCTTCGAGGGCACCCTCCTGCACGACGTCGCCCGCGCCCGCGCATGGAGCGCAGGCCACGTTGATCACTGAAGCGGCACGTCCATCAACGCCCGCGCCAGGCCCTCGTACACGCTTCGCCGTGGATCATCCGGCCGGAACACCAGCCGAAAATGGTCGTGCAACGGCGTCACCGACTTGAACACCTCCTGCAGCGTCCCATTCTCGAGCTCGCGGCGAATCATGTACTCCGGCAACACGGCGATCCCGGCGCCCTCCGTCACGCGAACCGCGATGGCATGCACACTCCCCAAACAGGTAATCTGCCGAAAGTGAAGCCGATCGCCACCGCCCGAGGCATCCTTCCAATAGCGAAACAGCGGCAGATCGGGCGCATAATCGAGAAGCACGTGCTCGCGCGCATGCTCGGGGCGGGCGAGGGGCTTTTTGCGCAATAGCGATCGCGCGCCGCAAAAGACGTAATTCTCGCGATGCAGTTGCAGCGAGTCCAACTTGGCATCGCCCAGGCGGCTGGACGTGATGGCGCAATCCACCTCCAGGGTGCGCACGCGAAAGAGAAGGTCGGGGCCCGAGCCGAAGTAGAGATGAATGTGCATCCACGGCATCGAAGCGGCGAGGGGATCGAGCTGCGGCAGAATCCAACTCATGCCGAGCTCCCAGCGCGTGCCCAAGGTGAGATCCATCGGCGTGGGGCCCGTCTCCCCGCGCGCGGCGCGCAGGCAATCGCTGGCTGCCGCCAGGCACTTTTCCGCGTGCGGCACGAGCGCCATGCCCGCATCGGTCAAGGCCACGGACCGCGTGGTACGCCGAAAGAGCTCCGTCCCCAGCTCCGCCTCGAGCTGCCGAATGCGCTGCCCGAACGCCGCCGGCGTAATGCCCAAAGGCCGCGCCGCCTTCCGAAAGTTGAGCAGCCGCGCCGCCGACAGAAAACAGCGTAAGTTATCCAACGACGGAAGCACCGCCACGATATAGCCTATATGGCTACAGTTGCCTATTCATCGCGCAGATATGGCAGATGAATACAATGCGGTTGGGCGTTTTGCGGTGCAATCTCTTCCGTTTTAGCCCATCATGACGCTTCCACATCGGCCCACGGAGGAGATCGAGCATGAAGCGGCGACACGCCTACTTCCCGGTGCCTATTTTGCCTGCATTGGCACTTGCCGCATGCAGCTCGGGCCCCGAGCCATCCGCCACGTCCAACGCGGATCGCTCGGGAATTTGGCTCGATTCGATGGCCATTTCCACCGATCTCCCGAGTGGATCTGGGACCCGATTGGCCGGTAGCGATACTTCGTCACCGTATCAATTGATCAAATTCCCAGGCCCTGTCTCCCGCGACGACATGGCCCGCCTCCGCGCCCAAGTCGACCGAATTTATACGTACCTTCCACACGATACCTTTCTCGTGCGGGCCCGCACCTCCGTGGACGCGTTCTGGAGTAGCGCGTACCAACCGGAGCACAAGATCCCGCGCGCGCTCCGCGACCGAATGGCCCTTTCCTCGGGGAGCGAGCAACTCCTCGTTCAAGTCTTCCCGGACGCGGACCTGGATGCCATTGCATCCAGGTTGCAACGAGCCGGTGCGACGATCCTCGGCCGCAAGCCCGGCAACCGCTTCTCCCGGGTGCGCCTGCGCGCCCCCGCGTCGCTCGTCTCCGCCCTGGCGGCGATCCCGGAGGTCTTCTGGATCGAGCCCGAAACGCGCCGAGTGCTCTACAACGACACGACCGTATGGGTCGGTCAATCCGGCCTGTCGGGCGGCCAAACGACGCCCATCTTCGACAAAGGCATCCACGGGGAAGGCCAGACCGTTGCCGTCTTGGACACCGGCATCGATCCCGACTCTTGCTACTTTCGGGACACCGCCCTCAATCGCCTGCCGCCCGCCAATGCCTGCAACGGCGCCGCCGCGGTCGATGCCGCGCAGCGGAAAATCCTCGCCGTCGACTTCCTCGCCAGCGCGGAATGCAACGGGGGCATCTCCGGCAGCGAGTGGGATACCCAAGGCCACGGCACCCACGTCGCCGGCACCATCGCAGGCGACAATTTTGCCCATCCCATCGCCCACGATTCCGGTGATGGCATGGCCCCGGGCGCGAAGCTCGTCGTGCAAGACGGCGGCTACGGTGAAGACGATTGCGCCGACCTTCCGGGAATTGGTTGCCCCGTGGTGGACTTGAATCCCATCTTCCAGCAAGCGTACGACCAAGGCGCGCGCCTGCACTCCAATTCGTGGGGCGATCAGGAAAACGCCTCCGTGCAGAACAATTACACGGCGGGCTCGCAAGACGTCGACGAGTTCATGTGGAACCACAAGGACTTCTTGGTCCTTTTCGCCGCGGGCAACTCCGGCCCCGGCACGGGCTCCGTGGGGAGCCCGTCCACGGCCAAAAGCGGCATTTCGGTGGGCGCCACGCAGCGGGCCGCGAGCGCGAACTCCATGGCGAGCTTCTCGAGTTGCGGCCCCACGGACGACAATCGGGTGAAGCCGGACATCACCGTTCCCGGCTCGGGCATCGTCTCCGCGCGCAACGACACCAACACGGCGTCGAACAACTGCAACACCACCTCCATGAGCGGCACCAGCATGGCCACCCCCGGTGCCGCGGGCTTTGGCGCCCTGGTTCGCCAGTATTACACGGACGGCTTCTACCCCAGCGGCGCCGCCAATACGGCCGACCGCCTCACGCCATCCGCCGCCTTGATCAAGGCCACCATGATCAATTCGGCCACACCGATGACCAATGCGGGCTCCATCCCGGGCAATTGCCAGGGCTGGGGCCGTGTCTTGCTCGACGACGCGCTGTACTTCACGGGACAACCCCGTCGGTTGCTCGCCGCCGACGATGCAGGCTTCCCCCAAGGGGGCTCGGGCCAGGTAAAGACATTTACGCTCGATGTGGATTCCAGTGCTTCCCTGAAGGTGACGTTGACGTGGACCGACTATCCATCGACCCCCGCCGCCAATCCTCATCTGAATAACGATCTGGATCTCGAGGTCAAAGGCCCCGGCGGCACGTATCTTGGCAATGTATTGACGAACGGTGGGTCCACCACGGGTGGTTCCGCCGATCGACGCAATACCGTCGAACAGGTGATTCTCGCCAGCCCACCTTCGGGCACGTACACCATCACGGTGCGAGGGTTCAATCTGCCGAGTGGCGATCAACCCTTCTCTTTGGTGGCCACCTACGCCGCCCGATCGGCGCCCGCCGACGCCGGCACTTCCGACGCGGGCGACGCGGGCGATACCCCCGATTCATCGAGCGAGCCCGCGCCGGACTCCGGCCCGCCCGCCAACGTCGGTGCCGATGCAGGAAAGCGCGACACGGGATCGGTCAACGCGATCGACAACGATGTTGCCGCGGGCAGCGATGGTTGCACCATTTCGAGCGGCACCGGCGTCACGACCCACTCGTCGCACGGCCTCGCACTCTCCGTTTCCGCATTAGCTCTTCTTGCAGTGCGTCGTCGCCGCCGATTGGCAAATACCGAATAACGTTGTTGACCTTGGGTCAGCGAGGTCTATCCTCGGGGCATGCGAAGCCATCCGCTCTTCTCTGCGGCCATGTTCGTGCCCTGTTTGGCATTGGCCTCCCTCATCACCTCGGGCGCCAGCTGCGGCGGTGACGACAGCACGAACATCCCCGGGCCTGCGGATTCGGGAAAGGATAGCTCGGGCGGCAACGTGTTGGGCGACAGCGGCGGGGGCAGGGGAGACTCGGGCAACGGCGGCAACGACAGCGGCACCGTGGATGGTGGCGACTCCGGCCTGACGTGCGCGCCCTTCGACGTCGGCGAGCCGGCACCGGAGAGCCCCGCCAATGAATGGAAGTGGGTCCCCGTGGCGGGAGCGAAGTGCCGCAACGGATCGGATACGGGCTTCGCCATTCGACGAAAGCCAGACTCGAAGAAGCTCATGATCTACCTCCAAGGCGGAGGTGCCTGCTTCAACGCCGCGACCTGCACTGCCAACCCGCAAAGCTTCGACTTCGGCTCCTGGAACGGGACCCAGAGCAACCGCGGTATCCTGAGCAACACGAACGCCGGCAACCCGGTCAAAGATTGGAACGCCGTCTTCTTTCCGTATTGCTCTGGCGATATCTTTGGCGGCAGCGTGGAAAGCGGCGACGTTCCCGGGGTAGTAGGGAAGCAGCGATTTACAGGGGTCGCCAACGTGCTGGCCTATCTGAAGACCATCGTGCCCACGTTCCCCAACGTAGACCAAGTGCTCCTGACCGGCAGCAGCGCCGGTGGATTTGGCGCATCCATCAGCTACGAGCGCGTGGCCAAGGCATTCTGCCCGCGTCCCGTCACCATGATCGACGACGCCGGTCCGGTCATGTCCGACACCTATCTCGCGCCCTGTTTGCAAAAGCGTTTTCGCGAGGTGTGGAACCTCAACGCCGGCCTCCCCGCCGATTGCACGGCCTGCAACCTCGGTGACGGCGGCAACAGCGGCGGTCTGGTCAACGCCATTCCCTTCGTCATCGACAAGTACCCGCAAGGCCGATTCGGACTTCTCTCTGCCCTCCAGGACTCCACCATTCGCACGTTCATGTCCTTCGGCGAAAACAATTGTCAAAACCTCGACGGCGTCCCAGTCTCCTCCTATCCCGGCGACAAATACGCCCAAGGCCTGGGCGATCTCCGCGACAACTATCTAAAGGCCACCGGCCGCACGAGCACGTATTACGTCTCCGGCGAAAGGCACACCTTCCTCTACGGCGACGAGTTCTACTCCACCAAAGTCGGCAACGTCGCCCTCACCGACTGGGTCGCCGGCATCCTCAACGGCGCCGAACCTACGCACGTGGCGCCGTGAGGCGCTCGTACAAGTCGCCGGATTGCCAGGACGATTCGAACATCTGGTCTTCCTGCAGCGTAAGGTCGAAGCGATAGGGCGGCTCCCCAATGCCGTCCGGCGTGTACCGCTCCCATAGCTTTCGCGTGATGTCGCGCACGGCACGGTACCTTCCGGATCGCGTCAAACCGTCCTTCGAGAAAGCGTCCACGATCGGACCGACGATCTCCTCGGCCAAGGGATGTTCGGGGCCGCTCAACAACGCGCTGAGCGCCTGGACCCGATAATCGGGCATAAAGTTCGTGGCGAAGAATCGATTGTATCGATTTCGCCCGAATCGAACGTCGAAAGACGTGCCGGGGTCGAGATAGTCGGCGTAGTGCCAATACAGAGCGGGAATGAACAGCGTCTCGCCAGGTTGCAAGACCGCCTGCATGCCTCCGGTCCTCCGGAGCAGGCATTCTCGTTCATCGTCGTTCAGGTGCTGAAGGCAGACGCCGGCGACGTTGCAGAGGGGCAAGAGGTGCCGCGCGGCCGAAGGGTGGAACAAGAAGACTCGCTTTCGTCCAGAGACGTGCGTCTGCAAGGCGTTTCGATGATCGGCGTCGAACTGGAGGTGGGCGAAGCTTCCGGCCCGCGCCGAGAAGGAGTGGCTCAGGACGTCGTCCAGGCGATCGAACGCGCGCGCCAGTTCGGGAACTCGAAACGTGCCCGAGATGGCTTCTCCCCCGTAGAGCCCGCGAATGACCACGGGAGTCCGACGGAGAAGGTAGCGCGCTTCGAATTCATCGAGGCTCGGACGCTCGATGCGGGGAATCCAGCTAAGCATCATCGCAAGTGCCCCAACAAGGGGGTGTGGTGTGCGTTTAGCACCCAGCGTGCCGCGCGAGGATTCGCGCATGGCCGACGGGATATCGCGTCCAGCCCGCGCTGTGTCGGAGGCGTTGGAGAACATTCGATCCAGGGTGATCTCGCGCCGCATCCCACGATGCGCTGGAAGGGCACACCTCGGGATCGCGTGGCTTTACCCGCGTGAGTCCGTCGTGCGGCGGTAGGCTGCGGGCGTCATGCCCGTCCACCGCCGGAACGCGCGCGTGAAGTTGGCGACATCGGAATAGCCCAGTTGCTCCGCGACGCTCTCGATCGACGAGTCCGACGCACGCAGCAAGAGCAGCGCCTTGTCGCGTTGTTGCTCCTCGAGCAGCGTAGAATACGCGACGCCTTGGGCGGCCAGTTTTCGCTTCAAGGTACGCGGCGAAAAGCGCAGCTCGGACGCGACCTCCTCCAGCGAGCGAAACCCGCCCTCCTTCTTCGAAATGACGTTTCGCACCCGCGCCTCGATCCGGCCATCGGTGCCCAGCGCATCGAGTGCACGCTCCAATTGCTCGCGTGCCAGCTTCAATGCGGCAGGGTCGGCCATCGTCAACGGCAAATCCAAAATGGCCGTATCGAAGACCAATTGATTCAACGGTTGCTCGAATCGAACCAAGGACATCAAGTGTGGTGCTTTTACGAGATAATCCGGTTTCGCAAATGCAAAGTCGGCATTGCCGGTCAGCTCGCGGCCCGTGAGGGCATTGGCGACTTGCCAGAGCCCCACCAGCACGAAGATCAAAATGGCGTCCCGCGCCTTCCCGAGGTCCGTGCGCTCGTCCACGATGACCGAGCCCACCCGACCGTCGACGCAGAGGCGCAGCGATACCGCCGTCGTGCGCGTCGGGGCGAATTGCACGGCAAGGTCGATGGCGTCGCGCAACGTCGAGGCGCTCATGGCGGCGAAGCCGAGAAAGCCGTGGGCCGAGATGCGCATTTCCAACCCCAAGAAGAAGCCGATGGCCGGCTCGCCGGTGAGCACGCGCGCGCGCTCGACCAACGTCTCCATCATCGCGATGGAGAGGCGCGCGTCGGGCTCGGAGAGAAAGTCCGTGTCGAGGTCGAGCCCGGAAAGGAGCTCCTCCGGGGTGACGTGCCACCGCTTCACGAGTTGGGCGAGGTGCAGAGCGTGGACAGCTGGAAAACTATGCTTTTCGCGTGGTTCCCACATGGCGGTTGGCCCGAACTGACAAAACTCTGGCACCACGGAACCTACCGCCCCGCGTCAATCCGCGCCACCTTTAGCGCATGACCACGTCGATGGAAGTGCGGAACCGAGCGCAGACTGAGACGTCGATTGCAGATGAGGCCTATGAGGGCCGCATGGCCCGAAGGAACCTGCGGTTCGACTTTTCCGAGGACGACGTACCCCGACACTGGCTCGGCGGCCGCAAATCGGTCACCAGCTTCTTCGACAACCTGTCGATCTTCTTCCCCTTGGGAGAGCGCTTCTTCATCAAAGCCGTTCGCGCGCACCACCACCTCATTAAGGATGACCGCCTGCGAAAGGAGGTGCGCGCCTTCTGCGGGCAAGAAGGCATCCACAGCCGCGAGCACGAAGCCTACAACGATATGCTCGAGCGCCAGGGCTACCCCGCACGCGCGCTGGAGAAGCGCGTGGAGCAACTCCTCGACCGCGTTTCGGCGCGTGCCCCCAAACGGGCGCAGCTCGCGGCCACCTGTGCATTGGAGCACTTTACGGCCCTGATGGCTCACGCCGCGCTCGACAACGGCATCTTCGAGGAAGGACATCCGACGATGGCCGCGCTCTGGAAGTGGCACGCCGTCGAGGAAAACGAGCACAAGTGCGTTGCCTTCGACGTGTACCTCGCGGCTGGCGGACATTACCGCGAGCGGGCCATGGTCATGCTCTTCGCGACGGCCATCTTTTGGGCCAAAGTGTTCGAGCACCAAGTCGAGTTCATGAAGTGTGACGGCACCTTGTATTCGCCCGTGGAATGGGTGCGTCTCGGCTGGCACCTCTTCGGAAAGCCGGGTTGGCTGCGGCAGATCATTCCACTCTATTTTCAATATTATCGTCCATCGTTTCACCCGCGCGATCTGGACTGCAACCCGGCCATCGCGCGCTGGAAGCGCGAATTCGAATCGTCACCGGTTTATCGAAAGGCGGCCAAATCATCATGAGCGGTACAATCACGGAGATGCCTCAGGCGACGTTCGAACCCCGCAATCTGCAATTCGGCGTGGACGGTGGCGTGCCCAAGTATTGGGTCGATGGCCGCAAATCGGTCACCACGTTCTTCAACAATTTGTCGATCTTCTTCCCCGCCGGAGAGCGCTTCTTCATCGCTTCCGTGCGCGCGCATCAGGCCCACGTGAAGGGCGCGCGCCTCCACAAAGAGGTGCGTGCGTTTTGCGCCCAAGAGGGAATCCATAGCCGCGAGCACGATCGCTACAACGAGATGCTCGAGCGCCAGGGCTACCCCGTCGCGGAGCTCGAGCAGCGGGTGGAAAAGTTGCTCGCGCGGGTGACGCGGCGTCTGCCGAAGCGCATGCAGCTCGCCGCCACGGCCGCGCTCGAGCACTTCACGGCCCTGTTGGCCCATGCGCTACTGAAGGAGGCCGAGAAGGATACGAACATCTTCGACCGTGCGCACCCCACCATGGCCGCGCTCTGGAAGTGGCACGCGGCCGAAGAGAGCGAGCACAAATGCGTCGCCTACGACGTGTACCTCGCGGCGGGCGGGTACTACGGCGAGCGCGTCGCCGTCATGGCCTTTGCCACCATCGTGTTCTGGGCCAAGGTCTTCGAGCACCAGGCGTACATGATGAAGTCCGACGACACCCTGTATTCGCCGAGCGAATGGGCCAAGCTCGGCTGGGGCCTCTTCGGCAACCCGGGCACCTTGCGCAAGATCCTGCCGCTGTACTTCCTCTATTACAAACCGTCGTTCCACCCGCGCGATCTCGACTGTTCGGCCGCGATCGCGCAGTGGAAACGCGAATTCGAGAGCTCCCCCGAGTACCAGGCTGCGTAGCCTTGGCCCCGACGGCGGCTACGCCTCAGCGTTTGCAGGAGTAGCCGTCGGCGCAGGCGTGGGCGCTGTCACAAGCTTCGCCGGTCTTGCCCCCGCCAATCGGGAAGTCGGGACGGCCCCCGGGATCGGTGCCGCCGCCGGCGCCTGGTTCTCCGGATCCACCCCCGCCACCCGCGCCGGATCCGCCACCGGAACCACCGGTTCCGCCGCCGGATCCTCCGCTTCCTCCGTTGCTGCCTCCGCACGGCGGCGCACTGCTGCAATCGACGCGGGCATCGGCCGAGGACAGAACGACGTCGACCCCGCCTTGCACCCCAGGCAGCGCGGTCACGTGGATCGCGCGCACGCGCATCCCGTCATCCCATTTGATCTGCTCGTTCAGGACGATGCGCAAAAGCCCGCGTACCTCGAAGACCTGGTTGGGCTCGTTCGTTACATCGACCTTGAGTCCGGCGACTTTGAGGTTGCTCACCACCCCGTGGCCCGACGATTCGACCCCGGCGCCCGCACATTTCGCCGTGGCGCTGGCCTCGGCGATGTCGGCCGTGATGCCGATACCCAGGATGCTGGCATTCAACTTCGTGACGGTGGCGTCGGCCTTGGTCGTGCCGTTTTCGCCCTCGATGTTCGCATTGGCGACGTCGGCGGACAGCAGATCGGGCACGGAGACGGAGAGCACTTTGGCCCCGAGCGTCCCGCCCTCGCCGGCCAATTCGCCGGTGTCGACCAGCGAAGCCGAAATCGTGTCCAGCACGGTGGCTTGCACCACGCGCGCGCGCCCGGCATACGGGCTCGCGGTGCATGCCGGCTCGATGCTGCCGTTCTTCACCACCGCGAGGGGCGTGCAGACGCCGACTTCCCCGCCCATGCCGGCGTTGATGTTCGGATCGTCCTGATCGTCCGCCCCTGTCCCTGGTGTCGATCCGCCCGAGCCGCATGCTGCGGCGAAGAGCGCCGTCAACGCTAGTCCGGCCAATGTTGGTAACGTGGCGGACATTGCGACCCTACGAATCTTGGTTCCCATGATGGCTCTCGGCCCCCCTGCCTTTCTGCAATGCAGGGACCGGGCTCACGACGAGGCCACCGACTGACGTGGATATTTCCGGCCGAAGTGATGGTCGGCCTCGCTCCAAAAGACGCCTTCGAGTCGCAGCATCTGCGGCCTTCCGTCAGCAACCTTCCATGAAGGTCAGCCGATGTTCTCCTCACCATGAGAACCATCGTCCGGAAGAACTGGAAGGCCTTTTCATCGCTCACGGCTCTGCTGCTGGTCCTCGGAATCACGAGCCAACTCGGTGCGTGCGCCCGAGACGAGGAGTCGCCGCTGGCGGTTCAGCCGTCACCCAGCACCGCCGACGCGAGCGACGCCGGCGATGCCGGGGAACCTATATTGACCCACAAGACCTCCTGGCTCGGCGAGTGGCTCCTCCCTGAGGACGCGCGCTACCGCAACCCGGACGTGGCCCTCGATTATCCCGGCACGAACAACGACGGTTTTCAGTACCAGAAGCGGCGCTGGATTCACCCCCGTATCGACACCATCTGGGTTGATCCTTCGATCCCCCTGGATCCGCAGAATTCTTTGAGCGGAAGGATCTATACGAACAGCGCGCATGGCGTGGAGGCAGCCCGCACGCTGGGCGTCTATAAGTACTACGAGACGCGCGTCGGTACCGACAAGGGAGCCATTCGCCCGGTGCCGGAGGCGTTGGAAGCCTACGCGCAAGGCAACGACGGAAGGGCCGTCACGAGCGATGACAAGTACCTCTACGCGGACGCACTGTTCAAGGAAGGCGACTTGCCCGACGGCGGACCGAAACTGCGCCGCGTTTTGGTCCGGTTCGATCCGAACAATCGGGTAAAGGTTTACGACTGGATCGCCATGTCACCATTCGACGGTGGTGTTCCGGTGCGCTCGAGCATTACGGCCGGACTCTACCTTTCCGGCACGCCAGGCGGACTGGCCGCCGGCTACCCCGCAGGCACGACGCCGCCTCATTTCGTCTTTGTGAGCCTCCCGGGGACGAACGAAATTCAAGTCCTCGAGCGGGAAGGGATGACCCAGGTCAAGACCAATGCGGTGACCAATCCTGGCGCGTTGGCCTTTCGCGCCTCGACGAACAGCTTGTTCGTCCTTGAAGATTCGGCTGGCCAGCGGGTCGTCCAGGAGTGGAAAATCGACGCTGCAGGCGCTCTGACTCCCGGTGCAACCATTTCGAATTTGGGAACCCCCGTTGCCATCGCCGTTGGTGGGAACAAACTTTATGTTGCCGACAATGACCTGGCAGCGCAGCAAATCCGAATCTACGACATCGAACCCGGGCACCAATACGTGGAGAGCGACCGGCTCGGACAGCCCGGCGGAATCCGCGCAGCAAAGGGGCAGTACGCCGACGACCGCTTCGACAACCTGACTGGCGTGGGCGTCGACAAGGGGGGCAACATCTACGTTGCGAGCAGCGGATACACGCAAAGTGTATTCGGACGAACGGATATACGACGCTTCTCACCCACGAAACAGCTGGAGGGCAAAGCCATCAAGCATGCGTACATGGATACTGTCGTAGTAGATCCTCAGGACTCGACGAAGGTCTATTCGGCCAATCGCAAATATGTACTCAACTATTCGAACGAGGCTGGGCAGGAATGGTCACCCAGCCAGTCCTCGGTCACGGTGGACAGAACGGGATGCCCGCACGACGGGCGGAATCCGCATCCGGGGTCGGGTGATTCGTATCAAACGCTCCCCTTGGCCGTCCGGTACCTCAAAGACAGTACCGGCGCCGTGCAGGGGAAGTACCTCTACGTTCGAAACTGGGGATTCGCACCGACCAGGTTGGGCATTTACCGCTTCGATGCCGACGACACCATTGCCCGTCCGGTGGTCGCATTTTCAGGAGGCGGGCATCCTTGGCCCAATGGAGAAACGCCCGGAGCCCCTCAACAATGGGTAGACAAGAATGCCGATTGCACGATGGGGCCCGGCGAGACCAAGACCCACACCGGGCCCTATCCAGAAATAGTCTTCGGTCAGGACATCGATGAGAATGGAGGTATCTGGGCGATCTCCAACAACGTTGCCCTTAAATATTTTCCGGTCAAGAGCTTCATCGCCGATCCGGTTGGCCGCAAGATCCCTGTCTATTTCGAGAACTGCGATGGAGATAGTGGTCCTGGAACGTGTTCCGATGCACCGCAGCTAGGCGATTTGACCCAAATTGGTATGGAGACCGTACAACAGATTAAATTCGCAGGCCATACGCTGTATGTGCTCGGAAGCAATCGCATCAACGGGAGCGTTAAACGTCAATGGCGACTTGCCCGATACGATAACTTCAAGATCGGCGCGAACACCCTGGCGTGGAACATCGAAGTCGGTGCGGCCGAGCCGTGCGTTAACAAGTCTGGGGGGGATGATTGCGTACCGGCGTCGATGGCTGTCGCCGGCCATCGCATTTACGTAGCCGATGGTGGAAACGGGCTACTCGAGCCGGGACGCGTACGCACGTATGACACGGAGAACCCCAGCAACAGCTACAAGGGCTCCCTCTACGCTGGCCCCGAGGTCGCGCAGGTTGCGGGGTACGTCGACACGCTGATGGGCATCTCGGCCGTGGAGCTCCCCAACACGAAAGAACACGTCATCTTCCGCGAGGAGATGCACCTCGGCCGCATTCTGATGTACCGCTACAAGCCCTCGAACTAGGGGGTGAACACGACGGAGCCCGTGGTCTGCCGCGCTTCCAAGGCGCGGTGGGCTTCGGCGGCGTCCTTCAAGGCGAACTTGCGCGGGGGGGCGAGTTTCACGATACCTCGCTGCAGCACGCTGAAGAGGTGCGTGGCGCCGTCCTCGAGCTCCTCGCGGGTCGGGATGTACGCGAACAGCGAGGGGCGCGTCACGAACAGGGAACGTGCGCCGCCCAGCGACCCGAGCTCGATGGGGGCGGGGCTGCCGGACGATTGGCCAAAGCTGACCAGCCATCCGCGCGACACCAGCGACTCGAGCGAGCCCGGGACCGTGTCCTTGCCCACCGAGTCGTAGGCCACGTCCACCCCGCGGCCCCCGGTGATCTCCTTCACGCGCGCAACGAAATTTTCTTCGCTGGTGACGATGACGTGGTCGGCGCCCTGGGCCTTGGGCAGCGTGGACTTTTCGCGCGAACCCACCGTCGCAATCACCGTGGCGCCAATCGATTTGGCCCAGGGAACGAGGATGCTGCCCACGCCGCCGGCGGCCGCATGGACCAACACCGTGTGGCCGGAACGAAGCGGAAAGACGCGCCGGACCAGCATGTCGACCGTGAGCCCCTTGAGGAACACCGCGGCCGCCGTGGCATCGTCGATGTCCGCGGGCAGCTTCACCAGGCGGTCGGCTGGTGCGAGGCGCTCCTGCGCGTAGGCGCCCATGAGACCGGTATAGACGACGCGATCGCCCTTAGCGAGACCCGTCACTCCGGATCCGACCTCCTCCACCACGGCGGCGGCTTCCTGCCCGATGCCCGTGGGAAGCGGCACTTTGTAGAGACCAATGCGGTGGTAAACATCGATGAAGTTGAGTCCGATGGCCGTGTGCCGAATCCGCACTTGGCCGGGGCCGGGCGCAGGCACATTGGCCTCTTCCCAGCGCAGTTTTTCAGGGCCGCCGGTTTCATGGATGACGATCGCATGGGGCATGGTGGGGCTCTCCTTGGGTCCGCGAATATGCGGTGTTGCCGTGCGCCAGACAAGATAGGTCCCTGTTGGGTACCACCCATGGAGCTGCTAAGACTCGAAACCATGCGAACCGAGTGGATTGCCAAGCGACGCGGAGACGCGACCCCCACGCAGATGTATTACGCTCGTAAGGGCGTCATCACCGAAGAGATGACGTACGTCGCGCAGCGCGAGAAAGTCGAACCGGAGCTGGTGCGGAGCGAAGTGGCGCGCGGCCGGCTCATTATCCCGGCGAACATCAATCATGCGAACCTCGAGCCGATGGGCATCGGCATCGCGTTGGGCTGCAAGGTCAATGCGAACATCGGTTCCAGCGCCGTGGTGAGCCATGTCGACAAAGAGCTGAGCAAGCTCGCCGTCTGCCTGAAGCACGGCGCCGACACGGTCATGGACCTATCGACGGGTGGCGACATCGATGGCATCCGGCGCGCCATCATCGGCGCCTCGCCCGTGCCCATTGGCACGGTGCCCATCTATCAAGCGCTCCAGATCTCCAAAGACGTGAAGCGCCTCACCGCCGACGACATGATCTCGATGCTCGAGGTCCAGGCGCAGCAGGGGGTCGACTACTTCACCATCCACGCGGGCGTGCTGGCGCAGTACCTCGAGTTGGTGCGCAACCGCATCACCGGCATCGTCTCGCGCGGTGGCTCGATCATGGCGCAGTGGATGCTCGAGCATCACAAGCAGAATCCCTTCTACACGCACTGGGACAAGGTCCTCGAGATCTGCCGCAAGTACGACGTCACCATCAGCGCCGGCGACGGGCTGCGCCCCGGATGCTTGGCCGATGCAAGCGACGCCGCACAATTCGCCGAGTTGAAGACGCTCGGGGAGCTCACCCAGCGCGCCTGGGAGAAGGACGTGCAGGTCATGATCGAAGGCCCGGGCCACGTGCCCTTCGATCAGATCGAGATGAACGTCAAAAAGGAGATGGAGCTCTGCCACGAGGCTCCGTTCTACGTGCTCGGACCGCTCGTCACCGACATTGCGCCGGGCTACGACCACATCACGAGCTGCATCGGCGCCACCATGGCCGGTACGGCCGGCGCGGCGATGCTCTGCTACGTCACCCCGAAAGAGCACCTCGGCCTGCCGGACGAGGACGACGTGAAGCAGGGCCTCATCGCCTACAAGATTGCCGCCCACGCCGCCGACGTCGCGCGCCATCGCCCCGGTGCACGCGATCGCGACGACGCGCTCTCGCGCGCCCGCTACGCCTTCGACTGGAAGGAGCAGTTCCGCCTCTCCATCGATCCGGAGCACGCCCAGAAGCTCCACGACGAGACCTTGCCGGACGAGTACTTCAAGAGCGCCGAGTTCTGCTCGATGTGCGGGCCGAAGTTCTGCTCGATGCACATCAACCGCGCCGTCGAGGAGTTCAACAAGCGCCTCGACGAGGACCGCAAGCAGGGTCGCCGCACGTTGGAACTGTTCACGGCGTGAAGCCGCGGTTCATTCTGCTCGCAGCCATCGCGTTGGCCACAGCGTGCGGGCGCGGACAAACCTCGACGGCCGGAGCGCCCGCATCGGGTTCCTCCAGTGCGGCGGCCGATGGATCCGCGCCCGCGCCGCCGGGGGCCTCGTCCGAGCAACTCGATGCGCAGTGGGCGCGGGCGAGGGAAGGGGAGGCCGACGAGCTGGCGCGCCTTGCACGCAAGGAGGGCGCATTGGGGCTGGTGGAACGCGGCTCGGCGAATGCCGAGTGGCGTGAGACCGCCCTGCGGGCGCTTGCGTACGCCGATGGATGGGCCGGGCTGCCGTGGCTCGCCGAGGTGGGCGCCGGCACCAACGAGAAGGAGGCGGCGCTCGCCCTGGAGTCGGCGAGCGCCCTGGCCGCGCGCCCGCGTCGCGCGGTCGATCCGGAGGACGCGCTGGAGCTCCGCGCAGGTTGCGACAAGTTTTTGGCGCTGGCCGCGCAAGCGCAGAGGCCGAAGCCCGTCACGCAGGCCGCCGCCCGCACCCTGCGCATGCTCGCGGAGTACGGCTGCCCGCCGCCTCCGCAGTAGCATCGCCGCGCGCTACAGCGCCTGGAGCCAGGCCACCACGCGATCGAGTTCGCGCGGCTTGATGAAGACGTGTGCCTGGCTTCGCGCCGCGGCGGTGAGCGGCGGATCGTCTCCGCTGCTGAAAAAGACGTAGGGCAGCGACGGGCATGCCGCCGAAAGCGACTTCGCCACATCGAGCCCCGTTCCATCGCCGAGGTCGAGATCCAACACAGCGGCGAAGAGCCGCGATGCGTCGACGGTGCGCGCTTCCGCGAGAGATCCTACCTCGAGTGCTTCGAAGCCGGCCGCCACCAACGCTTTGCGCAAAGCTGTGCGCACCACCGGCGAATCATCGGCGAGGAGCACTGTCCGAGATGAGTCTGCTGCTGCGGGGACCACATGCAAAAGTTACCGGTACGGGACCCGCGCGTGAAGTCTCGAACGCCTGGCATCGTCCTGCTATGGTGCGTCCAATGTCGTCCGCACCGTATAGCCGCGCCCACGTTCGCTCCTTGTACGATCGCCCGCTGTTCCACTTGCTCGACGAAGCGCGTGCCGTCCATCGCGCGCACCACGCCGACAACGAGGTGCAGCTCTGCACGTTGCTCAGCGTGAAAACGGGCGGTTGCCCGGAGAATTGCTCGTACTGCCCGCAGTCGAGCCATTACGACACCCCCGTCGGCGCCGAAAAAATGCTCGACATCGAGCAGGTCCGCGCGAGCGCGCGCCGCGCCAAGGAGCTCGGCTCCACGCGCTTCTGCATGGGCGCGGCCTGGCGCGAAGTCAAAGACGGTCCCGCCTTCGATCGCGTGCTCGAGATGGTGCGCGAGGTCAAAGGCCTTGGCCTCGAGGCCTGCGTGACCCTGGGCATGCTCACGGAGTCGCAAGCGAAGAAGCTCAAGGACGCTGGGCTCGACGCGTACAATCACAACTTGGACACGAGCCGCGAGAACTATCGCTCGATCATCACGACGCGCACCTTCGACGATCGCATCCGCACCTTGCAGAACGTCAGGCAAGCCGGCATCACCGTGTGCTCGGGCGGCATCATCGGCATGGGCGAAAGCATCGACGACCGCTGCGAAATGCTTCGCACCCTCGCCAACCTCGAGCCGCAGCCGGAGAGCGTCCCGATCAACGCGCTCGTCCCCGTCGAGGGCACTCCGCTGGCCGATCGCCCGCCCGTCGACCCGCTCGACATGGTGCGCATGATCGCCATCGCCCGCATCTTGATGCCCCACACGCGCGTGCGCCTGTCCGCAGGCCGCGAATCGCTCTCGCGCGAAGCGCAGCTCCTCTGCATGCTGGCGGGCGCCAACTCGATCTTCTACGGCGAGAAGCTCCTCACCACCCCGAACCCCGAGGAAGAAGCCGACCTCGCCCTCATCAAAGACGCCGGCCTCACCACCATGGCCCCCGCGGTCTAACGGCAAAGAAGAAGGAACCGCCAGGACGCCAGGGTCGCCAGGGGGTGGACGGCGAGGTTCCTTCTTCTTTTGTTTTTCAGCGCGGAAATCGAGAACAAAACACCAACGCCAGAGCCCCAGTGTCGTTTCACACTGGCGACCCTGGCGTCCTGGCGGTTCCTTCTTCGCTTTACGAGTGCGTCAGCTGGGGCACTTTTGGACGCAGTCGTTCATGTCTTTGATTCTCGGCATGAGGCACGGCTTCATGCAGGTGGAACAGGCCTCGCTCGGCTTTTTGTCCTCGGGCGGGCAGTCCTTGCGGCAGTCGCCGCCCATACACTTTTTGACGGCGCCCTCCTGCTTGTCCATGCAAGCCTTGATGCACTGGTCGCGCGTCGGGAGCGCGCTCGCGTCGGGCGCGGTGGTCGCGAGGGCCATCGTCGACAGGATGGAAGCGATGGCGAGGGTGATGGCAAATCTCGATTTCGACTTCATTTCTCCTCGTACGGTGGCGTGAATTCCTCGGGGCGGGCCCCCAATTCGCCCAGCGATACGAGCGTACCATCTTCGTCCCGGCCGTTCGCAAGGACGATCTGGATCCCACCCTTCATGTAAATGCGGTGCTTGGCTTGGTCGATGTCGTTGTTCTCGCCCCAGCCGAGCGGCGTCCAGCCCGCCTTGCTCATCTCCGCATCGTAGAACGCGCGCACCTGATCTTCACTCGCCGCGCTGCGGTACACGTGTGCACCGAAGGGCGAGCCGGCAATCTGCGCGGACAAGAGCCGCTGCGACTGCGGCGGACGCGGAATGCCCGCCGGATCCGTACCGGCGGCATCGGCCGTGCCCTCGGGCGCAAACGAATCGATGCGGAAGCGATCGTCCGTCCAGGCCGTGAAGACGCGCACGCGCCCGCCACCGGCGTCCTTGACGTAGACGTAGCGCATCTTGCCGAGCGCCCCCAGATCCTTCGTCTGCTCGAACGTCTGCAGCGACTCCATCATCGTCTTGGACGAGTTCTGGCCGCGCATGAAGCAAAGCACCGAGCCTTCGTCGGTCTTTTCCGCGCGGTACACGCCCATGTCGAACGAGCCGCCGAGGCGCGACTTCACGTTGAGCGGCTCCGGCCCCTGCTTCGAGAGATCCGACCACTCTTTGCCAAGGCTATCTTTGCTCGTGCGGCAGAACGACTCGTACGAATCGAGCACCTCGTGCACGCCCTTCTTGCTCGTGCCCGTGGCCAAGGTCATGTGCTCGCCGTTCAACGTCAGCGCCGTCGGCTCCTTGATGTACTCGGACAGCGGCAGCATGTCGCGTCCGAGTTGGAGCGTGCTCTCCGAGATCCCGGCGTGCGCCTTGTGCGCACCGAAAACCCCGGCCGCGGCAGCCAGCACCGTGACGTACGCCGCCACGCGGATCGTCCCACGCGCAGCACCGAGGCCCTTCGAATTTCGCCACGCCATAAATCTCAACGCGATCATCTGTCGTTCTCCCGACCTTAAAACGGCTTCATCGACGTGAAGATGTTCTTGCCGAACTCGAACATGCCCGCGAGGCCCTCGGGCACGTGCTTCTCGTTGCACATGCAATACGACGTGTGCGTCAGCTGCTTGCTCCAGCCCTTCGACGTGCGCCCCCAGCCATGCGCGTCACCGTGCGCTTCGCGGTTCTCGACGCCGAACACCATATTCAGCTTGCTGCCCGTGCCACCGCTGCTCTGTGCCTGCGGCGCTTTGCTCGCCCCGCCGCCCGCGCCCAGGGCGCCGCTCGCACTGCCGTCGTTCGGCGTCTCTTTGCCGTCGCAGGCGCGCGAGGCGTACGTCAACACCGCGGCGCGTGCCTCGTACATCTTGGTTTCCTTCACCTTGTAGATGTCGTGAAACCAGAACATGAACCCGAGGAACGTCACCATCACCGGCATGATGATCCCGGCTTCCACCAGCGCCGCACCGAGCTGGCTGCGTCGCCGGCGAATCCGCGTCGATACTCTATGGGACACGGTCTTCATGACTCTCCTCAGTGGATCGGCCTGTCGCCGTTCAAGAAGTTCTGAGCGTCCGCGGCGGCGTTGCCCGCGCCCGTTCGCGTGAAGAAGGGATTGCTCGCCACGCTGCCGAGCCCACTCGAAATCGTCGACCCGGCGCCGGTGCCGCCCGCGAGACCGCCCGCGAAGCCGGTCAAGCTGCCCGACATCAGGATGCCCGTCGCCGCGCCGATGAACTGATTGCCGAACGACGGCGGGTGGGTCAGACGGAGGCGCGCCCTCCAGTTCATCGAGAACGACGCGTTCTTGTCGTCGCCGTCGTAGCACTCCTTGTCGGTCCACGCTTTGGTGCAGTCGAAGAAGTACTCGGCCTGCGAGAAGTAGATCTTCTTGTCCGCCTTCTGCGAATCGACGCTATGCCCCTTGTTCTTGGACATGCTCACCCGCTGCTCGGCGCGGCCGACTTCCTTGTCCTCCACGTTGACGACGAGGCCCCACATCTGGAAGTAGTCGCTGCCGTTCTTCACCGCCGAATCGGGATTGACGATGTGGATGTCCTTGTCCGTCCACGGCGCGCCGTCGTAACCGATGCCGAACGCCGCATCGGGATCGTCGGGGGAGCGGATGCTCAAGTAGTAGCCCACCAAGTCGAGACCCCAGCCCGCCACCGTGCTGGCCGGCGCCGGCACGTACGACTTGATGACGCCCTTCACCTTGGTGAACGTGCGCTCGCAGAGGTACTTGTTCTCCTCGCGCTGCACGGGCAGGCCAATCGGCTTGTCGCTCTTGTTGATGCTCTTGATGGGAACGATCGAGGGCGAAATCACCGCGCCTTGCAGGTTGCCGCTCGTCGTTTGGTAGTTCTGAATCAAGGTGACGGCGCTGGCCTCGGCGACGACGGGAAAGCCCATTTGGACCGCGTCCTCGAGGAAGCCCATGGCTTTGAATACGCCCTTGAGCGCCTTGTTGTACGTCGTCGCGACCTTCGCGATGGCGTGACCCATCTGGCAGGCGACCTTGCCGATCGCCGCGAGGGGCGGGGGGATCGGGCTGCCGAGGCAGGAGCTGCCAATCCACGTTCCCCAGCCCGCGGAGAGGATGCCCGCGCCAATCACGATGTCGGCCAGCGTCGCCAGGAGCACGTAAATGCTGGCCAGCGCGAACATGATGAGGTTCAACGCGGAGATGTAATTCATCCCGCGCGCATGCACCGTCGCCGCCGAGAAGGCCGCGTGGTCCGAGGCCTCGACGGCCTTGTCGCGCAGGATGATGGCGTCGCCGATTCCGAGGATGAACCACAGGGAGCCGATGAGCGAAATGGCCATGAAAAGGCCGATGATCATCACCGCGCCCTGCTGATTCTGCGCGAGCCCCTCCCGCGTTTTCCCAGATGGAGACGACATGGCAAACCCCCTCGACATGACCATTTCCATCACTGATCCCCGCATCCGGTGGCGTTGTCGTAAGCCGCGCCCTGGTGGGGCAGCGTGATCGTTTCTTTCATGGTGACGAAGCCGAAGCCCGAGCAGACGAGGCGCTTGCCCATCGGCACGTTGCACTTGTACTTCGCCTTCACCTCGGTCTTCACGTCGCCGAACTTCTCGCCGCCGTTGTACTGAGGGTTCACCTCGGGCGAGGAAAACGTGTGCTGCCATGCGCCGCCCCCGAGGGCCGCGGTGAACGCGTTCTTCGGATCATCGGGGCGGCGCTTGTCGAGATCCTTGCCGGGGTTGCACGGTTCGACGGTGACGATGGCCGCGCGCGCGGCTGCAAAGGCGGCGTGCTTGAACACGAGATGCGCGGTGTAAATCCACCCGACCTGCGTGAAGCAAAGGAAGGCGGTGGCCATCGGCATGAAGCCGATTAAAAACTCTACAGCCACGGCACCTTTTTTTGTCTTTCGCCAACCTTTTGACGCAACTCATCCTGCCCTCCAAACGAGCATCCCGGCTCCCCGTCCCATCGATGTTGCGGCGGCTCGAAAGCCCGCCGTTCTACGGCGTCGGTTTCAGCATGGCCTCGCGGCCCGCGCGGTAATCCTTCAGCATTTTCACGCCGCCCGTCGTGAGGCCGATGACCGTCGGCACCGCGACGAACGTCACGAGGAGTGCGTATTCCACTGCGATTGCCCCCAATCGGTTCTTCCGGAACTTCGAGAGCTGCCCTTTGTCGATCCGCATCGCCGTCTCCTCTTCGTACTGAGCTATTTCTTTACACAGGTCGTGCCAACGGAACTTCTCATATAACAGCGAAAATTGTGGTCGAGCCCGCACCACAGATATGAGATTTACCGAGAATTTCGATGGCAGGAGAACGCTGCGCGAGCCGGATCGCGATGGATCCTATGGCTGGTGCCTCGTTCATCCACCCCACCGATAGTTCGTCCCGGTCCATTTTCTCTCTCCACAAAAGGCGGCATCCCGGACTCACGTCCGTGAGCCGGGCTCTGCCAGCATTCCTTGTGACGTACCTCCCGCGAGCGCGCAAGTGGCGCCGGGAAGGGGGAAGTAGGGAGATTGCCTACTTCGGGGGAGGACACTTCTTATGGCAGTCGACGATCTCCTGCTTCTTGGGTGCCAGGCAGTTCTCCACGCACGACTTGCACCCTTCCTCTTTCGACTTCGCGCCCGCGCACTTCTCCTTGCAGGTGCCGGTGCCGCACGCGGTGGCGTACTCGTTGAAAAGGGAGGTGCAGCGCAGACGGCACTCGGCGTACGCCCTTCCCGACGCACCCGCCTGATCGCCCTGGGCGGTTCGAGGCTGGGTTGCAAAAAGGACGGAGAGTGAGAGGGCCGCGACGATCGTCGTGAGGATCTTGGAAACGTTCTTGTTCATGCCTGTTCCTGTTGCCGCTCTCATTTGCGTGCGCCGGTCAGTTGGAGCGCCGGGCCCTCGAGCTCCGCGGTCGCGTTGGGCGCGCCGACTTCGCCGATGGAGACGATGGATCCGTCGCCATCGGGCTTCGTCGAAAGCGCGATCTGTGCGCCACCTTTGAGGTACATGCGGTTCATCGCCTTGGCGTCGTACATGTCATTGGCCCACCCGAGGGGCGTGTAGCCGTCCTTCATCATTTCGTGGTCGTAGTGCTCGCGAACCTGCTCCGGCGTGGAGGCGCTGCGGTAGATGTGCGCGCCGAACGGTGCATTCCGAAGCTCCGCGGCGAGCAGCCGCTGCGCGTGCGGCGGACGCGGGATGCCCGCAGGATCCGAGCCCGCGGTGTCCTGATTGCCCTCGGCCATGAAGGCGTCGAGCCGGAAGTGG